>OZ243107.1:3208200-3519000 GCA_965212245.1 Owenweeksia sp. | reverse complement strand
CAATGAGTCTCTATCAATGAAATAGGTATCCAGTAATTTTAGAGAGCTATTAAACCGGGCTAATAAACTTTTTACAATTCGACAATTCCCTCCACTGGGAGGGTCGTAGATAAGGTTACATAAAGTATATATGAACCCTGATTCATCAACTTCTAAGTCTGTAAAGTATAAAGTTCCTGATGAATCAGGGTTTAAAAATAAAGAAGTTAGATTTAGGCTGTCTATTAAATTTAAACTTTTATCCAACTTGTACAAAAATTGTGTTTCCGGAACTGCACTAAAATAAAGGTGAGATCCAAAATCCATATAAATGAATTCCCCATCGGAGGCTATAAGATCAGAGTTGTTGAACTGTTCATTCTTAAACTCCCTTTTTACCTCTTGCCCACAAATTATGTAAGGAAAGATTAAAATGGTTAACAGAGAAACTAAATCGAAATTCTTCAAAATTATAGAATTACAAACCAAGGTCTGGGGCAGTTAAAGACGGGCCATAAGGAGTCATATAATTACCTAAGGAGAATCTATGGTACCATAATGCATTATTTGAATAATTGAATTTATCAACATGCAAATTTACAGCTCCTTCCCAATAATATCGCTTACTAATAAGATCATAGATTTGATCTACAATTTCTTGAGCAAAATCATCTTGCATATAGTCATAAATACAATCTAGTTGGAGAGCTGGACTTGGATAATGTAATGCATTAGCCTGACCAAACAGGAAAGTACCATCAATATAAGATTCAGTAAAACGGCTTCCATCAGAATTAAATGCCTTCAAGTTGACATAAGCTCCTAATTTTTTTGGCATTACTGATCTTATTTGTCGTTCAATAAACCACCATGCGCCATTTCCATTAATAGCTCCGCAAATAGCTGCAGCTCCTCCATATCTGTGTATAGAGGCTGAAGGAACAGTAGGAGGAGTAACATAACTTTTAGTAGCGTTTACCAAAAAACTAGTATGGAAACGCAATTTAATTTGATTATTCACCCCTAGCGCATAAAACTGAACATCTGTAAGTGAATAAGTCCAAGTAGAATTATTATTTAGATAGTTCTCTATATCCTCAAATTCAGTAGTAAATTCAGTAACGAAATCATCATTATCAATTTCGTCATCGCTTAAGGTAAAGGTAACAACGCGTGAGAACTCTACAGTAGAGTCACCATTATTGTATAAGCTGTCGTCAAGAAAAAGTGCCGATAGCCCTCCTTCAAATAACCAAGTAAATTTATTTACCGGTACACTTTCATAACTGCTGGTTCCATCAAAAATATCAATGAGTTCAGATCTTAGATCTTGATAATCATAGACCCCAGCTGAATCATAAATTTCATAAGATAAGGTGTCTACGGTGGCTTTTTTGATTCGAGATGCAGATGAATGGTTGATGATATCTTTCTCACAAGCAAAAAATAGAAGCAACAAGCCGATAGCTAAAAAGAATTTTGTAATTTTCATAACAGCAGGTTGATTAATAAAGTAAATATAAATAGATATTCTTAATATTTATTTATGAAGATACCTTTTAGTTCGAAAATCCATTAATACAACAATCCTACTGCCCTCCAAAATAAATTTTTACAGAAGGAGAGGTTGAGCCGAAGCCTGTATTTTGGTTTTACCACAAACTAAAATACCCTCTTCGTGAGCCAATTACACTTCTTGATTAGCTTATCCTGCTTCTTCTCCCTTCCACCTTTCAAAAAGCTGGTTCGTCACCACCACAGAGATAAGCACAGCAATTGGGAGCTTTTCATAACTTTTACTTTGAAGTAGCTGAGCGCCTCCAGGTAAGGGGAATTTAGAGCTCCGCGCGGAGATTACATTTAGAGTATATTTTAATATGAAGTTGACATAAAATTATCAAAATTGGTTTTTAAATTGGAGGTTTGAAATTATGAAATACACCCTTGTCCTGTTATTACTTTCCAGTTTTAGCTTTTTAAAGGCTCAAAATGTTCCGGAAGTCCGTAAGAAAGCTGCTTTTACTATTGGCGAAAGCCTGGAATTTGATTCCGGAGTTTTAGGTGAAAGAAGGAGGCTTAATATCTACCTGCCTCCGTCTTATTCGCAAGACTCTGCCTATGCTGTGCTCTACCTGTTGGATGGTTCTGCCGATGAAGATTTTATTCATATCAGCGGCTTGGTACAATTCAATACATTCAGTTGGATAAGGCAAATGCCGCCTACTATAGTGGTGGGTATAAGTAATATAGATCGCAGACGTGATTATACCTTTCCCACCACTATTAAGGAAGATCGTGAAGCGTATCCCACTACCGGATATTCGGCCGCATTTATTCAATTTTTGGAAAAAGAAGTACAGCCTCTGGTGAGCGAGCAGTATAACATTTCAGGTCCGCGTACTCTTATGGGACAATCACTGGGCGGTTTATTGGCTGCGGAAATATTGTTTAAAAAGCCGGAGATGTTTGATAATTATATTATTATCAGCCCCAGCTTATGGTGGGATGCCCAATCTCTTTTGGATCTTGAGCCAGTGCCTTTACAAACTGAAAAATCCATATATGTGGGTGTAGGTAAGGAAGGTAAGATAATGGAAAAGGATGCCAGGCAGCTTTATAAAAAGTTAAAGAGGAAATATGGAAACGGGGCCCGTTTATATTTTGAATATTTCCCTGAACGTGATCATGGAGATGCACTGCATGAAGCTGCTTACGATGCGTTTGAAAAGGTGTTTAGTGATTAATGTATACGGACCGGGGTGTTTCAATAACGTCAGGATTTTGATTATGAACCTGGAGACTCGTGTCAGCAAGAAGTTTTCTAAGGGTAGACCGTTCATCTTTGCACTTTGACACTTCTTTTCTATTAGGCCCTGCTAAAGCGGATATGCAAACGTTCAAAGCTACATTTAAATGGTGAGGTGATTTTTCTGAAAGGAAATTGATATAAAGTACTGATTGAAAAAAATCATGACTATCAATAATTCCTATTATCTATATAAATCACTTGTATACAGTAAGTTATTTTTAGTATGTTATGATGTTTACAATTGATTTTTTTATATGTTTAACGGTGTTTTGAAACAATTCTACAACTATTTAAACATTTAATTCTACTCAATTATGAAAAAGATCAAGTATTTACTTTTTGCAATGTCATTGTTTGTCATTGCTCTTACATCCTGCTCTAAGGAGGAAGACTCCAAACTGGAAAAACCTAAGCAGGAAACCATAAATAAAAATACAGGCGGACGGACTGTAACAACTTTTCTGAATTCATACTACAGCCAGAACTTCCAGTTCGGAAAATCTGTAATTACTGCTGATATGAATATGAAATATGCTGTAACAGAGGTTATTGTGGGTACAGAAGCCCGTGGATATATTGCCGTAGATAATGCCTCAGGAGCCTTTTTGTACTTTGTGGATGTGGACAGGACCAATTTTATAATGACCACCGTTGATATAGGTCTGAATGAAACCACACGGTATCAACAGATCGATAATAATCCCAATTATGCTCCTACAAATGGGTTTGATTTTATCAAGGTGGTGGAAGATGCCAATGGCAGCGGAGCTCCATTAGCCAACGGAAGAAGATTCTGGGGCTGGTCTGATTGGGAATATAGTCCCTGTGTGAACGGATGGCATACTGGACACCGGACCCATTACGTTTTTTGGATGGAAAATACACACGATTACGATTTTAGTCCTTGTTAAAATCCAAGTATAAAGTATTAATAAAATGCCCCTTGGAATTTTCAATTTCAGGGGGTGTTTTATTTAGAATATTCTGAAATGACAGGGGTTTTTCAGTGGTGCTGAGAAGGGTTTGTTTTGGTGATTTCTCTTTAGATTATTGAAACAACTTTCTGGACTGATGAACAATTGTTGTAAGGTTTAGTGTGTGGCAGGAAGAACCACCGGTGCTATCGGATGTGGTACTATTTTTTTACTCTCAAACTTTCTCAAACAGGGCCACACTTTCAATATGAGCCGTATGTGGAAACTGATCTACCAGGCTGTATTTCTTCAATTCATAGCCGTACTCATGGAGCGTGACCATATCACGGGCCTGGGTGGCGGGGTTGCAGGAAATATAAACCATGCGTTCGGCACCAAGGCGAATGACCTTCCGCAGGGTTTTAGGCGCAATACCAGCCCGGGGAGGATCCATAATAAGGGTGCCTATCTTACCGCTATACTGCGGGTTTTCCAAAAGGAACTTACCCACGTCATTGGCGTAAAAATCAAGGTTATCCAAACCGTTTAGTGCAGCCGTTGAGCGTGCATCTTCCACCGCTTCGGGTACAATCTCTACCCCGATGATGGTTTTATGCTTAGAACGTTGAGCCAGCAACTGGGTAATGGTACCCGTACCGGAAAAGAGATCCAGAACCACCGGTTTATCGCCCAGGTCTTTTTCAAAGACGTAATCTAAAGCCTTGGTATACAAACGCTCTGCACTTTGCGGGTTGGTCTGAAAAAAGCTCTCCGGGCTTATGCGGAATTGCAGGCCGCAAATATGTTCTGTAAGCTCCGGCTTTCCGTGCAATATCTCCCGGGTTCCATCGGTGGTATTGGGGCGGTCCCCGGGGTCGTCATTTACGGTATGGAGCAATCCCGCTAATCGTTCACCTAATATATCTTTCATCAGGCGGGTAAAGCCAGCTTTATCAAAACGTTCCAGTTCACTGGAAGATGTGGTGAGGTTCACTAAAAGCGTATCATTCTTAAAAGACCGTTTTACAGTAAGAAAGCGGCAAAAACCGGTGTGATGCTTACCATGCCATCCTGTATGTCCGGCATCCTCAAAAAAGCGCTGAATGTCCGGTATGTGGTTTTCCAGCTCCTCGTCAAAAAGACCGGAATCCTTTTGCATGGGCTCAACCGAAAGCCACTGTCCGCGCTTTTTAAAACCAAGGGCAAAGCCCTCGTAATCCTCATCTTTCTCACGGTTGTGTCCCACACCCGAGAAGGAGTACTCCATCTTGTTTCGGTAATGGTAGAGGGAAGGAGAGGGGATAAACTCATCCAGCCTGTCCTCAGCGTTTTCGATCTTACCAATACGTCTGAAAAGCTCTATGGTAGTCTTGCGTTTATAATGGTGCTGATCTTCAATGGGTAGAGTGATATAAGGAGCACCCGGAATAGGGTGGAAGGGAGTTTCCGTTTCCAGCGGGCTTTTCTCCAGTACCTTCACTAATTTAGCTTCAGCAAAAGAGCTTTTGGCCTTAATTATTTTCACCCATACCCTTTGTCCGGGAATGGTATTGGGTACAAAAACTATAAACTGGCCTTTTTCAGTCTGGATTTTCGCAATACCTTTACCCTCAAAGGCGAGGTCATCTATAGTAAGTTCAACCCTTTGGTAGCGATGAAATAAACGTTGCTGCGACATAGCCGGCAAAGGTAAATGATTTGCCTTCTGAACAAACTGCTCCACGCCTTTTTAATACGTAAAGAAGATCGACTTAAAACCCTTTAAAGAATACAATATGTCAGTACTGGAAGAAACCCTAACCTCAAAAGAAGCCATGCAACTGGAAAATCGCTACGGAGCGCATAATTATCACCCTTTACCGGTGGTGTTAGACCGTGGCGAAGGTGTGTATGTATGGGATGTGGAAGGAAAAAAGTACTATGACTTTCTTTCAGCTTATTCCGCTGTAAATCAAGGACATTGTCATCCACGTATTGTGGAGGCCATGAAAAAACAGGCTGAAAAACTAACGCTTACCAGCCGGGCTTTCTATAATTCACGCCTGGGAGAGTATGAAAAATACGCTACCGAATACTTTGGATACGAGCAATTGTTACCTATGAATACCGGTGCTGAGGCGGTGGAAACGGCTATTAAGATCTGCCGTAAATGGGCCTACGAAAAACGTGGTATTGAAGAAAATGAAGCGGTGATCATTGTAGCAGAGAATAACTTTCACGGTCGCACAACTACCGTAATTTCCTTTAGTAATGACGAGGATGCCCGCAAGCATTTTGGTCCGTATACGCCCGGTTTTGTGAAGATCCCTTACAATGATACACAAGCCCTGGAAAAAGTATTGAAAGAGAATAAGAACGTAGCCGGTTTTCTGGTGGAACCTATACAGGGAGAAGCCGGGGTAATGGTACCGGATGAGGGTTACCTCAAAAAATGCCACGCCCTTTGTAAAGAGCATAATGCACTATTTATTGCTGATGAGATACAAACCGGAATTGCCCGCACCGGAAAACTCCTGGCCTGTGATTACGAAGGTATAAAGCCGGATATGGTAACCCTGGGTAAGGCACTGAGTGGCGGAGCTTATCCAGTTTCTGCGGTATTGGCCGATAAACATATTATGGAAGTGATCAAACCCGGACAGCACGGTTCTACCTTTGGTGGAAACCCTTTAGCTGCCGTGGTAGCTACAGCCGCCCTGGAAGTGATTAAAGATGAAAAGCTGGCGGAGAATGCCTACCGCCTGGGTGAGATCTTCCGCAGGGAGATGCAAGGTTTTATTGAGGGTAATGAGCTGGTAAAACTGGTTCGCGGTAAAGGATTGCTCAACGCTATTGTGATTAACGACAATGAGGACAGTTCCACCGCCTGGGATATATGTGTAAAGCTGAAAGACAACGGCCTACTGGCCAAGCCCACCCACGGTAATATCATCCGTTTTGCTCCACCACTGGTAATGACAGAAGAGCAACTATACGATTGTGTTGCTATTATCAAAAGAACGATAGAGGAGTTTGGGAGGTAGTAGTTGCGCGATACAATCGCGCGGGAGCTTTCTTTGTAAACTCGTTCGCGAGTCAGTAAAAGGGGATAAAAGACGACTGTTATGGCTATAGGTGAAAAAGAAATCAGCGAGTTTGAAGGTTCAAATCAACTTTTGAAAATCCTTTTGGACTTTGAAATAGTATAGATAATAGCCGCGCGATACAATCGCGCTTAGGCAACCTTGGAATAGAAAGCTGTTATGGAGCTATATGATGCTGATCACTATGAAAAGTTGATTAAATACCTTCAGACGAGCTATTCGGTAAGTTTTAAATAAGCTTCTAGTAACCCTGAACGATATAATTGTGTCAGAGCAGTGTAAAGAACATACATGCTCTAGCGCGAATCTTTTCCCTTTGGCTCGCGCGCGATTGTATCGCGCGAAACTAGCCTAATAGCTCCAACGCGAATCTTTCGCGCGCAAAATTCCAATCCCAATTCACTTCAAGATCAGCAAATCATCCAATAAACCTTTCTCTCCGGAATAATCTCTCGTACTACTGTAGAGGTAATCTTCCGGGTTTTCTACATAACCAGCTTTAACGGGATTGTTATGCAAGTAATCTATCTTTTGGGCGGTAACCTTTGGGCTCCATAGCTCAATAGGATGATTATCATGTTGCCAGAATTGGAATTGGTGGACGTTTGAGCTTCTCTTTGCTTCTTCTGCAAACCGGTTCAGAAAGAATTCTTTTCGGTTTTCCAAGAGGCTTTCCTGAATTGCTTTTACCACCGCCTTACTAGTAAACCTTTTGAAATCACCCAGCAAAAGTTCGGGTTTTCGCTCTTTAATGCTGCGGAATATCAGATGGATATGATTATTCATGATGATCCAGGCCGCTATTTCCATCCCTTTCTCTTTCTGGCAAAAGCGGAGGCTATCTACAATAATATCTTTATACTCTGCACGGGTAAACACATCCAACCAGCCCACCACAGCAAAACTTACAAAGTATAATCCTTCCGGGTTATGGAATTTGTAATTCCGGCTCATAATGGAAAGGTAATCAGAAGAGATGAATAAAATTAAAGAGCCTTGAATAGCCCGCGCGATATAATCGCACGTGAGCTTTGAGTTTGAGAAGTAATGGTCGCGCGATAATCGGGCTGAGCTTTGTAAACGTGGGGAGCGATGGCTCTATCAGAGATTCGGTTGGTGCTATAGAACCTTATATGGCTGCCGCAAACTTCCCTTTTCATTGTCGTATTTCACCCCTTACCATATAACTGGTATGCAGTTCTTTTGAAGTAGTTAAACTTTAAAGAGAATAGCGTGTCATTTCAAGCCTATCTGAATAACATTGAAGGCAAGACCGGTAAGAGCCCTGCCGATTTTAAGAAACTTGCCGAACAAAAGAGGTTTACTGAGAACGGAAAGGTCAAAGAAGAGGTAAAAGCCACCCAGATCACCGATTGGCTGAAAGCGGAATTTGAATTGGGACATGGTCATGCTATGGCTATCTATGCATGGCTAAAGGGAAAGAAACCTTAACAACTGTATATACCGGGCATATAACTTTTACGTAAAAAGCCCCGCTTTTAGCGGGGCTCTGAAGTTAATTTAGGAGAGGATTTATTCTACAATAAACGTTTTGTTTACCGCTTGCTGGCTTACAAAACCACTGATCATATACATACCCGGAGCCAGATCACTCAGATCAAGTTTGGTGGTGATGTCCGTCTCTGCGAAAGAAGGGTCAATAGTTTTAACCAACTGACCGGTTGAACTGAAAATATTCAGTTTAATCTCATTGGAAGCCTCTACCTGATTGCTTAAGCCGAGGGTTATTGTGCCAGAAGCAGGGTTGGGGTAAATACTGATTTGGTCACCTCCATTAAAACCACCGCCAAAACCACCGTTGGGATTGTCTTCTTCATCCTCATCACCTACTGTCTGCTCAGGAGTGGTTATGTAGCAATATTCAGTCCACTGACTCCATCCATTTAACATAGCATAATATGCCCTTGATCTTATGTGATAGGTAAAATCATCTTCATAATTGGGGATTTGAGTGGCTTTCATATAATTATTTCCTTGAAAACCAGTTACTAAGTAGCTGGTTTGAGTTATCGGGTTTACAACCTCAAACTGGTAGGAACTGGCCCCGCTAACCGGACTATATATAGGTTCCTGGTTAGAAGAAAGAACTCGTGAACATCCGTCACTAAAAAGGTAGTTGTAGATTGTACCTTGTAAAGGGCCGTTATCGAATACAGAAGCCAAAGGGGCATAGGTTTGAGGGTGGAAAGCTAAAAGGTGTGTTGAGCCCAGAGAAATACCAAAACCAGGTTGACCAACATAATTCCATGTGGAGTTGTTAAAGGTCATAACTGAAAGCTTATTATTTTGATTGTTATCTCCGAAAAGAACGTATGGAGCTCCGCTACCGGGGTGAAATTGAAGATCAACCAAGGGACTTACCTGCCCGGCAGACACTCCGTTTGAGGACCCTATATAGTTCCAGCTGGTGCCATCAAAATTGCGAACTAAAAGCTTTCCGTTACTTCCTTGGTAGGCTAGTGTAAGTTCATCATTAGCAGGATTAATATTCATAGCAACATAACCAAGGTCAATGTCATCAACAAAGCTGCCGCCAATCACAGACCAGGAGGGATTTGATGCATTCAGGTCAATTTGCATTACATATATCTCTTCAGAGGAAGAAAATACACCCTCGGTATAACTTACAGAGATTAAATCATTGTTAGCTACAATACTGGGAAAACGCGCATCATAATCAAATTGAAAATCTGTAAAAAATCGATTACCCAGTAAATTCCAGCAACTACAGCCTGCATCATTGGCCATAACAGTGAGAGGAGCTGGCGTTGGATACGTGAAGTTTCCTGCGTCAACAAATGAAATAAATAAATGTGCATTCCCGGAAATATTAGGGTCTGAAAGATCTTCGGCATAGAAGTCAATTTCATAAGCCGCTCCTTGGGAAAAGCCTGCTGTACCGTATGTGGCCCAAGAACCACCTGGGTTTTTGTACATAACAGTCGTTTTTCTGTTATGATCGTGGTCGCTAAATGCTATATATATAGTTCCACTAGCTGTAATTTCTATATTAGGGTAAGAAACTTCACCTGTTGAAATGCCGGTAGCAAAATATACCCATTGGGTACCATCATATCTCATAATAGATGCTTTATCATTTGCATTTTGGTCAGTAAAAATCACATAGGGTTCATAAGTTTGAGGATGATAAGCAATGTCATGGTAAAAGCTATTGACAGTAGCGGCTATAGATCCAATGCTATTCCACTGTGCAAAGGCACCATGGCAGCTAAAAATTAATAGCAGTAATGAAAGTTTTAATCGTATCATAATAAATATTTTTTAGTGATACGCTAAACTAGTTGTAGCACATATCAGGCATGAGCGTACTTGTATAATGTATAGGAATTACTTTCTGAAAGTGTGGAAATTTTGGATGAAAGGTTTCAGGATAATTCCAGTTTATCCAGTAAAATCCGTTTTTTGGAAACTGCCAACGGGAGCCGTTCCTCATTGGTAAGATTAATGTAACCTCCATCTGCCAAGGTGTATGACTTTATATGCTGCAGATTAACCAGGTGTGATTTATGGCACCTCAGGAAACCATATTTTTCCAATAGTTCTTCATAAAACTTAAGCCCCTTACTACTTAGCAAACGTTGGTTATCGACCATTATGAAACGTGCGTAGTTGCCATCTGCTTCTACCCGTATCAATTGATCCAGGTAAATAATATGATAACTCTGCCCCTCGTATACTGTAATTTTGGTTTTATGATCAGGTATGGTTTTGGTCTTAAGTTTTTGCTCTACGGTATTTCGCACCTTTTCCACAGCCCCAATCAGTTGTGAAGAAAGAACCGGTTTAAGTAAATAATCTATGGCATTTACCCGGAAGGCTCTGGCTGCGTATTCTTTATGGGCCGTAGTAAAGATCACAGCCGGTATGTTAGTTAAATTTATATTCTCTAAAAGATCAAAACCGGTCATTTCCGGCATTTCAATATCTAAAAAGAGCAAGTCTATAACTTGTTGTTGCAGAGTTTGCAAAGCCTCTTGTTCATTGGTAACTATAAGGGGGCTGTTCCAATGAGGGTAATTTTTTTCCAGAATACCCGCTATTAGTTTAGCCGGCCGTATTTCATTGTCAACTATTAGAATGTGCATAGGGTATCGCATATATTAAAATGGAACTTATTTTCGCATTTGGAGTAAAGATTCTTAATTCAAGTAGGCTGGTTGTTATACGATGATCAGATTAAATGGGTGTCACTAATAAATTAATGCCTATGGTTTCAATAGTACATAAAAGTCCGTCAACCCTAACGTTCTACTTATTTTTCGCAATAGGGTATCTGCCGTTTTTTTTAGGTGCTCAGATTAGTAACCCAACCCAGGCTGAGATCCAAAAAATACATGGACTTGATGAAGTCCTGATGGGAAACATTAACGATATATATTGCGATACCAACAATTTTATCTGGATATGTGATCCGGCCCAGGTTATTCGATATAATGGTCATCACTACCGTACCATTGGTACAGACTTTTTTACAGGGAATTTTAATCTTCAATTTTTTGAGGATGATTTTGGCCGGCCATGGCTTATCAGTCTGAGTGGTGAGATAGGTTATATAAAAAATGACTATGTAAAAGACTTTGCCTATAACGATACCGTTAGCAAACTCATATACCGGGCCAGTTATGAATCTGTTTATTTTGATCGGGATAGTACACTGCACCTGGGTACCAAGAGTTATGGTTATTATAAGATTTATAAAGATGGCAAACTGGAAAGAAAGTTGTCTGATTCGGATAGTTTGTTTGGAGTGCTGGCGGTAGCCCGTAAGGGGCATCCCCCCGTTATTTCTTCAACAAGCCTGGCCAGCCAAAAAAATGAGGAGCCCTATTCCTTTTATTATCTGGATGAACAGATGAATGTGATATTCAGTGAGCCTTTTGACAATAAAAATCGTCTATACCTTTCTTCATTGGAAAGGTTTGGAGATAGCAGCTACCTCTACAGTGGCGGAAATAATGAACTCTTCCATTTTGATGAAAAAGGTCTAAAGCATCATGTGGTGTATGACTATAATATTTTACACACTTTAGTAGATGAGAATGACGGAATATGGTTGGGAACAGTGGGAGAGGGTACTCATTTTTTTTCATCTATGGAATCTCTTGTGTCTGGTGAAAAGCCAGTGGTTTATCTGGAAGGAGAGATTTCCGCAGCTGTTTGTGAAGATAAAGATAAAGGTTTGTGGTTTAAATCCTCAAAAGATATTTACTATATAACGGCACCTCAGGTACGGAGGTTTACCAGCTACCCGGGATTGGGTGAGACGGAGCGAATAAAGGTGGTAGCCGCAACGGATAGTTTTGCCTACGTAGCTTCTGACACCGAAATTAACCGTATCAACCGCAACGGGAAGATCACTCACTTGCCACTATCACCCTTATTAAGTAAGAAAAAAATAGACCAGTCTTACAGGGCCCTGTATTATGACACTATTGCCAAATGCCTTTGGGCCGGAGGTGCAAGAGCACAGTTATATTATTGGCAAAATGGTAAATGGGGGGAGAGTTCAGCCTTTCAAAAGGCTAATATTACCCAGGGAATAAAAAAGATTATGCCCCATCCTGAGCCCGGTACGCTTTGCATAATAGCCGGTGCCCATTTTAATTTAATCAAAAATGATTCGGTTATATACCACCGGCTTTTTCAAAATCAGGAGTTAACGGATGTTGCTTTTACTCCGGATGGTAAAACCTGGGTGGCTTCATCAAAAAGTTTGGGATATATAAAGAATGGGGAGTATGTTGATGTAACGGATAACTATCCCATGATGTCGGCCCCATTTTATAGTTTGTACTATCATCAAGGGCGTTTGTGGGTTAATGATGATAGAAACCGGGGGTACATAGATTCTAAAAATAATTTTCATTCGGTTTCTGAAATCTCCGGGCACTATGCTTTTAATGATCCGGATAATGGTCTTTGGTTTCCCACGTGTTGTGAAGGTCTGGTACATCAACTGTATGAGGGGGATAGTCTTTCAGGGTCCATAAATTATAATGTAAGTACTTCTATAGCCCGAAGCATTTTTAACTCCTCCTTTATATGGGGAGACTCCTTGTTTATAGGCTCCCCAAACGGACTATTTTTGGCGGTGGAAAATGAATTAGACACCTATAGGTCTGGTCCTAAAACGTTTATAGAGGATGTCTTCATTAACGGACATAAGAGAGAACCAGCCCGTCACTATGAAGTGGAATACGATGAAAATTTTCTTCAAATTGACTTCACCGGCATTTTCTATACCAACGGTAAGCAATATATCAATTATCGATATAAGCTGGAAGGTCTTAAAGATGAATGGATAACAGGAATTAGGAACTTTGCCCAATTCACCAATCTTAATCCTGGTCATTACACCTTTATTTTGCAATCCAGGATTGGCAACAGACCTTATAGTGAACCTCTGAAACTAACCTTTACCATAGCTCCACCTTTTTGGGAAACCTGGTGGTTCCGTTTAGTGGGGTTGCTGACGATAAGCGGGTTGATCATTCTTCTTTTTCGCAATCGTTTAAAAGCTCAAAGAAAACGTTCACAACTGGAAATTGATAAACTGCGTTACCAGCAGAGTGCATTACGGGCACAGATGAACCCTCATTTTATTTTTAACGCCATGAGTTCTATCCAGCAGATGGTTTTTAATAATGAAAGTGAGAATGCAGCCGATCATATTGCACTTTTTGCCCGCCTTATGCGCCAGGTTCTGGACCTTTCTCAAAAAGAACTGGTGAGCCTGGCCGAGGAGTTTGAACTGCTCAATAACTATCTGGGGCTTGAATTCATACGTTTTAATGAAAGTTTGAAGTTTAGCATTGAAACTTCCACGGAGGTTCCTGCTGATACAATTGGAATTCCTCCTCTCTTAATACAACCGCTGGTAGAAAATGCTCTTAAACACGGCTTATTGGGTAAAGGCTGTTCTGAGGGAGAAATAAAAATACGGGCCTATTTTGAAAATGACTTTATGGTGGTAGAAGTAAGAGACAACGGAGTAGGTTACCGGACTAAGAAGAAAAGCACTGAGAGCCATCAGTCTTTTGGATTAAGGTCTACCTACCAGAGGATTGAATTGGTGAATATGTCTAAAAAGAATAAAATGAAAATTGACATTAACCCTGCGGTTCATACCAGAGCTGAAAACCCTGGTACTACGGTTAAGGTATATGTGCCCAATAAGGAGGAATATTATATATGATCAACGCACCACAAAGTCAAAATAGGTATTGGGAAAAGGTTCCTTATTCAATGTAAAATGCCACCATTCGGTAGGGAGGTGCAAAAACCCATATTTCTGCATAAGCTTTTGTAACAGCATTCGGTTATTAAACTGTGCCGGGCTTATAGATGCGGTATGGGTGGGCCATGATACCGGACTGAAATAATCATAGGGTGTGCCCATATCCACTTCCTTTCCGTCTTCCAGGTAAACCAGGGTCACATCTACGGTACTGCCCCGGCTATGGCTGGACCGGGCTGCGATGTAACCTTTTTCAAAAAGCTGCGACTTCTTTACCTTGGGATAGTAGGAAGATTTCATGGCTGTGTCCGAAAGATCTTTGGCCCACTCTGTAAAATGGTCAACAGCCCTTTGCGGGCGATAAGCATCAAAAATTTTAATTCCCATTTTTTGTAAAGCCAGTTCTTCCTGAACAGCCTTAAGCGCCTGAGTGGCTTGATGAGTGAGTACGCACTTGCGCGACTGATAGCCGTTTACCGGCCTGCCCATAAAGTTGTTTTTGGAAGTATAGCGTAACTCTATCAAAGCGGTAGGGATATGATCGCTTACATTGACAAATCCTTCCGGAAGAGTTGTTTCCTGCTCAGGAACAGGGCTTGTAAAACCGGCCAGCAACAGAAAAAGTAATTTTTTCATCGGTTTACTGCCATAGCCTTGCGGTAATTCTGTCCTAAAGTATTTTTTTGGGTTTCATTAAGGGCTTTACCGGCTAGTTGAAAAACCTCCTGTTCTTCTTCATCCAGGTGATGATGAACCTGCTCATGCAACTTTTTGGCCACCGCTACCCAATGGGGAGAACTATAATCAGTGTTTTCAAGCTCTTCAACCAGCTCATCCATTTCATTATGTTCGGCAATGCTGTGGCGGGCTTTTTCCTGCGTCAAATCGCTATCAATAAGTGGTTTATAAAAATACCTTTCTTCTGCATTGGCATGTATCTCCAGCTCATGCTTCAACTTCTTAAAGATCTCATCCCGGCCTTCGCTATCGCCATGCGTTTTCACCAATATGTCTACTAAAGTGCGTTGCTTCTGGTGATCTTCACGCAGTGATTCAAATATATTCATAGGTGTATTTTTTGAATATTTAACTGTATTAATGGGGTATTGTTTGGAGATATGAACCATAATTTCCAAGCTGGTACCGATCATTAAACTTGAAAGCAGGGCAGAGGACGCAGGTAATTTCTACACCGTGAAGAAAACTATTAAAGAATAAACATCCCTTTCCCGGAAATCTTTCTAATCCTCCAGGTTAATGCCCTTCATCACCAGTTTGGTCCATTCTGGGTGTTCTTTTAAAAAGTGCACTACAAAGGGACAAAGCGGTATTAAAGTCAGCTTTTGCTTATCAATATCTTTAAGCACCAACCCTATTAACTTCGAGCCTATTCCCTGTCCTTCGGCTGAACGTGGTACTTCAGTATGTGTAAGGTAAATTTTGTCTTGCGCTTTAATGTACTCAATATATGCCATGCCATTTTTCACAGGCATCTCATATCGTTTGGCGTTGGTATTATCTGTTATGGAGAGTTCTGACATTTCAGTTTAATAAATATTGGTCTACCAGTTCACGAATACAGCCGGCACCACCGGCAGTTTCAAGTATAATATCGCATTGCCCACGTACGGCAAGCGCAGCATCGGAAGGGCATACTGCCAAGCCCGCCTTTTCGAGTATAGGTAAGTCCGTAAGGTCATCACCCACGTAGGCGATCTGGTCTATGGAAAGACTTAATTTCTTTAGCCAGCCCTCTAAAATACCGAGCTTAGGCTCTTTACCCACATATACATGCGGAATTCCCAGCATTTCGGCACGTTTTTCCACCAGACCGGTGCTTATTCCGGCACTTATGATGCCGGTATGGATACCTGCTTTCATAAGGGTTTTAATACCCAGGCCATCTTTAGCATTAAAACGTTTGATCTCATCACCATTCTTGGTAAAGTACATACCGCCATCGGTCAGCACCCCGTCACAGTCCATCACCAGCATTTTGATCTGACTGATGCGCTGGTGGAGCTCGTCTGCAACCACTTCTTCGTAAATAAGCTGGTCCATAGTAATTTCCAGGTCCTCTGCCAGGGAAACCACGTATTCCAGGTCGGGGCTTTCAGGATAAGCTTCAATGACTCCTAATTCCTTAAGCTTTTGCAGATTGGTGATGAGCTTATGCATAGAGTGCTTTTCGGATATTCATGGCTTTGGTGAGTATGCCTTCCAGTTTATCCAGTTGAAGCATAGTGTGTGGGTCGCTTTTAGCCGATTTAGGATCCGGGTGGGTTTCAATAAAGAAACCGTCCGCACCGGTAGCCATGGCTGAAAGAGCAATGGTTTCGATCAGGCTTGGGTCACCTCCGGTTACGCCTTCTGTTTTATTGGGTTTTTGTACAGAGTGTGTACAATCCATAATTACAGGCACTCCAAGCTGTTTCAATCGGTGAATGGCAGTAGCATCTACAATAAGGTCAGAATACCCAAAGGAAACACCGCGCTCACAAACCCAAACGTTTGGGTTACCGGTTGACTGTACCTTTTCTACCGGAAATTTCATGGCTTCCGGGGAAAGGAATTGTCCTTTTTTAATATTTACGCCTTTACCGGTTTCTCCGGCTGCCAGAAGCAGCTCTGTCTGGCGACACAGGAAAGCCGGTATCTGAATGTGATCTACGTATTTGGCCACGGTGGCTGGTTCATGGCTTTCGTGCACATCAGTAATGGTTTCTACGCCCAACTCTTTACCTACGGCTTGTAGTATCTCCAGGGCTTTTTCATCACCAATACCGGTAAAGCTGTCCAGTCGTGAGCGGTTGGCCTTGCGGTAACTGCCTTTGAAGATGAAGCGTATATCCAGTTTATCGCAAACTTCCTTTACCCTTCGGGCTATTTCAAAGGGCGTAGTATCGTTTTCAATGGCACAGGGGCCAGCTATAAGGGTGAATTTTTCCATTAATTATGTAAAGATCTCAAGTTTAAAGTTACAGGTACCTTATTTATTCGGTACGCGCTCTGTGGCCTAAATAACCACTATGGTGGCGTTTGGCATATTCCTCTTTACTAAAACCTATTTTCTCCATCAGCATTACAACCAACACATCACCTACCACGGTCATTACGGTAGTTGAAGTAGTAGGCGTAAGGCCCAGTGGACATATTTCTTTAGGATTACCGGTGCTCAATACCACATCACTAAAACCAGCCAGTTCACCTTCCGGATTACCGGTCAGGCCAATGATCTTCATTTCGGGGTGCAGCTTTTTCACCAAGTATTCCATCTCAATAATCTCACGGGTTTTTCCGGAATTGGAGATCAGGAACATGACGTCATTGGACTGTACAATACCCAGGTCACCGTGTTGGGCTTCCGCAGGGTGTAAAAAAACTGCGGGAGTTCCGGTGCTGCTCAGGGTAGTGGCAATGTTTACACCTATTTGACCGGCTTTACCCATGCCGCTTACTACCACTTTACCATTTTTTTGATGTACCTGTTGGTAGATGAGGTCTATAGCATCCTGAATGATACCATCAATGGGAATATTACGGATTGCTTTAATTTCCTGTTCAATAATCTCCTGAATACGGGATGTTACCATGAGTTGTTATTTGCCCGGCAAAAATAAGGGGAATCTTCGAAAGAGGTTTAGTCCAGCAGTACTCCATCTGCCATGGTTAACTGACGGTCTCCCAAGGCAGCCAGTTCTTTGTTGTGGGTAATTACAATAAAGGTGCTTTTAAATTCTTCCCGCAGTTTAAAGAAAAGGCGGTGCATCTCATCCGCATTTTTAGAATCCAGATTTCCGGTAGGTTCATCGGCTAATATCATATCGGGATTATTAATGAGTGCCCTGGCCACAGCTACACGTTGTTGCTCTCCCCCGGACATTTGCGAAGGTTTATGGGTTATACGATCGGAGAGTCCCAAAAAATCCAGTAGTTCAGCCGCTCTTTTCTCTACTTCCGTTTTGTTTCGTTTTCCGATATAGGCCGGAATACAAACATTTTCCAAAGCGGTAAACTCTGGTAACAGGTGATGGAACTGGAAAATAAAACCAATGTGTTCATTTCTGAACCGGGCGAGGTTTTTAGAAGAGCGCTGTAAAATATTTTCCCCCTTAAACAAGAGTGCGCCTTTATCCGGATTTTCAAGGGTGCCTAATATTTGTAAAAAAGTGGTTTTACCGGCTCCGGAGGCGCCTACAATGGTAACAATTTCCGCCTCTTGGGCTTCAAAGTTTACGCCTTTAAGTACCTGTAGCTCACCATAATGTTTTTCAATGCCCTGCGCTTGTATCATAAACTAAAACCTTTGCGAAGTGAATTGTAATCCAGGAAATACGTCAGGCGGATGGAGATATTATTTTGCATAGGCGAATTTAGCACAGTATTAAGGTTTTCCAAATAGTTGGGCTGAACCATATTACTGGTACCGGCAATTACATTGCGGTATAAAATCATCGGTAAGCCGCCCTCACCTTTGATTATCTGATTCTTTTGTGCCATGAGTTTTTAAACCCCAAACGGGGTGTCAACCTATTTCAGGACGGAACAAGACTTACTATCCTTAATAAAATCCGGGCGTTGCCTGCTCGTGTGGTGATATTTACTGCTAAAGCCTTTGTATTCGTCCAGCGATATATCAAAATATATCAGCAATTGCATCAGTCCCTTAGCATTCAGGCTTACCTCACCGCGTAGGCGTTTATAGCAATTAGTGATATTAAGATCCAGAACCTGGCTAATGGCTTTGGCCAGGCTGGTTTTAGCCGGGAGGTTACTTTTCAACTTCTCAAAAACCCAATTATGAATATCCATACTAACGAACTTACTATTATTTTTTTAGCTTTTTTTGTTTCAAATCGTCACAAAGTTTTTTTGGGGAGTGTCCCCAATCGTCAAAAATAAAGGCTTTCGTCCTCTTAATTTTGGCTAGTAGAATTTACAACGTAATAGTCATGCTTCGGAATATAGTTGTTTTAGTTCTTTTTACCGGCAGCTTAAACTCGCTGAAAGGGCAGCTTTTTAAAAAGGCTTACTTGTACGCAGATCTGTACCGCTATATCAACCCCCTGACTTTTACCTTATATCCTAAAATAGGATTCCCTTATGGTAGAGCGTATGGAATGTCATTCGGTCCTGAGTTTTTAGTAATCAGGCAAGCCATATCTGTAGAATTAGTGTGGAGTCATATGATAGGCATTGTACGGCCTAAAAAATATTAACCCTGAATAAATAAACTATGAACACCTCTTTTTTAAGCATGATTTTTATCCTGTTCGGCTTTAATGCTATAGCACAGTACAGCCCGGCCGAAAAAGAATATGAAGATTACTCCCGTAAGGAAATACGTAAGATTTTATTGGCTACCGATGAAAACACTGAGTATTACCAGTTGGCTCTGGCCTCCAAAAAAGCCAAAAATTGGGGTACGGGCTGTTTTATAGCAAGTGGTCTTTTCTTGTTGGGTGGAACATATGCATATCTAATTAAAGACATGGGGAGGACTACACAATTAGAGCAAGCACTGCCTCTGGTGGGGTTTATAACAGGGATTACTTTATCCACAGTTGGAGCATATAATTTAAAAATCTCCAGGCAAAAACTGCATGAAGCTTGGCGATTGTACCAGAAACACTAAAAACTGAGAATGTCAAACTATGAAAAAAACGTTTCACCTTCTTTTGCTTTTAACTGAACTCAAGTTAGAAATCAACCCTTCCCGGTCATGACAATTGTCCTTGATACTGTAGATATGGAAATACCCTTTTAAACCTCAATACATCAACTGAACCTTTTTCAGTTCTGGACTAGTACACGACAGCCCCTCAAAAGTGGGTGAATATTCTCTTGGTCATACGGGCTTTTATGTACTATTTTGACCATGATGCAGCCATGGCTAAACTAAATGGAACTGGTTGCGCAGGCCGGCTGCCAAACAGTGTCTGCTGTATCAAATTGACCATGTGTTGGCTAACTACGTACCCGTGTCGGTAAGAGCTATATTTACTTTGGTAGCACCGGTACTCTTGGCGTCTGATCCTTTACGCAGCCAGTTTTTACAAGAGGTAGCTGCCCTGCGCTTGTATCAAAAACCAAAACCTTTGCGAAGTGAATTGTAATCCAGGAAATACGTCAGGCGGATGGAGATATTATTTTGCATAGGCGAATTTAGTACAGTATTAAGGTTTTCCAAATAGTTTGGCTGAACCATATTACCGGTGCCGGCAATTACATTGCGGTATAAAATTACCATTTCACTGCCGGGTGCAAACCACCATGACATTTTGAGATCCAGGTTAAAGGTGTTGAAATTAATGTCATTAGCAGCCCTTATATCACTTTCGTCCAGAGTTCCATCGTGCTTCAATAAGTAAAAATCCTGGTAATCTATACCCGTCCAGAAATGGCGTAAAACCATATTGACCGAAAGGCGTGGGTTAAACACATACTTGGCATTCAGGGCGTTGGTAATGGTACGGATATCCCGCTGTCCAAAATAGATCTCGTTACCACTGCCGGAAGCGTAACCGCGGTCATTACTTGTCTTTCCCAGTTCAATGGTACCGAGTGCAAAAAAATGATCGCCCAGGCGTAGCCTTGGTTCCAGTGAAAGTTCATAGAAGTCCAGCTCAAATTCATCCTGATGCTTATATGCTACGGAAGCATCCAGTGCAAATACTTTTCGGTAATCCGTTGAAATAAAAGAGGAGACCTCTACAGCCGGAGGTTTACGAAACTTGCGTCCGAAAGTACGGGGTTCATAATAATCATAGAAGGCAACCGGATTAACCTTAATAGTACCACCAAAGGCAAAAAAACTGCGCATCAGGAAAAAGGTATTAGCACCTACATACCATTCCTCATAAGAAAAAGGTTCGTACAGGGAGCTGTATACTCCGTACACATTAAAATCCAATTTATTGAATTTACCCCTTGGGCGGAAGGTTACATACTGGAGCTCTCCATAATGGCGGAGTTGATTGTTACGGGCCAAAAATCCAAGATCATTGATGTTGTACTCCGCGGTAATAAGCTTTTCATTGAGTGTCCAGCGCCAGTTGCCATCCGTATCACCCAAACGGAGCGCACCCTCGTATCCGGTTTGGGTAAGATTGGTGAAAATACGGTCGCTGCGTTTTAAGGAAGCATCCACTTTATACACACCATTCTTACTGTATACCGAACCCAGCAACCCGGCCACATTAGCATCTGGAGCGCTACCGTTACGCAGTACATTGGTATTTATAAAACTTATGGATGAATTCCGGTTGATCCGCTGATCAAGCACCAGTACATTGTAATTGGTAAGCGGCTCAAATAAAGTTCGGGTTTCTTCGCCACTGGTATCAATCGTAACCGAATAGTTATTATCCGTTATGGCGTTGAGAAAACCAATGCCCAGGTTACCATTGGTGCGGCCGGATATTTTGGTGGCGTTCAGTAAACGGGTGTACTCCTGGCGGATCTCCACAATATTAGTATCCTGTAGATCCTGACCGGTAATATTCTTGGGCGCACCGCCAATTCTGCGTGAATAAAAGAGATCACCAATGGTAAAGAGTTCCGTTCCCTCCGTAAAGAACTGACGGTTTTCATCAAAGCGGTTCTCAAAAGGGGAGAGGTTTACGAACTGCTGGTCATAAGCCACCTGACCAAAATCGGGAATCACCGTCATGTCCAGCGTAAAGCTTTCATTGATGCCGTATTTCAAATCCAGTCCTGCGTTAAAATCACTGGTTTCCTGGCTGTCAAAATTATCATAGTAAGATGAGAGATACGGCATAAAAGACAAGCGGACAGGGGGCTCAATACTACTCATTCCACTCATAATGCCGCACTGGTACTCCCAGCTGTAACCGGAGTTCTTATTAATATAGTTCCATGAATACTGATGGCGGTTCCTGCGGATACTGCGAATCATATTAAGGCCCCAGTCCTTCCGCTGCACCTCTGGAAAGCGCAAGGCCATATAGGGTATGCGTATCTCACACACCCAGCCACTATCGGTAAGTTGAACTGCACTTTCCCACACACTGTTCCAATTGGCATCGTCACCATCAGGTGTGGTACGGCTATCCGTTTGTACACCTGCGGCTGTTACAATAAAGTTGAAGTCGTTGAGGCCATCATTAAACGGATTTATAAACACTCCGAACCAATCTGTGTTCTGATCATGATCATCACGTTGGGTAAGCTGGTTTAAGATACTATCCGGATTGCGATCATACAACATAGCACCTATGTACAGGGCTTCATCACTATACACCACTTTTACCTCACTACGTAGCCCTGGAGGTTCAGGTTCGCCATTACCGGGGTTAAGCATTATAAAGTCATCAGCCACCGGTGCATTAATCCAAAGAGAGTCGTCCAGTTTGCCATCAATTGCTATTTCACCTTTTATTTTCCGGGCTTTCAGCACTTTTTTCTCTTGCTGTGCGCTCAATTGCCCCAAGGCTAACAGAAACAGAAAAAACATGAAAACGCGCATGTATAAAGAGTTTAGGCCGGTAGTTATATAAATTGAAAGGACCGGTAAAGAGCAGCTTTGGATTTAAAGCGCGACAAATGTAAGGATTGCCCAAAATAATTTTTAGGGTTAAACCCTAAGCTCTATTTTTGCCGCACTTCTTAGACATAAATCGGAAAGAATGAATTTACACGAATATCAGGGAAAAGAAATATTAGCCTCTTACGGGGTAGGTGTGCAACGTGGTATTGTAGCCTCCACTCCCGATGAAGCGGTAGCAGCCGCCAAAAAACTCAACGAGCAAACCGGTACCGAATGGTGGGTGATAAAAGCCCAGGTTCACGCTGGCGGGCGAGGTAAAGGAGGCGGTGTTAAACTTGCCAAAAGCCTTGATGACGTTCGCAATATTGCTTCTGAAATTATAGGTATGAACCTGGTTACACCGCAAACTTCCAAAGAAGGTAAGAAGGTGCACCAGGTACTTATTGCCGAAGATGTATACTATCCCGGTGAATCTGAAACTTCAGAAATTTATATGTCTGTGCTGCTGAACCGTGGTACGGGACGTAACATGATTATGTATTCTACCGAAGGTGGAATGGACATTGAAACAGTAGCCGATCAAACCCCGCATCTCATCTTTACAGAAGAGGTTGATCCTAAAGTAGGTTTGCAAGGGTTCCAGGCGCGTAAGATCGCTTTTAACCTGGGCCTTAGCGGTAAAGCTTTTAAGGAAATGGTGAAGTTTGTAATGAGCTTGTATAAGGCTTACGATGGTATTGATGCCTCTCTTTTTGAGATCAACCCGGTACTGAAAACTTCCGATGATAAAATTCTGGCGGTGGACGCTAAAGTATCACTGGACGACAACGGACTGTTCCGCCACAAGGATTATGCTGCAATGCGCGACAAGCGTGAAGAAGATCCTATTGATGTGGAAGCTGGTGATGCCGGACTGAACTTTGTAAACCTGGAAGGTAACGTAGGCTGCATGGTAAACGGTGCCGGACTGGCTATGGCTACCATGGACATCATTAAGATGGCGGGGGGTAACCCGGCCAACTTCCTGGATGTAGGCGGTACGGCTGATGCTAAGCGTGTGGAAACGGCTTTCCGTATTATTCTGCGTGATCCTAAAGTGGAAGCTATCCTGGTAAATATCTTTGGTGGTATTGTGCGCTGCGACCGTGTGGCACAGGGTATTGTAGATGCTTATAAGAACATCGGGGATATTAAGGTGCCTATTATTGTGCGTTTGCAGGGAACTAATGCCGAAGAAGCCAAAACCATTATTGACGAAAGCGGTCTTGAAGTACACTCGGCCATACTGTTGAAAGAAGCAGCTGATAAAGTGAAGGAACTGGTAGGGTAACTTTTCCTCAGTAAGTACATTATAATAAAAGCCTCATCGTTTATGGTGGGGTTTTTTTATACCTGTTCAGCCGGGATCAGTTAAATCTGTTATATTGTTTTTCTTATAGCTTAACCCCAATAAAAAAGGGCCTCTGTACAGAGAGCCCTTTTCCAATTCTTACTTAGCAGGTTAGAATATTTTAGAAAACCCGAACATTATCGGGGTTCAGGTACCAATCGGTATTGGATTGTCCATCGCTTTCCGCCCAGTTCTGGAAGGTAGGGTAGGCCTGCAGGATATCCACTTTTTCCAGGGGATGCTGAAATGATTTATTATTGGTAACCAGCTCAATAACCCAGGGTAGTCCGTTGGCGGTACTGTAGGTTCCGTTTACATCATCCAGCGTATTAAAGAGCGCAGCATCCGCTGCCGGAGTTGCTGAGAATCCTTTTTGGTGGATCTCCCGTCCGCGTTCACCACTTCGGAAGATATACATTTCAGGAACAATGATCTGGCTGCCGGCATTGGCGTTAAAAGTTACCGTAAAGGTGAACGCCTCGGCCGGTGCGGAAGGACCAAAACCATTATTCATGTAAAAGGATTCCTGGGCTTCGTAAATGTTGTCAAAAACGATTACGCCATTGGTTACCCCGGGATCAGCGGTAGCATCACCTGACACACTGCTGATGACATCATCATTCAGGAAATTGCCGTTGGCATCACGTAGTACAATGGCCAGTCCATTGGCTAATCCAGAACCCACGGCATCAGCCGTAATGGTAAAAGTAGCGTCTACCAGCTTGTTGCTGGTATCGGCAGCCATTTCCACGTCCATGGAAACCACCAGGTCATTAAAGTCAAAATCGCCACGGGCAGGCCACAGGTCTTCAAAAGCCAGGGTTTGGTACCCTGAAGTAGGGTAGTAGGAGGCGTAGGCCCGGGTGTTATCATCAGGATAATCATCACTGGAATCAGGAATGCCATCAGCATCACTGTCATTGTTTGGCGCGGTACCGGTAAGAACCACATCGTCAATCCATACACTGCCTTTTACAAGGATAAAGATCTCAACATAGGCAGCTGAGGCCGGAGCTGTTCGGGTATCATTTACGGTATATAATCCGGGGTTGAAGGCAGACGGCCCGGAAATGTGAACGTAACCCAACCAGTTTCCATTGGCATCAAACCAGATAAAGTCTGCATACACGTCATCGGAACTCCACTGACTGGCTTGTTCATACCTTCTGTATTGAAAATTTGCTGTAACAGGAGTGCCTGGTGTAATAGCAGCCGTTTGAAATATCATGCCCCATTGATTTTGATCAGTGGCCTGCCATACCTGGTTTCCATTAATGGTAGTCAGGCGAGCATAATTTAACTTGTCTGCCTGGGTATGCCATTTTCCTGTAGGAGATGCGGGTTGGCCGTAATTGGAAATTCCAATATCATTTATTTCAAAATCTCCATTCACCAAAAGGTTGGTGCTTGCTTTTCCTTTAACTGGAGTCATTGCTTGCTTGGCAGGATTGTTTGAAGTACGTTCACCCAGCTTAAAATCACCTACAGTAAATGATACCTTAGCCTGGTTTTTAGTAACCTCTATTCTTTCACCGGTATTGGGATACTCAATAAATAACTTCTTACCGTTCTGAGGTAAGGAATAGTAGAATTCAACCTGGTTGTCTTTTACCCATTGTTTTTTAAGGATCTCTCCATTTTCGGAAGTCATCAGTATAGGCTGGCTTTCGGTATGCAATTTATTAAGTGGCTTCAAACTGACCAGCAACCTGCCTTTGGCACTGCTGCTCCAGCTGAAGTTATCGTTTATTGTAAGTTGGCTCAAATGCTGAGCGTTTTCAGGGTTCATAGCACGATTTTGCTCTCCGTTTTTAGAGCAGGAAAACAGGACTAATGAAAAACAACAGCTAAGGCTGGCAAGCTTCTTCATGGGGTTAGGTTTGTTCAGGTTATACATTAATGAATGGTATTTTTCACCTTATTCTATTGAGTGGGCACGGGGAAAGTATAAAAACCTTAATTTTTAAGGTTTTTTATTTCGTTATCAAGTACTTAAAATACTTTATTTGGGATATTTCAGGCTTTGTTAACGTAGAGTTGTCCATCTAACATTCATTTGTGAATAAGCTTTTAAGCTGCTTGGGATTTCACTTTTCTGAAGTTTTATTTTTGGTGCCCTGGCATTAAGACTGAACACCATGAAAGCATTAAAGTATATAGCCCTTATAAGTGGAGTAATAATTATGAGCACCGCTTGCTCCAAAGAAGTATTTACCCAGGGTTTGCGCAGCCGTATTGAGCAAAAGCAGGCTAGTGATCTGGAACGACTGCAATATTATAATGATGCCCGCATTGTATTAACTTACAGCTCATCCACAAAAGATAACTCTATTAAAGCCGGCAAGGTTGAATTTGTAGATGGTATTTACCGCTACTTTATAGAAATTCCTAAACTTACACCATGTGTGGCCAAACCTTACAATGATAATGTGCTGAAGGTGTACTTTGAGGAAGGGGAGAGTACTTACTTACTTTTTGAAAAGAACAGCCGTACAGGAGAGAATCAGAGGAGAAATACTAAAGACCGTTATCAATTGGCGATTGCACGTGAAAAAGGTGGAATATTTGTACGTTTTGAAGGTAAAAAGTGGCGACTGGTGGAAGGTGAGGACGCGGTGCTTCTTATTGATAAAAGTCTGCGTTTTGAAGATGATACCGAAAGGCGTAAACTCAAAGGTATAAGGGTAGAGTAATCTGCTTATTTATAAATGTAGTTTACTACATAGGCTTTGTAAATACTACAACTAGTCTCTTGCGCTTACCTTTGCAATATGGCTGTTTTCAGAAATCCCTTTGAACCTCGTGATTCTAAAGTAAGTTTAAAAGAGCGGGTAAGCGCTTTTCAAAATCTCCCCCGTTTTTTCAGAATGATATGGGAAACCAGCCGCTGGATGACCCTCGGAAATGTATTTCTGCGTGTTATTAAGGCTGCTGTTCCGGTAATTATGTTGTGGGTGGGTAAACTCATTATTGATGAGGTTATTTATCAAATGGAGCAGCCCAACCCTGACTATCAGATGATCTGGCTGTACCTGGGCTTTGAATTTGGCCTAGCTTTGCTCAGTGATATCATGAACCGAGGTATAACCTTGTTGGATAGTCTTTTAGGTGATCTTTTCAGTAATGAAACATCCGTTAAACTTATTCATCATGCTGCCACACTTGACTTGTATCAGTTTGAAGACAGTACATTTTACGATAAACTGGAACGCGCCCGTAGACAGACTACCAGCAGAACAGTATTAATGAGTCAAACCCTGGCACAGCTCCAGGATGTTATTACCATAATCTTTTTCTCTGTAGGGCTCATTGCCTTTAAACCCTTGTTGATCCTTATTCTGTTTATAGCCATTATTCCATCCTTTTTAGGAGAAACTACTTTTAGTGAACGCACCTACAGCCTAACCCGAAGCTGGACACCCCAGCGAAGAGAGCTGGATTACCTTCGGTACATCGGAGCCAGTGATGAGACGGCTAAGGAGATCAAAATTTTTGGTTTACAGGATTTTATCTCACAGCGCTTTAAAAAGCTGGCTGATGAATATTACCACGCCAATAAAAAGCTGGCCTCCAGCCGTGCTTTTTGGGGCAGTTTACTTACGGCCATTGGTACCGTAGCGTATTATGGAGCTTATGTATATATTATTATAGATACCGTACAGGGTGATATTACCGTAGGTAAGCTCACTTTCCTGGCCGGTTCGTTTTTACAGATGCGTAATATGCTTCAGAATATTATGAACCGTTTTAGCCAAATAGCAGAAAGTGCTCTTTACTTACAGGATCTTTTTGATTTTTTTGAGCTTAAACCCACTATTAATCCTGCTATTAGTCAAACCAAGGTGCCGCAGCCCATACGCAAAGGATTTACTTTTGAAAAGGTCAGTTTTAAATACCCTGGTAGCGAACGTTATTCTTTACACAACCTGAGCTTTCACTTGGATGCCGGTGAAAAGTTGGCTTTGGTGGGAGAGAACGGGGCTGGTAAAACCACCCTGGTTAAATTATTGGCACGTTTGTATGAGCCTACCGAGGGGCGAATTCTACTAGATGGCGTAGACATGCGTGAATACGATCTGGCTGACCTTCGTCAAAACGTGAGTATTATTTTTCAGGATTATGTAAAATTTCAGATGCAGGCCAATGAGAACATTGCCATTGGCCAGATCAAAAGATTACAGGAGCAGGAACAAATAGAAAGTAGTGCACGAAAAAGCCTGGCCGATTCAGTAATTGATAAACTACCCGGAGGCTATAACCAGGTTCTGGGAAAGCGTTTTCAGGGAGGTGTGGATCTCAGTGGTGGTGAATGGCAAAAAATAGCTCTGGCCCGTGCTTATATGGGTGAGTCACAACTTATGATACTGGATGAACCCACCAGTGCTTTGGATGCGCGGGCCGAAAATGAGGTCTTTCTGCGTTTTTCGGAATTGATAGAAGGCCGAACGGCCGTTCTTATAAGTCATCGCTTTAGTACAGTACGAATGGCGGACCGTATTTTATTTCTTGAAAATGGAGAGATGAGAGAATTGGGCAGCCACGATGAGCTGTTGGAGAAAAAGGGTAAATATGCCGCACTATTTAAGTTACAGGCTCAGGGATATGTATAAAAGAAGAAACGCATGAAGGGGTTAATCTTCATGCGTTCATTTAGGGAAATAGATAATCTGCTATTTTGTCCTTTTATTTAACGAGTATCTATCTATGAAGAGGTACTACCAGGTAGATGAGGTTAGCTACTCCTCCCTCTTATATATCTTTACGAAAGTTGTAATATAAAAGGGACAGAAAATTCCTAAAAAAGGATCGAAATTTTAAGTTTACCCTGAACTGTTTGAATATCAAAAGAATGTTTTTAAATAAAAAAACGCATGGAGGGTTAATCCATGCGTCACTTTTAGGGAAATAGATAATCAGTATTAACTACTCTGCTTTGAAGTCTATTATCTATTTTGAGTCAGTGGGGTAAATACTACTATGATAAACTGACTTACATAATATAGTACGTAAGTCTTTTTTGGAAAGGGCCACACATTTCAGAAAAAAATCAATAAATCCTTTGAAAATAGTATTGAGCTTTTTTCAGATCCGTTGTTCTGCCTCGGGTTTCGTAGAACTGATGGACTATATATAAATCTGATTTGAGGGATAATCAGACTAAAGCTTACACACGGATTATGTGAAATTAAGGAAGAGTACAAAAGAGAAACGCACAGAGAGACCGACCCATGGTCTCTCGTGCGTTTTTACAAGGGAAGTAGACAATCTTAAATCCTTTAATACATAAATGACTATCCACGTTAAGGGGGGATCAGTGACCTCAAACTACTACCTAAAAGGATGATCCCCTTGATCCTCCACTTAATACTACGGCAGATTAAAATGAAAAGTGCCAGGTAGAAAGGAAAAACTGAAAAATCGTAAGTTTGATACATGCGGATTTTCCTTAACCTTCTTATTACCATTGTTTTGTATGGATGTGTACCTGCTCCTCATGAAGATTGTGGGAGCAGAAGCTTATGGGGGTTCGCTGATTTCCCACTGGGAACTGCCTTTGATTTGAGAAATGAAGAGCGTAATAGGGAGTTGAGAACGGTTTTTAATACACACTTCAACAGTTTTACCCCTGAGAATGAATTTAAGTTTGAAAATATACATCCACAGCCCCATCAGTATAATTGGTTTGAAGCAGATCGGATTATAAGTTTTGCGCAGAACAAACGTATTCATGGCCACACACTTATATGGCATGAACAGTTACCGGATTGGATTTTCAGTGCAGAAAACCATGAGCATATCATGAAAGAGCATATCAAAGCCGTAGTAAGGCGTTACAGCGACAAGATAAAAAGCTGGGACGTGGTAAATGAAGCGCTGGAGGAAAACGGGAATTTGCGGAATAGCATCTGGAAACAAAAGATTGGCAAGGATTATATCTATAAAGCCTTTAAAGCTGCCAGTGAAGCTGACCCGGATGCTGAACTCTTTTACAATGATTTTAACCTGGCTTTGAACCCCCGTAAACTGGATGCAGTTATCGATATTTGTACAAGCCTCCGAAAACGGGGTATTGATGTATCCGGTATTGGTATGCAAATGCACATTTCAGTTTCAGCCCCTTACCCTATGGAAATAAAAGAAGCCATAGATAAGATTTGGCGGGCGGGTTTTAAAGTTCATTTTTCGGAACTGGATGTGAGCGTTAATCCCCTGGGAAATAAAACCGTAATTTCTGAGGATGATCTGACGGATCAATATCATACCTATTATGAGGTGGTGAAAACTTATAGGAGTATTCCTAAAGCCTATCAATTCGGAATAACCCTTTGGGGCGTAGGAGATTCTGACTCATGGTTAGAGTCTTATTTTAACCGGCTGGATGCAGGGGTATTATTTGATCATTCATACCGGCCTAAGCCAGCCTTTTGTGGTTTTAAAAAAGCCTTGTCTCCATGAAAAAACTGTTATGTATTACCCTGTTTAGTATAGCCACTGGTGTAGCCTCTGCACAGGTTTCCCTTGGGTATTTTCCATTCAATTATCATATGGTACAACTTACCAGCAATCCGGATAATATGGTATTTGGAGATATACGCCTGGAAACAAATAGTTTTGTTTCTAACCTGAACTTGGAAGTGGCGCCCCTCTTGGTTAACCTTAAACGAACCACCGCGTATAATTTTTACCTCGGTCCGGGCATAAACATCAATCCCTTAAATGAAGTCAATGTGCTAAACGGTTACTTCCTCACTACTGGGATAAGGTGGATGCCCTTTGAAAAATTACGCTCTTTGGCTCTTGTTTTTGAATTGTCGCCTATGGCTTTTGAGCGACTGGATGGCGCACAATTGCGCAGCTTCCTGGGATTGTCATATCACTTCAGGAAGTAAGTATCCTTTATTTCCGATCAACGGACCAACGGCCAGGCCCTATAAAGGCTATAGTAAGATAAGCACCCAGGTATAATAAAGCCATTTCCTTGCGGCCGAAAGGGTCACTGCCATGAACTACCAACGCAGCCACTGCCATAGTTATGATTAAGGGAATAGAGGCGAGCCGTGTTTTGTAACCTGCCACTACCAAAATTGCACATATTAGCTCAGCAAAAACGGTAAGTATCAGTGAAGCTGTAGCACCTATTCCCAACGGATCCCCAAATTCAATGGCACCCCAATTGGCTACAAGGTTTTGAGCTTTGGGCCAGCCATGAGTGATCATAATTCCTCCAAAAGTTATCCGTAATACTAATTTTCCCAAGTCTGGCCACATGTTGTAAGTTTTAAAGTGAGGATAAGGATTCGAAAATACAATGAAAATAAAAGAGAGAAATCAATTTCTCTGACGACTTAAATCTGAAAGTTACCGTTAAAAGAGGAAGCCGGCAGGTGTGTTTCGCAACTGCCGGCTTTGTTTATAAGGTAGTTGTAGTCCTCAGTTAGTTTTTAGGACTGTCGCTGTCATTAGCTACCAGCTCAGTAAACTTACCTACAGAAGTAGATGCTTCGCTGGGCGACATTCCCTCTACTTTGATATTGATATTCCGGGTTTGGGCATTCAACTTAAAGTCTTCAATAATCTCAATCACATCCGGGTGGATGGAACGGGTGCGGGAGGCATCAATTATTACATCCGTATTATCCGGTAACTTGGTAAGGCTATGGAGTATGCCTGCTTTATTAAGAAAACTTACATCTTCCGACAGTTCTATACGAATTGGTTCGTTGGCCTTAACTTTATTCTCATTGAAGTGATAAGGTACCTTATAGTTATTATAGAGAATGTGGAAGATAGCTACCACCATACCCAAAGCAATACCGGTGAGCAGGTCGGTGAATACTATCCCAATAATAGTAACAACATAAGGGATAAACTGAGCCGGGCCCATTTTATAGATCTCTTTAAAGAGAGAAGGCTTGGCCAGTTTATATCCTACCAGAAACAGTATGGCAGCCAGGCTGGCCAGTGGTATGAGGTTCAGTAAGTTTGGAATAAAAATAACGGTTACCAGAAGGAAAGCGCCATGAATAAAAGCTGAAGCTTTAGTACGGCCGCCTGATTGAATATTAGCCGAGCTACGAACAATTACCTGGGTAACCGGAATACCACCAAGAAGTCCGGAAACCATATTGCCCAGGCCTTGTGCTTTCAGTTCTTTGTTGGTGGGAGTAATACGTTTATAAGGATCCATTTTATCCGTAGCCTCCACGCAAAGCAGTGTTTCTATACTGGCTACCACAGCAATTGTTACAGCTACCACGTATACTTGTGTATTTCCCAGGGCACTAAAGTCAGGAAAGGTAAACAGTGCTAAAAACTCATTAAATGACTCGGCAATAGGCAGGGCTACCATGTGTTCTGCGCTTATATTCAGATTTGGCATTCCACTAAAACCAATGGTCATTCCGATTCCAGCCAGTACAGCCACCAAAGGCCCCTGAACCATTCCCAATATCTTATTATTCCTAACAAAAGGACGCTCCCATAAAAGCAAAATGAGGAGTGAAACCACAGTAATAACTGTAGCTCCTAAACTCACTTCATCAAGCATATAAGAAAGTTCTGTGAAGGTATTATGTCCGTCTTTTTGAGAGAAGAAAAGGTCTCCTTCAAAATCCTTGTCATATCCAAAGGCGTGAGGTATTTGCTTTAAGATAATGGTAATACCAATTGCAGAAAGCATACCTTTAATAACCACCGTGGGAAAGTAGTAACCTATAATCCCTGCTTTTACATAACCCAGTATCACCTGAATTACTCCGGCCAGAACAACAGCTACCAGAAAAGCTTCAAAACCGAGCTGCTCTATGGCACTGAAAACAATAACCACCAGTCCGGCAGCCGGACCGCTTACCCCCAGTGAGGAGCCACTGGCCACTGATACTACCAGTCCTCCTGCTATTCCGGCAATAATTCCGGAAAAAAGAGGGGCACCAGATGCCAGGGCAATACCCAGGCAAAGGGGCATAGCTACCAGAAATACTACAATACTGGCAGGTAAGTCATACTTAAGATTCTTAAATGGACTGAATTGTTGTTGAGTCTTCATATTTGAATACGGATCATTTTTTAGATTATTGGATACAAGTACAGAATGCACTTTAAAGTTTACACCGGAACATTTAATGCTGGTTCAGGCTAGCGGAAATAATCAGATACGTTCCGGAGGAGGGGTACTGATGTTAGCCGCCAGATGGGTAGGCAGCTTGTGTAAATTGTTACGAAACCCGGCCCAGGCAAAACTTTCACTTAGTAAATTTTGCCAGTACTCAAACCACAAATCAGCATCTTTCAGTTTGATCTCGGTATCTTCCGGGTTAGAGTCATCAGACTCGGTGATCTCAATTTCCACCGGGCTTTTTTCCAGGATATAGAAATCAGATATCACCGTTAGAAAGGTAAATAATACCAACATCACCTGCACCGTCCGGTGAAGGATTTTAGTGTTGTCAATCAGGTATTTACGCCACAAGGTCATTTCCTTTCCGAGGAATACTTTAAATTAAAAGCCAATTGGTTTAGCCGGTACATTTTATACTATACTTCCGGAATATGCAAAAGTGCTAAAGTAGACTTATGATCAGCCAAATGCAAGAATGATGTATAGGTAAATATTATGCGGTACAGAAGAAAGTAGGTCATTGGCATATAGTTATCTCATTGGGCCGCCTAAATTTGCATCATGCTTTGGAAAAAAAGATCAAAAGAAGATATACGGGACCGGGTATTTGAAGCTCTGGATGAAAACCGCAATTACGATTCGGATTTTATATTAGGAATTCCTGGTTCGTACCTGGATACACAACAGTTCTACAGGGATGCTGATTTTCTTAAAAATGCCCCGTACCTGCAAACGCTTATAAACAATCCTAACCATATAGGATGCCATACATTAACGGCTGAAAAAGGCGAGGATCTGTTTCGCGGTACACAAAAGCTGGAGATTGAACTGATACGGATGGTGTCCGAAGAAATTATGCATGCAGAGCCACACTCTACTGATGGTTATGTAGCCCCGGGGGGTACGGAAGCCAATATTCAGGCTTTGTGGATATACCGTAACTATTACAAAAAGAAATTCCGGGCCCGAAACCATGAAATAGGAGTGGTGTTTAGTACCGATAGCCACTACTCCTTTTATAAAGGCGCAAACCTGCTGAGCATTCAGGCTATGCCTGTTGAGGTGGAAGAGGAAACTCGTGAAATGAATCTTGAATCGTTGCATCAGCTTTTGCATGATGCTTCCATACAGGGTGTGAAGTACTTTATTGTGATTGCCAATATGAGCACTACTATGTTTGGTTCAGTAGATGACCCGAACGCTATAGCCCGTGTTTTTAAAGAGAAAGATTTACCTTATAAAATGCACGCTGATGGTGCATTCGGAGGTTTTATATACCCTTTTACCACCCCAAAAAACCATCTTGATTTTTCCAATCCGGAAATTACGTCCATTTCATTGGATGCCCATAAAATGTTAATGGCACCTTATGGTACTGGTATGTTCCTTATCCGAAAAGGATGGATGGCTTTTGCCGCTACAGAAGAAGCGCAATATGTGCAGGGGTTGGATTATACCTTATGCGGAAGTCGCAATGGCGCCCAGGCTATATCCATCTGGATGATTCTGCAAACCTATGGCCCGGAAGGCTGGAGGGGTAATATGCAGGAGTTAATACAGGAGACCGATCGATTGTGTATAGCTTTGGATGAGTTGGGTATTCCGTATTTCCGGAATCCGGAGATGAACATTGTAAGTCTGAAGGCTGGCTATTTCCCCGAATCCATCAGTTATAAATACCGCTTAGTGGCGGATACCTATGAGGGGAAAAAGCGTTGGTGGAAAATTGTGGTTATGCCGCATACGAAAGGAACTGTAATAAATACTTTTTTGGAAGAAGTAAAAGCTGCCATAACCTAACTATTATATTTTTCATCCATACGCTTATAGGAGGCTTGGATAAGGTCGTAAAGAACTTCTCTATCCACATCATCCAAACGCTTTATATAAAGGCAGGATTTGGCCGTTTTATATTTCCCCAGGCGGGATAACAATTCGTTGTAGCGGTCAAAACCGCTCATAATGTAGATTGATAAGTATTGCTTGCGGGGTGAGAAGCCAGAGATAAACCAATCACCTTCCCGGCCACTGTCATATTTGTAATGGTATGCCCCAAAACCGATAATACTATCGCCCCACATTTTAGGCTGGCAACCGGAAATTTTTTTCATCATCTCCAGTAATTCATGGGCATCACTCCGCTTTTTCAGATCTTCTATAGATTCTATAAAAGCGTTGGGGTCTCCATCCTTGGGTTTGGTTTTTAATTCAGCCATGCCAATGGTAGTATATCAGGATTTAATTTTTATTAGGCGGTTTACTGCCACCTTTAAAATTTCGTTTTTTTCCGTGAAAAGACTTTTTTTTGCCTTTATAATTTCCTCGTCCTTTAGACTTTGAGGTCTGCCATTCAGGCCCTTCGCCCATTTCGGAAGGGGGTTGTAGTTTCTCTAATTCACGTTCAATCAATTGTTCAATGCGCTGGAATTTATACATCTCCTCACTGCAGATCAGAGTGATGGCCATACCTTTTGTTTCAGCTCTTGCTGTACGTCCTATACGGTGTACATAATCCTCTGCATCCCCTGGCACATCATAGTTTATAACCAGGTTTATGTCTTTAATATCAATACCACGGCTTAACACATCGGTGGCTACCAATATTCTGGTTTTACGCGATTTAAAGTCCAGCAATACCCTTTCACGTTCCTCTTGCTCATAGTCCGATGAAATGCCCTGTGCATTGTAATGTGAGCGTTTCAGGTTACGGGTAAGCTGCTCTACTTTTCTGCGGGTAGAACAGAAGATAATAATGCTTTTAAAGTTATCCTTGTCCTTGAGTATATGTTTGGTAAGTGGCGTCTTTTGATCTTCATGTGCCATATATACGGTTTGGGTAACACCTTCTGCCGGTTTGGAAACGGCAATATTGATCTCATCCGGATTGTTGAGGATCTGCTGCGCCAACTTACGAATTTTGGGAGCCATAGTGGCGCTGAACATCAGGCTCTGCCTCTTTTTGGGGAGGTAACCGATGATTTTCAATATGTCATCATAAAAACCAATATCCAGCATACGGTCTGCTTCATCTAAAATAAGATGCTGTACCGTTTCAAACTTCACATAGCCATTGTTCAGGTGAGAGATCAGTCGTCCGGGAGTGGCAATAATAATATCGGCACCTTGTGAAAGAGCCCTGCGTTCCTGTTCCCAGCTTACACCATCACCACCTCCGTATACGGCAAGGCTTTCGGTATTGGTGAAATAGGCCAGCCCCTGTATCTGTTGGTCAATTTGTATAGCCAGCTCACGAGTAGGTACCAGTACCAGGGTATGAATACCACTGTGTGACTCTTCAGCTATTTGATGCAGGGTAGGCAGCACAAAAGCAGCCGTTTTACCAGTTCCGGTTTGTGCACAACCTATCAGGTCTTTGCCTTCCATAATGAGAGGTATGGCTTTTTCCTGTATTTCGGTGGCCTTTTCAAAGTTCATGTAGCCAATGGCTTCCAGTAATTTGTCATTAAGGCCGAATTCGTTGAATTTCATAAAGTATATTGGGCATTATCACACAGGGATACTGTGTTGTAAGTGCAGTAAATAAAGTTGTGGTAAATATAAGCAACCTAATCATCAAATGTTTAGCGTTTTATGCTTTTACCAACAGCGGTATTAACATGATGGCGAATCCCATTATATTGCGGCTTTAAACCTGATTATACGAACGTGCGTGACATTTGGGTAGTTATTGGAACCACTTTTATTTTGTGGTTTTTACGGTTTGTGTTTAAACCTGGGAGCAGAAACCGGTTGAGAGAACGAAAAGCAGTAACCGGAATGCTACGGGAGTTACCCGCTGCTTACCTTAAGGAGCTGGAAGATCATTTCCCCTACTACACCTCCTTAGATCCTCAGAATCGAAAAGTATTTGCGGCTCGTGTACAGGCCTTTATTTCATCTAAAGAATTTATACCTCGTGGTTATACACACGTGAATGAACGTATGAAAGCGATGATTGCCGGAGCGGCTATCCAGCTTACCTTTGGGTTTAAACATTTAAACTTCGCTCACTTCAAACGAATATTGGTTTACCCGGATAATTATTATTCAAACATAACCCGTAAGTACCATCAGGGCGAAGTTAACCAGAGGGGTATTATAGTATTGAGCTGGCGAAATTTTGTGGAAGGTTACAGTAAAGAGAGTGATGGGCGCAATTTAGGCTTGCATGAAATGGCACATGCTCTACGTCTTGAAAATGCCATATACAATGATGAGTTTGATTTTATTGATGCTGATATACTACGGGATTTTGATGCCCTGGCCGAACAGGAAATAAGCAAGATAAAGAAGGGATATGATTTCTTCCGTTTTTACGGATCTACCAATTTGCAGGAATTTTTTGCCGTGGCCGTTGAAAATTTTTTTGAACGCCCTCATGCCTTTTTCGAATATAATCCTGAGCTTTACAAAAGCATGGTTCAAAAGCTTAAGCAGGATCCCCGGCAATGGCTCATAACCAGTGAAAATCTTACGTAATGATGGATATTGTTAAACTGGTGAAAAAGGCCGAAACTTCTTCATTTTACAGAGGTTTGTTGAGCAGGGGGCTCAATCGTATTGTTCCTTTCAACAAGCCTCATCGTTTCCGAATTGATTCCGTGGGAAGCAGCCACTTAAAAGTATGCTTGCCTTACAGGAAGCGAAACCTGAATCACCTGAAGGGATTGCACGCTTGTGCCCTGGCTACACTGGCCGAAGTAAGTTCCGGCTTTTTACTGGTAACCAATCTAAATCCTGAAAAATACCGGCTTATTCTTCAGAAGTTGGAAATGGAATATCACTATCAGGGTAAAATGGATGCCTTGGCTGAGTTTAGTTTTAAGAAGGATTGGCTGGACCAGAAGGTGCGAAAACCGTTGGAAGAACAAGAAGCCTTGCTTATTCCCTGTGAAGTTAAAATACACGATACCGAAGGCAATCACTTGGCTACAGGTGTGGCACATTGGCAGATCAAGAATTGGAATAAGGTTAAAACCAAGTGAATAAGAACAAAACATCAGGATCGTCTTTTCACGATTACCGTATGCTTGTGCCTGCACTGTTGGTGTTTTACGTAATTATGACTCTTGATTATCACGATATTCAGCAAGGTAACACCATCGCCTGGGTTAAGCTGGGACTGGGTGTATTTTCCATTATTTACCTGATTAGTGTCAATGTTTCCCACTTTCTGTTCAAGGAAAAAGGGGACTAAGCAAGCCTGCTTATTCTCTATTAACACAAAATTACTCCAGTAGCGGGTAGAGATACCTTATGTTTAAAATCAGGTCTATATAATTTAGGCTAAAGTCAGCGAACTTAAACTTGCTTTGTGGGGTTAGTATTTAAAAGAGTCGTTAATGATTCTTTACTAATCAAATTCACTTAAAATAGATTTATTATGGACAAATTGGAATTAAAGGGAAAATGGAATCAAGTAAAAGGTAAGCTTAAAGAAGAGTATGCTGTACTTTCTGATAACGACCTGGCTTATGAAGAAGGAAAAGAAGATCAGCTGGTAGGAAAGCTACAGGAAAAATTAGGTAAGTCCCGCGATGAAGTAGTTAAGATGCTTCGCTCTTTATAAGATGAAAGTATCATCATTCATAACCCTCCTGGTTATTCCGATGCTTATGGTTTCGGCTTGTAACAGTCATAAGGAATTGCCAACTGTATACAGTCTGAATCTGGAGAATTATGCCGGTACTTGGTATGAAGTAGCACGGCTTCCATATACGGAGCTTCGGGAGGGTTGTGAATGTACTACCCTTCGTTATACCACGGAAGGTGATCATCTGCAAATGGAGAAAAGCTGTTACGATGCAGCAAAAAATGAGTTTATCCGGTCAAAAGGATTAATGCGTCCCAGGAAAGGGAGTAATAACAGCCGTTTTAAAATTCAACAAATACCTTCTCTTAACGGAGACTACCATATACTAGCATTAGAAGAGGATTATAGCTATGCGCTGGTGGGTGCACCAGACCGTAAATCGCTTTGGATATTAAGCAGAAGAAGGGAACCGGCTGCGGAGATTGTGAAAGAATATTTAAACCGTGCAGAAGAATTGGGCTATCATACGGCTGATATGATCTTTACCCGGCAGGATTGCAGGCTTTAAAAGGCCCAACTGCGTATGAAATAGCAATGACAGATCGTACATTGGTTCAACTGGTAGCAGAAAAACCGGGAAATTCTCCTGCGGTTTGCAGAGATTACTATATTCATCCCGGAGTATTGGAGAAAGTTCTTTCCGGTGATTTTGATCCCACTCCCTGTGATGAGCAATTTTTAAGGAATAATCATTACCGGAAGTACGAATGTCGAACTATAGAAATATTAACCCGTTTATAGAGGCATCACTTTTTTAATTCTATGCAAGAGAACCAAACACCTTTTGACTACGTTCGAAAACCTTTTTCAGCCCTGGTAAAAAATGAAGCGGCTATTGGAATCATCCTTTTCCTTTCTGCCGTTGCCGCTATGATAGTAGCTAACTCATCCTGGGGTGCAGACTGGTACCATCACCTGTGGGAGAAGGAACTCACCTTACAGTATGAAGAACGTGAATTAACCCTTAATCTTCATCACTTTATAAATGATGGCTTAATGGCCATTTTCTTTTTTTTGGTAGGGTTGGAAATCAAACGGGAGTTTTTGGCCGGTGAGCTTAGTGAGTGGAAACAAGCTGTATTACCAATTGGAGCAGCATTGGGAGGAATGATAATGCCTGCTGCTATTTATTTGTTGTTTACCAGTTCTGATGCATCAAGGGGGTGGGGTATTCCCATGGCTACAGATATCGCCTTTACCTTAGGACTCATCAGTTTTGTACGAAACCGGGTTCCGGCCTCCGTTAAAGTATTTGTAACTTCTCTGGCGGTGGTGGATGATATTGGTGCTGTATTGGTAATAGCATTCTTCTATACATCTTCACTGGATATGCATCAACTGATTATTGCCGGAGGAGCGTGGTTGCTGCTTATGGCGGCTAATCGCCTGGGTGTACGGAGTGTGTTCTTTTACTCTTTTATAGGTATCACCGTTATTTGGATATCCTTCTTCTATTCAGGTATTCACCCTACTATTGCCGGTATACTGCTGGCCTTTACTATTCCAGCCAAAACACGGATATCCAAAGAACAATTTACAGATAGACTTAAGCGGCTGTACCGGAAATACCTTAAAACAGACACTTACAATATGGCCTTTAATACGGGTCGTGAAGAAAAGTTGCTGAAAGGAATGCGCAGTGCCAGCGATGATGCACGTACGCCACTCCAAAAAATAGAAACCAGCTTGCACCCTTTAGTGTATTATATCATAATGCCATTGTTTGCCTTTGCCAATGCAGGATTAAAGATTGACGCTGATTTCTTTAGCTTACTACTTGGCCCCGTGGGACTAGGGGTGATCTTTGGATTATTAGTTGGTAAATTCTTAGGTATTAGCCTATTCAGCAGGGTACTGGTAGCGTTGGGTTTTGCCAAATTACCCAAAGGTGGTTCATGGCGTCAAGTATATGGTGTATCCATTTTAGCGGGTATAGGTTTTACTATGTCTCTGTTTATTTCTGAACTGGCTTTTACTAATAATGCTAATGTGGATGCCGCCAAATCAGCCATACTGGTAGCCTCACTTCTAGCGGCTATAATAGGTTTAGTGATTATACGTTTTACCAATCCCAAAATTGAAGTAATCTGATGTTAGATCAAAAAAAAGCGCAATCCAATTATAACCTTATTCCGGAAATAGGCAATCGCTGGAGTCCCCGTGCTTTTGCTAAAAAAGAAGTGGAGGAAGAAAAATTATTGTGCGTACTGGAGGCAGCACGTTGGGCGGCCAGCAGTAACAATGAACAGCCCTGGCGTTTTATTGTGGCTCGAAAAGGAGATGCCCATTACGATAAACTGTATGAAGGCCTGAATGAATGGAACCACAAATGGACCTGGACTGCACCAGTTTTGATTGCTACACTCGCTAAAAAGAATTTTACTAAAAACGAAAAAGAAAATAGCCATAGCTGGCACGATGTAGGCCTGGCGGTAGGAAACCTTTCTGCTCAGGCTACACATGAAGGTTTATACCTGCATCAGATGGCTGGTATTTACGCAGATAAAGTGGCCACAAATTTTGATATAGACACGAATGAATATGAGGTGGTAACCTTATTTACGCTGGGTTACCAGGATGAGAAGCGTTTAAAAGAGCTCGAAGACCGTTACCATGAACCGGAGCTAAAGGAGCGCAGTCGTAAAGATCTTAAAGATCTGGTTTTTGGTGAAAAATTCGGAAAAACCCCCAACTGGGTCAAATAATATGGATTTCTAGTTACCGTCAACCTTTTTCTCCCTGCTTATCATTTCCATTAACCCCTGGGCCTTACGCTGATTATTGGGATTATCGGAAAGAGTAGCAGCTTTTCGTACCAATACTTCAGCCGCTGTATAATCCTCTAAAAGATAAGCCATGTAACCTTCTAACATGCGGTAACGAAAACTCTCATTCAGTTCATTAGCTTTTTGGGCCATAGCACGGGCAGCTTTGAGGGCTGGTTTAGTATTAAAACGATCTGCCACGTCAAAAGCATAATCAAATAGAACTTCTGCACGCAAAGAGTCATTATCCATGTCAGAGGTATATTCCCAAACACTTTCCTGTAAAACTGAAAATTGACCGGTTTCTTCAGCGTAAAGCTTTTGCGTTTCAAAGCGCATATCTTTTGGGGAGCTAAGGGAGTCCTGATTAAGGGGTATAATTACCCTTAATAATTTATCCAGTAGTATACTATCCTCACTTAATATGGCCAAGTCAAGGTTGTAGCTGTATGCGGAAGCAATGAACTCTCCAAAATCAAAGTCGGGAAGTTTGGCCCTAATAGCTTTTCTATTGCTAATTATCTTTTCAGGATACCTGGTTTCCAGATCAACCCCATATTGAACCAGTAAAGGCAGTACTTCAGCATGCATCAGTTGCGCTTCACTTTGACCATTTAAAAACTCAAGAGCCAGATCCAAAGATTCTTTAAAATTAAAATTGAGACTGTGGATGTATAAGAGTTCTTTCCATTGGGCTGTGGTGAGGCTAGAATTACCATAGGCATTACTGAGTTGCTCATAATTTCCGCGTAGAGATTTAGCTTTCAGCACAGCTTCTTTTAATTGAGCACTGCTTTGATAGCCACTGCGTATTTGGAGTAATAGCTCATCTTCCTGCAAAAAATAGAATGCGGGAAGCTGATTGGCCGGAAACAATTGTACCCAGCGGGCACCCATTTCAGAAGTAACCGGAATTTTCAGAGCCTTGTAGCTGACCATTGAAGCTATAAGAGCGAGATCATCAAATGCATCTTCCGCTTCCATTCGTTGCCAGGCAATGTCATCTTCGTCCCAAAGAACAATAAAGAGCATACTGGAGTCTGCACGCGCTTTTTCCACCCATTCCTGGTACTCCTCAATATTATCTGCTTTATCAAAGTCAATTTTTTGAGCGTGCAGAAGAATACCGCTCGTGAAGAATATAAGGGAAAGAAGAAGTTTTTTCATGGTTGTTATTTTTTACCAAAATTCTGGGTGATGAGTATTTCCGGCATTTTTTGATTGGAATAAAGCACTTCTGATACCCCACAACCCAAAAAATCGTAATCTCCCATTAAGTTTTCCCGATGGCCCTTGCTATGCATCCAACCATCTACCACCATATGTGCCAATGAAGCATAAGTGTGTAACTCAAGAGCTTTTCCTTTACGATCGACTTTAAGACCTTTTTCATTGATAAAATATTCCATGGAAGACCCTAAAATATAAAGGTTAACCCGGGCTATATTTTCCGCTGTAGCCCTGAAGTTACCACCGGCATTTTCAATACGTAACATGGGGGTGCGTAATTGCTTGTCATTGGGATTTTTATGACCAATAAACTCTTCGCGGTTCATAGCCTCAGAGTGCCGTTCCGCAGCAGTTTTTAAGTGAGTATCAAACAATAGTGTTTTCTTGTTCTTTTGTTCCCTGACTTCATTGGCGGCATAAAAAACTGCAGCATTCAGGAGTTCCTGATCCAGGTTCTTCAGATCTATCTGGAGATGCACATCTTCTCTGCTGAAAAACGTTTGAGCGGTAAAGTATTCGTAATCGGTTTCCTGCCATTGGGGAGGTGGTGTTGTAATAAAACCCAGTATGAGCAAGAGACGTATCATTCCAGTATTTCGAATTTATTTTTTGGACGGAGCGCGAACCGGGGATTAAAGCCTTCCAATTGTTTATCGGCTGCCGGCAGCTTATCCATAGGGTATAGCTTTGAATCGGGCTTGTTTAAATACCCTATTTCGTCTACCTGACTGTCTTTTAGCTTTATAAGAATATTGCTGGATATGCTCTTATTCATTCCTATATACTCTTCTTTATCGTTTTTAGGGTAGTATATGGACTGGCCGTTTCCATTTACCAATACGCGCCTTAGCTTATTATCGTAAAACTTACCAAACATTTTTCGTCCTTTGATCTGGTTGTGCTTGTCAGATTCAATATGGCTTAAAATGAAAGAGTTTGAATATACTTTGAGGCTATCAAGCTTATCATTTTTCAGAGTAAGATATATGGTGTCGCCTGTAATCTGGTTACTGTCATTCCAAACTATGGGGTTATAATACATTCGGAACATAGAATCCAGGGTAGCATAGGTCAAAGAATCACACATGCCCTGCATATCGCTCTTAAAGAATTTTACTCCGTGAAAAACCTGCACCAGGCGATAGCTTTGAAGGCTGTCTTTTCGAATGGTTGAAAGCAGTGTATCCCCATGGATATGTAATGTATCGGCATCCTGAACTACACTATAAACAGGATCCAGGGTTACAAAAGCACTATCGGTAGAGCCTTTGTATTCACCATAATCTCCGGTTATTACATAGTTTTCCACTGTATCATGAATAAAGACACAGCCGTAGGCTTCACCGTACTCATCTTTTTTCACGTAGTAAAGACTATCTCCGGTGAGGTATTTATTTTCATCATATAAATAGGCGTTTTTTTCAAATTGTGCCACATCCAGTATCGTATTATAAATACCGTTTTCGCAGTAAATAAAGCTACTGTCGCTGGTAATGGTGGTTGGGCCGTGAAAAAAGGAGGTGCGCGAATTACTATGGTAGATGAGTGTATCAGACTCTATCACATAATCAGGATTGGTGAGTACCACACTATCTTTAAAGTTAAAGACCTTGGCCTGGGTATTATAAAACCCTTTTTTACTTACCAGTATGTTCTCTTTATCGGTAATGGTTCCGCCTACCGCATAATATGCCAAATCACTATTGCGATCTAGGTCAAGCCTGGTGGTAACCAGATTCATTTGCGGATCACGCAACCGAACTTCTTTACCGGTTACTTTGGCCAGTTTGGTATTGCCTGAATATTCCAGATAGTCTCCGGTAAGAAAAAGGGTATCTCCCTGATTGAGACGTACATTTTCATATGCTTTTATACGATTGGTCTCGCTATAGAGCCAGGCACTATCACAATACATCAGGGCGCCATCGTGTTCAAAAACAACATTGCCCAATAAGCGGTTGCGACCTACGGATTTCTGAAAAATAGCCTTGTCTGCATTTTTGATCAGAATCTTTTTACCTTTTTTTTCCTGCGCAGAAAGTGGGGCCAGGGAAAGGATAAAAAAAAAGAATGCAATTAGGAAAGTACTATGCCGTAGCCGGATGGTTTTCAATTTGTATGGTTTGGCTGCGGTTCGGTCCCACGGAAAGAATAGTAACCGGCACGCCCAATTCCTTTTGAAGGAATTCAATATAATCTTTAAGTGATTGAGGTGCGTCATCATAATTTTCCAGTTGGGTCAGATCTTCAGACCAGCCCTTCATTTCTTTATACATAGGCTTTACAAGATCATCATCAATGCTGTACGGCAGATGATCAATTTCTGTGCCTTTATATTTATAACCCACACAAACCTTCAGGGTTTCAAACCCGCTTAACACATCAGCCTTCATCATAATAAGGCGGGTAACGCCATTAATGTCAATGGCATATTTAAGGGCGGGAAGATCCAGCCATCCACAACGCCTGGGGCGTCCGGTAGTAGCACCAAACTCATGACCTTTGGCGCGTAGATCATCACCCGTAGCATCGTGTAACTCAGTAGGGAAGGGACCACTACCCACACGGGTACAATAGGCTTTAAAAATACCGAACACTTCTTTTATACGGGTGGGCGCAATTCCTAAACCGGTACAGCTACCAGCACACATGGTGGTGCTGGAGGTAACAAAGGGGTAACTTCCAAAATCCACATCCAGCAGTGAACCCTGTGCTCCTTCGGCTAAAACCGATTTTCCTGATTTAATAGCATTGTTAATGTAATGCTCAGAATCTATAAGGTTTAGGGAGCGAAGAAAATCTATAGCTTCCATCCATTCGGTTTCCATAGCTTCCAGATTGTAATCACTATAATCATAGTGGCTTAGTATCTGGCGGTGTTTTTCTACCAGCGCATCGTAGCGTGCCTTAAAATCACTCAGTTCAATATCTCCTACACGTAAACCGTTGCGTCCGGTTTTATCCATATAGGTAGGACCGATACCCTTAAGGGTAGAACCAATCTTATTTTTACCTTTTGCAGCTTCAGATGCGGCATCAAGAATACGGTGAGAAGGAAGGATCAAATGAGCCTTACGTGAGATAAGCAATGTTTCATTGATGTTTACTCCGTATTTTAAAAGAGCATCAATCTCTTTTTTAAATATGATAGGGTCAATAACCACTCCGTTACCCACCAGGTTTTTAATGCCCTTATGAAATATCCCGGAGGGGATGGTGTGTAAAACGTGTTTGATGTTCTCAAATTCCAGCGTGTGTCCGGCATTAGGTCCACCCTGAAAGCGGGCTATAATATCATATTGACGTGTAAGTACGTCCACGATCTTACCTTTTCCTTCGTCACCCCATTGGAGACCCAATAATACATCTACAGCCATTAAATACCCGTTTGTGTGTTGTTGTTAATCAGTTGTTTTCGGTTTGATCCTCTTTGGCGCGTGTACCATAGAGGTATAGCGAATGTGAATTGATATTGATACCAAAGATATCAGCTACTGTGTCTTTGATCTGCTGAATACGGGGGTCGCAAAATTCAAGAACCTCCCCGGTATCGGTTATAATAATATGATCGTGCTGTTTATTGTAAAATGACTTTTCATAATACGATTGGTTTTGTCCGAACTGGTGTTTGCGTACCAGTTTTGAATCCAGCAAAAGCTCAATGGTATTGTACAGGGTGGCACGACTCACCCGATACTTTTTATTTTTCATGATGATGTAGAGAGATTCTATGTCAAAATGTTCATCGTGATCATAAATCTCCCGCAGGATAGCGTACCGCTCAGGCGTTTTGCGCTGGCCGTTCTTTTCCAGGTACTCCGTGAACACGGTTTTTACTGTTTCAAATTCCTGATCCGTCATCATCTTAGAAAGGCGCAAAGTTAACAATTAATCATTCAGCATACCTCCGTTCTACAGAGGTAACGCCTTCTACCACTTTGAGTTTCTCCATAATCTTGCTAAGGTGGGTTTTATCACGCACTACCACAGTAATCAGACCTTCAAAAATACCTTCACCACCGGCAATATTGATGCTTCGGATATTCACGTTAAGGTCATTGGAAATGATTTGGGTAACTTTATTTACCAGGCCTACAGTATCAATACCACGGATAACCAATACAATGGAAAATTCAGACTGCTCACTGCTGGCCCACTTGGCTTTGATAACTCTACGCGCAAAATTGGACTGCAGATAAATAGCATTAGGGCAATTCTTATGATGCACCTTAATTCCTTCACTGGCGGTAATAAAACCAAAAACATCATCTCCGGCAATAGGGTTGCAGCATTTAGCCAGCTTATAATCCAGTTCAGTTTCTTCATTTCCAAAAACCAGAATCTTTTTCGAACTTTTTCCTGAATCTTCTTTTTTAGACTTAATAGCAGCCTTCTCTGTTTTCCGCGATTTACCCAGTATGCGGTTCTTAAGGTAGGAGTAGAAACCTTGCGACTGATCACGCATAAACTCCTTGATCTGGCTATTGTCAATTACACCCACGGCTATTTTGTAGTACAGTTCCGTTGAGTTTTTCAGATGAAAGTATTTTACCATCTCCTGAATAAGGTTCTCACTGGGCTTAACCTTAATATAATTCAGTTTACGCTTTAAGATCTCCTTACCCTCCGTAGCCACTTCTTTTTGTTCGGAACGCAGAGTCGATTTTATATTACCCTTGGCTTTAGAGGTTACTACATAATTTAGCCATTCTTCTTTGGGCTTTTGCTTGAGGGAGGTAATAATCTCTACCTGATCTCCACTGTGCAGTTTATAGTTCAGAGGTACCAGCCGGCCATTGACCTTGGCGCCTAGTGTTTTTAAACCTATGTCCGTGTGGATATTAAAGGAAAAGTCCAGGGGAGTGGCATTTACCGGTAATATTTTAAGCTCTCCTTTGGGAGTAAATACGTAGATCTCGTCCGCAAAAAGGTCAGTCTTAAATTCATCCACAAACTCAAGTGCAGAACCATCATTGTTCTCCAGCATTTCGCGAATACGTGATATCCACAAGTCCAGTTTATTTACACCACTTGCATCCTCTTTATATTTCCAATGAGCTGCATAACCTTTTTCGGCTACTTCATCCATTCGTTCACTTCGTATTTGTACTTCAACCCAGTGGCCATCAGGCCCCATTACAGTAGTATGTAATGATTCATAACCATTGGCTTTAGGAGCGGATATCCAATCTCGTAAACGTTCAGGGTTGGGCCGGTAATGATCGGTTACTATAGAGTATACCCGCCAACAATCGGCTTTTTCGTGCTCAGGACTGGATTTCAGGATAATGCGAATAGCAAACTTATCATAGATCTCATCAAAGCTCACGCCCTGATTCACCATTTTTTTACGGATGCTGTAAATGGACTTGGTGCGCTCTTTTATAATGAAATCAAAGCTTTCCTTTTTGAGGTTTTTCTTAATTACGGAAGAGAATTTCTTGAGGTATTTGATTTCCCCGGCTTCTGATGATTTAATATTGAGTACAATATCCCGGTATACCTCAGGCTCGGTATACTTAAGACTGAGGTCTTCCAATTCGGTTTTGAAATTATACAAACCAATACGATGGGCCAGAGGTGCGTATAAATAAAGTGTTTCGGATGCAATTTTCACCTGTTTATGGGGAGGCATGCTTTCCATGGTACGCATATTATGCAGACGATCTGCCAGCTTTATCAGGATCACCCTTATGTCGTCTGATAAGGTGAGTAGCATTTTTCGAAAGTTCTCCGCCTGTAAGGAAATATTTTGATCAAACACCCCGGATATTTTGGTAAGCCCGTCAATAATCCGGGCTATTTCTTCTCCAAACAGACGATCGATATCTTCAAGTGTGTAATCACTGTCTTCCACCACATCATGGATTAGTGCTGCTGATACGGAAACCGGACCCAGTCCGATTTCTTTAGCTACGATAGTGGCTACTTCCAGGGGATGGAATATATAGGGTTCACCTGATTTTCTGCGTACCTCGGCATGTGCATCACGGGCCAGGTCAAACGCTTTACGGATCATTTCTTTATCGTTTTCATCCAGGCGATCTTTCATGATGCGCAACAGGGACTGAAAGCGTTTGGAGATTTCTTTATTTTCTAGTTCAAGCTCTGCTTCTGTCATGGAGTAACTAAATGCAATTCGAATATAGCTAACGGTACGGCCTCTGGCAAATCAAATATGGAGTTCGGCAACCGCAAAAAACCAAAGCAGGCCTCCGTTGGAAGCCTGCTTTAATTCAATATTTATTTTATGCTTTATAGGGCTGGCAACACTTTGGCCTTTACTTCACCAAAGCCAATACGTAAACCATTCTTTTGGCCAAATCCCCGCATACTTATCTCATCACCATCCTCAATAAAGGTACGCTCTTGCCCATTGGCTAATTTCACAGGTTTGGAGCCCGACCAGCTAAGCTCCAACATGGAACCGTAACCCTCCGCAGTAGGTCCGCTTATAGTTCCGGATGCCATCATATCACCGGCATTAATGTTACATCCGTTTACCGTATGGTGCGCCAATTGCTGAGCCATACTCCAATACATATACTTAAAGTTGGAAGTACTGATTTTGTTTTCGGTGCCGTTTTCCGGTGTTAGGTATACTTCCAGATTGATATTATAACCAGACGGTTTTGAATTCTGAAGATATTCCAGGGGTTTCGGGTCTTGCTCAGGCCCATTGGTACGGAAAGGCTCTAAAGCATCAAGAGTTACTACCCAGGGCGAAATGGAAGAGGCAAAGTTCTTACCTAAAAAGGGCCCCAGGGGTTGATATTCCCATTTCTGTATATCCCGGGCTGACCAATCATTAAAAAGGACCATCCCAAAAATATATTCTTCGGCTTCTTCTACTGAAATGCGTTCGCCAAGGTGTTTGCCATCCGTAGTAATAAAGGCCATTTCAAGTTCAAAATCCAAACGTTTTGAGGGACCAAAAACAGGTTTCTCAGCATTGGGTGGCATGGTTTGCCCCTTAGGACGGTGAATATTTTCACCGGAAATAATAATACTGGAAGAACGGCCATGGTAACCAATGGGCATATGCAACCAATTGGGCATTAAGGCGTTTTCCTTTCCACGGAACATGATGCCTACATTTTCAGCATGCTCACGGCTGGAGTAAAAATCGGTATAGTCCTGTATAAATACAGGCATTAGCATTTGCACACTATCCGCGTCAAAAAGTATTTCTTTTAAATGATCTTCCTTACCCTGAAGCTCCTTATTATTGGCATCAAACAGCTCAGCAATACGGTTTCGCACGGCCCGGCAGGCAGGACGACCCAAGGTTATAAAATCATTGAGTGTATCCTGAAGAAAAATGTCGTCAGGTAATTCCAGCCCGCTCAGGTAGCCCAACTGGTGTAAGGCAGAAAGGTCAATAGCTTTATTTCCGATGCGGGTGCCAATGGAAACATTATCATCTTCAGCCATGAAAACGCCAAAGGGAATATTTTGAATAGGGAAATCGGAATCTTCTGATGTTTCCAGCCACGTTTTACGGCTGGGGTCGTTTGCTGTTAGCATCTTTTTGATCGTTATTTTTCAGGTTTCAACAGGTGGCAAGGTAATACATGAATTATTTTATCATCCCAACCGCTTGTTTTATTTTCGGCCTGTAATTGCTTCCGGCCTCAGGCGGCAAATATTGTAAATTTAATATACCCCCGAAAAACACATTTGATGGAAAGAGACCAAGAAATTTTTGACCTGATCGCTGCTGAAAAAACACGTCAAACGGAAGGCATAGAATTAATAGCCTCCGAAAATTTTGTGAGTCAACAGGTAATGGACGCTATGGGTTCAGTGTTGACCAATAAATATGCGGAAGGATTTCCCGGAAAGCGCTATTACGGGGGCTGCCAGGTAGTAGATCAGGTTGAAACCCTGGCTATAGAAAGGGCTAAAGTATTATTTGGTGCACAGTATGTAAACGTACAACCACACAGTGGAAGTCAGGCTAATGCCGCTGTATTCCTGGCTTGCCTTAAGGCCGGTGATAAGATCATGGGCTTTGATCTCTCACATGGAGGGCATCTTACTCATGGCTCTCCGGTTAACTTTTCCGGTAAGCTCTATGAAACATCTTTTTACGGAGTGGAGGAAGAAACCGGGTTGATAGATTATGATAAGCTGGAAGAGAAAGCGTTAGAAGAAAAGCCAAAGCTACTGATTTGTGGTGCTTCTGCATATTCAAGAGATATGGATTTTGAACGTTTTCGTGCCATAGCAGACAAAGCAGGTGCTTTATTACTGGCTGATATTTCGCATCCGGCCGGACTTATTGCCAAGGGCCTGCTGAATGATCCACTTCCGCATTGTCATATTGTAACGTCTACCACACATAAAACCTTACGAGGACCCCGTGGTGGGATTATAATGATGGGTGAAGACTTTGAAAACCCATGGGGCTTAAAAACGCCTAAAGGTGCGGTAAAGATGATGAGTGCAATGCTGGACTCCGCTGTTTTTCCGGGTACACAGGGAGGGCCTTTGGAACATGTTATTGCGGCTAAAGCCGTAGCTTTTGGAGAAGCGTTGAGTGATGATTTTTTCGAATACACCTTACAAGTTCAAAAGAATGCCGGTAAGCTTGCCCAGGCATTAGTAGATAAGGGTTATAAAATTATTAGCGGAGGAACGGATAACCACTGTATGCTTATTGATCTTAGAAATAAGAACATTACGGGTAAGGATGCTGAAAATGCTTTGGTAAAAGCAGATATCACGGTAAATAAGAATATGGTTCCCTTTGACGATAAGTCACCGTTTGTTACCAGTGGTATCCGTATTGGGACACCGGCCGTTACAAGCCGGGGGCTTGGAGAAGAGGATATGGGTAAGATTGCAGAACTAATTGATCAGGTAATCTGTAATTATGAAAATGACTCCACTTTGGAGGACGTTAAAAAACAGGTAAATAGCATGATGAGCGGATATCCTTTATTTGCCTGACTTCTAAAGCATAGAAAATGGAAATATTCTTAACCTCTGAGGCATGGGTGGCTTTACTCACGCTGAGCCTGCTTGAAATAGTATTGGGAATTGATAATATCATATTCATTTCAATACTCACCAATAAACTTCCTGAAGATAACCGGGGTAAAGCCCGCTTTGCCGGTATTGCTCTGGCTCTGATATTCCGGATCATTATGCTTTTGGGGATAACCTGGATCATTGGTTTTACCAAGCCTCTTTTTGAAGTGATGGGGCAGCAAGTAACTGGTCGTGATCTTGTTCTGATCTTAGGAGGATTGTTTCTTTTGGCAAAGAGTACCAGTGAAATACATCATAAAATTGATGGTCCGGGCCGGGCCGAAGACAAGAAAAAACTCAAAAATGCAACCAAGAGTTTTACAGCCATTATTATTCAGATAGGCTTGCTGGATATTGTTTTTTCTTTTGATTCCATTCTTACTGCTATTGGTATGACAGAGGAATTAATGATCATGATAATAGCTGTAGTAGTATCTCTGGTAGTAATGCTCATATTTGCGGGTAAGATTGCCGCATTTATAGAAAAGTACCCCACCTTACAGATATTAGCCCTTTCATTTCTGATTCTGATTGGTTTTGTGCTTATAGCAGATGGGTTGCACCAGCATATTCCCAAAGGGTATATCTACGCTGCGGTGGCTTTTTCCTTATTGGTAGAGGTGGTGAACATCAATGTCAGGAAAAAGGGCAGTACTACAAATACAGAAGTATAAAAAAAGGCTCCTTTAAGGAGCCTTTTTAGTATATCTTAACGATTCTTAGGCTTATTCTTTCACAAACAAACCGTTCAACTGACTTTGCTCACCAACTACCTGGTATGTATAAGTACCGGTTGCAAAAGAACTAAGGTCTAAGTGGAACTCACGGTTGCCAGCATTGAATGATTCTTCAGTACGGAAAACCTCACGTCCGCTCATATCCTGAATAACCAGTGTCAGGTTGCTCTCATTAGGCATGTCAAACTCTATAGTGGCGTTGTTATGAGCAGGATTAGGGAAAAACTTCAAACCACTTCTGGAAATGAAGTTTTTGTCGAGACCTACACTCATATCTTCAACAGTAGCCCAAATATGAGCTGCAATACTTATAGGATTACCACCATTGGTAAATACCGTACCATAATTGAACCAAGTAGTATCATTAAGGTTAAAGATAGCTCCTAAACCACAACCATTTGGAGTTGAGGCTATAGATAATGAGTCGGAACCATTTTCTACCTCAACGGATGCCCAAAACGGAGCATTAATACTCAAGGGACTTGCAAAGGTGAACTCATTAACAATACTTGTAGAGTTGGTGTCATTGATATTATCAAAGCTTACTGCGGCAGATGTAATCAGAGGGTTTGCACCAATACCATTCGTAGTATCATAAATGGAGGCAGTAAAAGAACCTTTATTAGGTCCCTGATCTTTATCAATACCAAGAACTAAAAGACCATATACGTCCACTGAATTACCATCGGTATTTAAAATCTGTGCTACGTCAGTAATAAAGTTACCATTACCTAAATTAAAAGGGCCTGTAATAAGCTCATCACCAATATCTATAAAAGAAATAGAGTTGGTACAGCTGATACCGGGAGGTATGATAGTATCATTAACCGGCTTTTTAGCTTGATTAGCAACTGTAGGAGTACCAGCTAGATTGAAAAATTTTCCGGATTCGGAAACTTCCATTTTTTCTATTTGAGCAAATGAACTGCACGTAAAAGCTAGTCCTGCGAAGGACAATAGTAATTTTTTCATCATTAATATAAGTTTTCGTTACTAAAATTCCTACAAAATTAAAAAAGCGAGTCCAAAAAACCCGCTTTTTCTGACAGTTTAAATGTTAAAATGCTTTACTGAGTTAGTAAAGGGCTGACAGTGAGAGCAAGTGATTATTCTGTAAGTGTAAACGTACGGCTTACACTGTTCATATCACTAGACACCAAGCTGCCTTTTGCGTCAACCAATTCTAACTTAATGGTATTTTCTCCCATAGGTAATCCTTCAATCAGGTATGGTTGCCAGGTATCAAACTCAAAAGAAGTTCCATTTACAGTAACCTTTACTGAGTAACCGTCAGGTTTGAGATCTGCATTAACCAGGAAAAAATCCAGGAGTATTTTTTTGGTATCCTCGCCTTTATATTCTCCCTTAGGGCGGCTATAGAATAGCAGGGGCTTTGAAAGATCAGTTTTTTTCATGTCGCTTTCTCCCGTGGTAAATTGAAATACCTGATATGAATTGGCATTTTTCACGCTTTCATGATAAGAACGGGATAAAAAAGCTATTGCCACATGATGTCCGTCCTCAAAGCTTTTGGTAAAGTCAGGTTCATAATGGGCAGAGTAGGGGCCGTTATCCACAATAAGGTGGATATGCTGACCTTTAGCGGAATTGGCTAAGCCTTTGCCTTCAGCGTCTGCAGTTTGCGCTCCTAGTTCGTAATTGCTCACTTCAAAATCAAAGCTAAGATCTCCGGTGGCTGCCATTGCTTCATCTTTTGGAGATTTTAATTGTAGCATGGCATCTTTGTATTCTACAGAGGTTGGAGCCGGGTAAATTTTAAGACCACCCTTCTCATAACTTTCAGGCGCATCATTTTCAGGTTCCATAGTAGTGGAGGCAGACTCCTCTTCGCCCAGGTCAATAACTTCATCGTTTCTCTCCGAAGGATTGTTACAAGAAGCCAGTAGCCCTATACAAACCATACTGCTGAGAAATAAGTACTTTTTCATAATGATTGATTTTTTAACAAAAGGTATATTGAAGCCAAAGGTTCATAAAAGTCAGCAAAAAAGCCCCGGTTCCGGGGCTTTTTTATTAAAGCAGGAGGTCAGGTTTTATTCCCTGTTGCCCAATAGCAATATTTCATTTACTACAACTTCCGTCACGTAACGCTTTTCACCTGACGGAGTTTCATAATTACGGGTTACCAACTTTCCTTCTACGCCAATCTCTTTGCCTTTACGTACATATTTCTCTATAAGCTCTGCCGTTTTGCCCCAGGCCACCAGGTTATGCCATTGTGTGTCAGTAAGTTTCTCACCTTTAGCATTCTTATAGTTTTCATTGGTGGCCAGCGAGAGTTTAGCCAGCTTGTTGCCATTTTCAAGAACTTTTACTTCAGGGTCCATACCTGGATTACCGATCAATTGCACACGGTTTCTTAAATGATTCATACTGATAAGTTTTAAAGTAATGGTCAATTGGTCTTTCCGATTGACAAGACAAAGATGTGAGCACCATCAAATGATATCCGGTTTTAAAATGATTACTATACATTTAACTTTCGTTTGTAAGTGTTTGTAAACGATTGAAAACGGATAAAAGACTATATTTATCTTAAAATCAATTATATGGAAAGAGGTTGTTTAGAATGTGGAGAAATCATAAAAGGCCGTCAGGATAAGAAGTTTTGCAGTGACAGTTGCCGGAACGCTTACAATAACCGGCAGAATAAGACCGTAAATAACCTGATGCGAAACTTAAACCGGACACTGAGTAAGAACCGCAGAATACTGGCAGAATTAAATCCGAATGGCAAAGCAAAGACTACCCGTGATGTGCTGGTTGGAAAAGGATTTGATTTTAATCATTTTACAGGTATCTATGAAACTAAAAAGGGCGGACGTTATTACTTTGTATATGATCAGGGCTATATTTTTCTTGAGGCAGGTCAGGTGGCTTTGGTTGTTAAACAAGATTATGTGGATCGGAAGTAACAGGTTGCTAAAAGAATATTATTCTTGTGCTTGAAACCCTTTTATGAAAACCCAGGCCCGCCATTGGTTCATTTTTAGTATTGCTGTACTTGTACTGGCTTGGTACTACGACTATCCACATTGGATAATGGAGAGGCCACAGTCCACCCATAACTGGCGGCAGTCTGATTGCGCCTCACTTACACTTAATTATCACCAGCAAGAGCTTCCGTTTACTAAACCACAAACGCACGGTATGGTAAGTGATGGAGGTACTTCTTCTAAAAATGCACCCAGCGAAATGTCTATTTACTATTGGGGTGTAGCGCAATTGTATTCATTTTTTGGTCCTTCTGAGACTATTTTAAGAGGGCTGAACACTTTTTTCTTTCTGTCGGGGATTGTAGGTTTTATGTGGGGTTTATTTCATTTGTCAAATAACCTTACCTGGAGTGTTCTTCTCGGGCTTGTTATATTTACGTCACCTGTATTGGTATACTACGGATCCAACTACCTTACTAATGCACCATCTTTTGGAATGGCCCTGTGGGGGCTGAGTTTCTTTATTGTTTTTACACAAAGCGGCAGAATTAAATATTGGTGGGGTGCTGTGTTTTTTTACTTTCTGGCTGGTTGTTTCAAGCTTCCGGGTCTCTTTCTGCTGTTTAGTATAGGAGGTGTTATAGCGGTCAGTCGTTTTAAGCGGCATTATAGCATTCCTGCCTTATCGTTCTGGAAATATTTAAGCGGCATTCTCATTATTCTTATCCCTGTAATGAGTTGGGTACTTTACGCCCGTAAATACAACCTGGCTCATGATACGGTGTATTTTTCCACTACTACTTTCCCTATGTGGAGTTACTCCTGGCCTGAGGTACAAGTTATGTTCAGCCAGATGATCTCAAACTGGGGGTACCAGTATTTTCATCCGGTGAGTTACGTCTTTTTTCTGTTCCTCCTGTTTTTTTGTTTGGTCAGATGGCGTAAAATGCGAAGTGTATTCAGGGGGATACTGGGAGTTTTACTGCTGGGGCTTAGCTTTTACTTTGTATTGCAGTTCTTCACTTTTGTTGATCATGACTACTATACCATTAATATGTTCATATTACCGGCTTTCTTACTGGTACTCTTTACGGATTACCTGTTAGCCTGGAAACCAGCTTTGTTAAAATCTCCGCTAATGCAGATGCTATTAGCCCTTTTTGTAGCGGGTAACGCCATATATGCCAGGGAGCAATTAACTTTCAGGTACCACGAATACCCAAATAATTTCAGAAAGGAACGCCCGCTTTTATATCAACCCGACACGGAAGACTGGTTAAACAGCCTTGGAGTAGGCATAGAGGATTCTATAATCTTTATACCGGATTTTAGTCATACCAGCCTTTATCTGCTTAACCGTTATGGATGGACCAATAGCAAAATGGTTTTCAAGGATTCTTCCCGTAATATTTATTTCAATCAAGATGCGGAAGGGGTTCAACGCTCTATAGAACGAGGTGCGCGTTACCTTTTGGTATATGGAGTTGAAAACATATACGATCTCAGCTATCTGCATCCTTTTGAAAAACATTTAAGCGGAGAGAAGGAAGGGCTTTATGTATTTGACTTACAAGATACCGTCCGAAACTTTAAACCCGGCCGGGGCGAACTGTACTCCAGTCAGTTCTTTGATTTTGAAAATGAGCTACCACTTAGGTGGAAGGGGACTTCAATAAGCTCAGATCATGCGCTTTCAGGTACTTATTCTCTGGCCGGTGCAAATACACCTTACCTTACCAGTGTATCTCTGCATTCCCTTAAAGCAGGTATGCTTATAGAAGTAGAGGTGTGGATACATAAGGGAGAAGAAGTATCACGGGTGTTACCAGTTATACAAAGTGAGGAATCCGGTTTGCTTTTCCGGCAGGAAGAAAAGGTAACCAACCACAGGGAAGAATGGCAGCTATTTTCTCAAAGCTATGTGGTAACGGAAAAAGTAGCCCGGAAGGGAGTGAAAGTTTTTTTATGGAACCCTGAGAAGGCCCCGGTTTGGTTTGATGACTATAAAATAACGGTATATAGTTCTCCGGTTAAATGATGATATAGTGCTTTAAATACCTGCTCGGTGAACCTTTGCAGATCAATAGTCGGGCAAACTTGCACGTTTAACTAAAATTTCACCCCACAATTAATTTAGGTTTAAATATTTTCCATCTTTACTTGATTGATCAGATAGAGCCTCTTTAATTTTTGTCATGTTAAAGCGGTTAATTTTCGTATAGATTTAATTCAGGTTTAATAAGGTTCTGGTCAGCTATTAAACTCAATTATTATCGAATATGAAAGAACAGGAGGTACAGTCATTATTGACTAGTATTAATAGTAACCTGGAATATTTTCCTCTACAATGGGATTATCAGCTGCAGTTTACCATTGGGCTTACAGGTGGTCCTCAACTCTTATTTCGCAGAGAAGAGGATAAAACCTATTGGCTGGTATTGTCCAACCCCCATACATCCTTAAGGGTTCAGATCGATTCTAAAACCAATAACTTTCTGTATATCCATCATTTATATTCTGAGATCCAAAAAATCACCAATAAGAGCATATATCAACAATTGCTTAATTCTACTGAGTGTTTAAGTATCATGACTTATAACCTGGGAGAGTTGATCGACCCGGTATTGGAGAAATACGCTATTGCTAACAGTTAAAATTTTCCTAAAACCGTAAAGCCACTACATGCTTTGCTGTGGGTATGCGTTAAGCATAAAACATTTTTAACTAATGCGTCATTTTCTAAAAGACCATTTAAGTCTGGTTGCCTCACTTTCTCTAAGTGTGTTACTACTTGTAATGCGAATATTATTCCTTCATGAAATCACCTTCATTTTCCTGGCTTGGAATCTCTTTCTTGCCGTAATTCCCTATGCACTAACATTTCTGCTAGATAGAAAATCGAAAATTCACCGGCTTGCCTTACTAATGTTGTGCATTCTTTTTTTACCAAATTCCCCGTACATGATTACAGACCTTTTCCATTTGCGTCTGTATCCCGGGTTTATCTGGTATGATACGTTGCTCATTGTATCCTTTGCGTGGAGCGGTATGTTGCTCTATTCTCATACGCTGCAGCGCCTGGACTTTTTATTCACGTTTGGCTGGAGGGTATACCATAAGTGGTTAGCTGTTTTAATAGTAAGTGTTTTATGCGCTTTTGGGATTTACCTGGGGCGCTATGTACGTTTTAATAGCTGGGATATATTTAGCCAACCGGCAGTTGTCAGCAAAGAAATTTCAAAGCATTTGTTTTATCCTTTAGAACATCCCAGAACGTGGGGTATGACTTTGATATATACTTTATTTCTGATGGTAGGATATTTTAATTTTGTGTCTTTTGGTAAGGTATCTGTAAATAGCAGGCTCAAGCCCGTTCCAGCAAATATTCAATGATTTTTTGTTTGGGTTCAAACGAACTAATTTCATGTAACCCCAAGTATTGAATAGCGTCATTAAGCGTGTTAGGCAAATCCATCTTGCTGAGGTATTTCTGTACTTTCATAAATTCTGAGAGAGGAGCTAAACCAACCAGCTCGCTACCGGTAACACGGCATCCTTGTTTATCCGCTTCTTTTTGCGTGTGTAAAAAAACATCAAGGATTCCGTTGACGTCAAGATCAGTTAAATTATAACTTACCTGAACTTTATCAAAATCAGCAATATACCAGCCTATTCCTTTTACTGATCTCAGTTTTCCACTTTGCCTTTGTTTAATCCCTTCAGGATCCTTAAAAACGTAACCTGAACCCCGAACTTTCCGGGCAATGTTCTGTGCTAGGGAAACATCATCAGTGTTCAGGTTTACATTATACGCCACAAGAAGTTTTCTAACTCCTAATACAGTTACACCGTTAGCCTGCCAAAGTTGAGCGTTGCCAAAATCAGGGGGGAGCCTATCTAGTTTACCGGGTAGTGCTTCAAACTCACCCTTGCGTAACAAAGCGAGATTACTTCGTGCAGATGATGTGGCACTGAATTCATAAAAATAACCGGGAATACCTAACTCCTTATCGAGAAGAGCAGCCAATTGAGTAGCATAGGGTTTGGCCTCTTCTATAGTCATACCCTGTAAAGGAACCAACGGGCATACATCTACTGCGCCTTGCCGGGGATGTGTACCTTGGTGGTCCGGCATGGAAACAAGCTTCCAGGCGACCTTATAAAGTTCAAAAGCAGCCTGTATAACTGCATGAGGAGGTCCTGCAAAGGTGAACACTGTGCGATTAGCAGCATAGCCAGTATCCTGGTGCAAGAGTTTTACATTTTCTACAGACTCTATGGCACCGGCCAGCAGACTGATTTTCAATTTATCACGCCCTTCACTCACATTAGGAACGCATTCCAATAATTTCATGTGATGTAGTAACTCTTAATAAAATCGGTGATCAGGTAAGCAATGCTCTTTCCCAGTAACTGCCGTTCATTTTCATGCGCTGCACGCCCCGGAGAACCTTCGCAAATATGGAAATAAAGAGGTTGTTTTAAGGCAGAAGCGGTTCGTATAAAATGGCGCACTTCGGGGAGGTTGAAACCGGAGGGATTTAAGGCACTTACCGGAAAATAAGAAAGAGCATCCAGATCCAGTTCCAGGCCTGATGGCGATAGGCCTAACCATTGCAATAGATTTTTGAAGTGGCGGTCTTTTTCCTCCCATGTTTGGGTTAACAAGTCTTCGTAGGTAAGGTAAGCAAGATGCGCATCAGCTTCAAAATCCCGTAAAACCGATTCGCCATTATAGCCTTCATGAAGCCCGAAAACTGCGTATTTATCCAGGTAATTTTCAGAACGTGCATAGCGAAAACCATTTCCACTGTGCCGCCCTTCTAAAGATCTGTAATCCGTATGCGGGTCAATGTTGAGTACACTCAGTTTTTTACCGAGAGCTTTTGAAGATCCCGCAATATTACCAAAGGCATTATTGTGCCCCCCGCCCACTAATACGGGCACTTTACCAGCTTTAACTATTTTTTCAACCAAGGCACTAAGCTGCTTGTCTACCTCTGCTGTGAGTTCCCGCAGTTTTTTGAGATCGGAGGCGTGGCCCGGATTTAGATTTTGAGATTGTTCCATCAGCTCGTTAAACTCCAGTGAGCCTGCAATACATAGGTCAGAACCACTGAAAAAACGGTTTTCCTGAACGTTTAAAAGAGCAGGTAAAACATAATCCCATGCAGTGGCAGCACCGCCCTGCCCCAGGTTGGCCCGGATACCAATATCTTCTTTAAGTCCGAGTAGTACAAAGTGTGCCCCGGGCTTTTCCAGATCGTCTAAAGATGAAAGCACCTGCACTTTTTCACCAACCTTGGTCTCACCTGTGCGGAAGGCCGTTAGTTCTTCTTTTTGATTTACTGTAAATAAGCTTAGCATAAAGCTAGATCTCTTTTCCGTTAATAAAGACTTTACTGATCAGTTGGTGCCCAAAATTGTACGGTAGAAAGGAAGGGGAGGAGAGGGGGCTGGTAATTATAAAATTAGCCCTCTTGCCTTTTTCAATGCTTCCGGTTTCATGACTCAATTCAATAGCGGCTGCCCCATTTAAGGTAGCGGCAGAAATAGCTTCTTCAGGTGTCATTTTCATTTTAATACAGGCTAACGAAACCATCAGGTTCATATTGCCGCTGGGGGCACTTCCGGGATTGTAATCTGTGGCCAATGCAACAATGGCATTTTCATCAATCAGGTCCCTTGCGGGAGCATAGGGAATTTCAAGAAAAAGGCTGCATCCGGGTAAGAGGGTTGCAATGGTATCCGATTGCCCCAAAAGGGTCTTGTCCCGAGCGGTCATAACCTCCAAATGATCAACTGACAAGGCGTCATGTGATATTGCTTTTTCAATGGAATCCAGAGAGTTGAATTGGTTAAGATGAAGTTTTGATTTAATATTTAATTTTTGAGCCGTTTCCAGGATTTGGACCATTTCTTCTACAGAAAAATAACCCTCCTCACAAAAAACATCCACATAATCGGCCAGGTTTTGGCTTGCTATTTCGGGAAGCATTTCGTCCACAATAAGGCGTACATATCCCTGATGATCATGTTTGAATTTTTCCGGAAAAGCATGGGCTCCAAGGAAGGTGGTTTTTACCGGCAGCGGATAATTTTTGCCCAACATTCTGGCCACTTTCAACATCTTGATCTCGCTCTCAGTGCTAAGACCATAACCGCTTTTTATTTCAATAGCACCGGTGCCCATATTCATCACCTCTTCCAGCCGCTTTGCCGCCACCTCATACAGTTCATTTTCTGAGGCATGTTGCAGTTTTTTGGCTGAGTTCAGGATACCTCCGCCACGTGCAGCTATTTCTGTATAGCTCATACCGTGCAGTCGTTGAGAAAATTCATCTTCACGGGTGCCGGCATACACCAGGTGGGTGTGGCTGTCTGTCCATGTGGGCAGAAGCATACCGCCCTGAGCATCAATATTAGTGTCATAATGCTCCGGTAGGCCATCGGTCATGGTTCCAAAGTCTTTAATAATACCATTATCCTCAAGTAACCAGGCGTGGCGTGTGATGGGGAAGTCACCTAATTCGCTCCCTCTTTTCCATTTTCGGCCCTTTTGATCAATGTGTAAAAGGACTGAAATATTTGTGATCAAAGTACTCATAGAGGCGAAGGTATTAAAACCTTATGATCGCTTTCTAATACTACTGTCTTCAAAAGCATAAGTCCATAGAATTATTTGACTCAGGCCTGTTAAAACACAGGATTTATCATTTTCTTTGTCGTTATGGCCGGTAATACTTTTGGCAAAAACTTCAGGCTTACAACATTTGGCGAATCCCACGGATTAGCGATAGGGGGTATAATTGATGGTTGCCCGGCAGGCTTAGAGCTGAATCTGGAAGCAATTCAATACCAATTGGATCGTAGGAAGCCAGGCCAGTCCAGGATTACAACCCAGCGAAAAGAATCCGATAAAGTGGAATTTCTTTCAGGTATTTTTGAAGGAAATACACTCGGCACTCCTATTGGTTTTATTATCCCCAACCAGGATGCAAAAAGTAAGGATTACAGTCATATAAAAGACGTGTATCGCCCTTCACACGCTGACTTTACTTATCAGAAAAAATATGGAATTCGCGATTACCGGGGCGGGGGACGCTCTTCGGCCAGAGAAACCGCCTGCCGTGTAGTAGCTGGTTCTGTGGCACGGCAACTCCTTAAAGGGGTTTCTATAAATGCCTATGTATCCCAGGTTGGCTCTCTGAGCCTTCAAAAAAATTATAAGGATCTTGATTTGTCTAAAACGGATGATTCTATTGTGCGTTGTCCTGATTCAGCTGTTGCTGAGCAATTTATAAGTGCTATTGAAAAAGTCAGGAAAGAAGGGGATACGTTGGGTGGCGTAATTACTTGTGTTATACAAGGTGTGCCAGTCGGATGGGGCGAGCCGGTATTTGATAAATTACATGCAGATATGGGTAAAGCTATGTTGAGTATTAATGCTGTAAAAGGTTTTGAGTACGGAAGTGGTTTTGCGGGAACCCATATGAAAGGGAGTGAGCATAACGATATTTTCCGGAAAGAGGGAGGTACTGCTGGTAATCACTCCGGAGGAATACAGGGCGGTATCAGCAACGGTGAGGATATTTATTTTCAAGTGGCCTTTAAACCGGTAGCTACTATTATGCAGGATCAGGAAACTATAAATGAGCAGGGAGAGAAAACCACCGCTAAGGGCAAAGGGCGTCATGATCCTTGCGTGGTGCCCCGGGCGGTGCCTATAGTTGAGGCTATGGCAGCACTGGTTTTGGCAGATCATTATCTGGCCGGCCGGATAAATAAATTCAACGCCTGAATCTTTAAATAAAGAGATACTACATGAAATTAGCATTGCACTGGAAAATTATTATCGGACTGATATTGGGCGTATTGTGGGCTATAATTTCCAGCCAGCTGGGGTGGAGCCAGTTCACCATTAACTGGATTGCTCCCTTCGGAACCATTTTTATCAATCTCCTGAAACTGATAGCAGTGCCCCTGGTGCTCTTTTCCATTATCAGCGGGGTAGCGGGTTTGGGTGATCCATCCAGTCTTGGGCGTATGGGAGCTAAAACCTTACTTTTCTATTTTGTTACCACCATTTTGGCGGTAAGCTTAGGTCTTAGCCTCGTTAATCTTGTAAAACCAGGTAAGCTGGTAGATAAAGAAAGCAGAATTGATAATCGTATCAGCTATGAAATATGGGCCAACTCCCAAAACCTGGAAATTAAGGACGGTATCAATTACTTGCAGGACCCGCAGTTTATGGAGCGTGCCCAAAAAATAACTGAACTCTCCAGTACTGAATTGCAGAAAGCGGCAGAAAATGATGCTATAAAATCTAAAATGAATGAAGCAGATAAAACTAAAAATAGTGGTCCCCTGCAACCTTTGGTAGATCTGGTGCCTCAGAATATTTTCGGTTCCCTGTCCGACAATGGCTCCATGCTCAAGGTCATCTTTTTTGCCATTTTCTTTGGGATAAGCTTGTTGTTGATCCCCAACTCCAAATCTGAACCGGTAAAACAGTTTGTAGATGGTACCATGGAGATTTTCCTGAAAATGGTGGATATTGTTATGCAGGCCGCTCCGTTCTTTGTATTTGCCTTATTGGCCGGTGTGGTCAGCAAAATGGCGGGAGATGATGTAGGTAAGGTTTTAGAAATATTCAAGGGACTGAGCTGGTATTCAGTAACGGTATTTGCGGGTTTGGTGTTAATGATCTTCCTGATCTATCCGCTGATCCTCAAATTATTTGTTCGTGTTATTTCATACACCGGCTTTTTCAAAGGGATGAGCCCGGCACAAACCCTGGCTTTTTCCACCAGTTCAAGCGCAGCGACCTTACCGGTAACTATGGAATGTGTGGAAGATAACCTGGGGGTTGATAAAAAGATTACCAGTTTTGTATTACCTATTGGTGCCACTGTGAATATGGATGGTACCAGCCTGTATCAGGCCGTTGCCGTGGTTTTTCTCGCACAATTGCACATGATAGACCTTAGTTTGGCTCAACAGCTCACCATAGTGCTGACTGCCACCTTAGCGTCCATAGGCTCTGCAGCCGTTCCCAGTGCCGGGTTGGTTATGTTGATCATAGTACTACAGTCCGTAGGGTTAAACCCGGCCTGGATAGGGATCATACTGCCGGTGGATAGAATTCTCGATATGTGCCGTACTGTTGTGAACGTTACAGGCGATGCCACTGTTTCAACTATAATAGCTAAAGGAGAAGGCCTTCTGCATTATCAAAAAAATCGTGATACAGAAGATACTTTTGACCCTAATTATAACGGATAATATCACTTACATATGAAGCGTCTATTGCAAATCCTCGGATTCCTGATCCTGCTTTTACTGGTGGCAGCCTTTGTATTGCCTATTGTTTTTAAAGATGAGATCATTGCCCGCGCCAAAGCCGAGATCAATAGAAATATTGAGGCTACCGTTGATTTTAAAGATTTTGATATTACCCTTTTCAGAAGTTTCCCGGATTTTACAATGGAAATTGAAGAGTTTACGGTGGACGGAAAAAATGAATTTGCGGGAATCCGGCTTGCCGATGTGAATTCGTTCCGCCTGGATCTCGATCTTTTTAGTGTGATTTCAGGAAATGAATTTGAAGTAGAAGGAATCACGGTAAAAGACGCTGTAGTTTATGTGTTGGTGGATGAAAATGGTAAAGCCAATTACGATATAGTCAAGTCAGGAACAGAAGAGAAAAGTGCTGATACGGATACCACTGCCTCATCTGATTTTAAGCTTAGCCTTAAAGGATATCAGCTTGAAAACATTGATTTCACCTATGAAGACCGGGAAGGCGATATACTGGTGGTACTTAAAGACCTGGATCACGATGGTATAGGTGACTTTACCCAAGAAGTAGTAGATCTTAAAACCAAAACCTCTATTGCAGCCTTTACCGCTAAATCAGGCGGAGTAGCCTACCTGAATCAGGTGAACACACAGGCCGATATGGATTTTGAATTCAATCAGGCAGAAACCAAACTAACTTTTGGGGAGAATAGCTTGAGCCTTAATAATCTCACGCTTAACTTCTCAGGTTTTGTAGCAGTACCGGGTGATGATATAGCTATGGATCTGAAGTTTGATGCTCCTCAGAATGAATTCAAGAATGTATTGTCCCTGATCCCGGTAATCTATACTCAGGATTTTGATAAGGTACAAACCTCTGGAAATTTTGCTTTAGAGGGTACCGTTAATGGAACCTATAATGGAGAGCAGGAAGTGTACCCGGCCTTTGATGTGAAGCTCAATGTTAATAATGCCACTTTCCGCTATCCTGACCTACCTGCTGCGGTAGAAGGAATTAAAGTAAACGCTCACATTTATAATAAGACCGCAAACCTGGATGGAACGGTAGTGGATATTCCTGAAGCCAGGGCAGTGGTGGCCGGAAGTCCGATAGATGCACGTTTGAATTTAAAAACCCCTATGTCTGACCCGCAATTTGCAGCTTACCTTAAAACGGATTTTGAGCTGGCCAATGTGGGTAAAGTGGTTCCAGCCAGTGGTTTTGATTATAAGGGAAGGGTAAAAGCCGATCTGGATCTGGCTGGCCGTATGTCAGATATTGATAATGAGCGTTACGAAAATGTAAAAGCGCAGGGAACCTTTATAGCCCAGAATATTGAATTGAAGAGCGATAGCCTGCCTTATAACATTCAGGTGGCGCAAATGGACATGCAGTTCTCGCCTCAAAAAGTAGATTTAAGTTCCTTCCGGGCACAATTAGGGAAATCGGATATCTCTGCCAATGGTAAAATTGATAATCTCATTGGCTATGTATTGAAAGATCAGCTTTTGAAAGCTGATTTCACGGTCAACTCCAACCGGCTTGATTTGAATGAGCTTTCCGGTGGTGCAGGAGAAGCATCAGGCAGTGCCAACGCAGATTCCGATACTTCAGCACTTGAAGTCATTCGTATTCCTGAAAATATTGATTTTGGTCTTACGGCCAGCGTGGGCACATTAGTGTATGATAATCTTGAGATTAAGAATGTAAACGGTAATCTGGCCGTAAGTGAAGGATCTGTCCGCATGGATAATCTGGTTATGGATCTTCTAAGTGGTTCTGTGGCCCTTAACGGAAGTTATGACAGTAAACCCGCTGCACCTTTGGTAGATATGAATATGAAGATCAATAACTTCAGCTTTAAAGAGAGCTTCCAAAAGTTTGTAACGGTGCAGAAACTGGCTCCCATTATGCAAAATACTACAGGCAGTTATAGTTCAGGCTTTTCCTTAAAAACCAGCCTCAACCCTGATATGAGCCCGGACCTTGCTTCTGTTGAAGCGGCCGGGAGTCTTATAACCGAAGGGATGAAAACAACTACTAAATCCATGCAAAAGCTGGCAGATATGATGAAAAATCAAAGTTTGGCCACGCTGGATGTAGGTAAAGTAAACCTAAGTTTTAAAATAGAGGATGGCCGGGTTCAAGTGGAGCCTTTTCAGCTGAAAGCCGGAAATATAAACGCCACCGTGCAGGGAAGCAATGGTCTGGATCAAACACTGGATTATACTATGGATATGAAAATTCCGGTATCAGGTATTAAAGCCAATGATATGCTGGATAAACTTGGAGCCGCGCAGGGCGGAAAAATTGATTTGGGAGTTAAGATAGGCGGAACCGTTCAGGATCCTAAAGTTACAACCTCATTAGGCGATTTGGTGGGTAATGTGGTAGACAACATCAAAAAGCAGGTAGAGCAGAAGGTAGAAGAAGTGAAAAAGGATGTGGTGAATAAAGTAAATGAAGAAGCCAAAAAACTGATTGATGAGGCCGAAGCTCAGGGTGATAAACTCATAGCTAATGCCGAGGAACAAGCAGCTAAAATTCGAAATGCTGCCCAAACACAAGCTGATAATCTTATAGCAAAGGCCGAACAACAAGCCACTAAACTGGAGGATGAGGCCAAGGGAAATATCCTGAAGGAAAAAGGAGCAAAAGTTGCGGCCGGTAAAATCCGGAAGGAAGCTAAAGAGAATGCAGATAAACTGGTTGATGAGGCCAATAAAAAAGCGGATCAGCTAGTTAGTAATGCGCGGGATCAAAAGGAAAAATTAGTTCAGGAAGCCCGGGAAAAAGGAAAGGTAGGCGGATAGATGAAAAAAATAATTGTAGTATGTTCTCTCTTATTTGGTTTGAGTGTAACTGCTCAGCCAGAGCTGGGGCAATGTGATCAGGAAGTTGAAGAATTAGCGCAGACCCAGATACCCCGGGCGCTTAAGAACTGGAAAACCGGTAATTACCGTGAGGCTGAACGTTATCTCAAAAAAGCCATCAGCCTGGCTCCTGATTATGCTGATGCCTTATATCTTCTGGGCGATCTAAAAGTGAAAACCCTGAAACTGGGCGAGGCTGAAGCTTTATGGGCTAAGCTTTTGCAGGTATGCCCTAATTATAAACCACTGGTGGCCTACTATTTGGGCAGCATTTATCTGGAAAACGGAAAGTATACTGAATCCATTAAGCTTTTCAATGATTTTTTGGAAAACCCTGAGCATGACCGTGGTTACGACCGCGAGGTGAAAACTGCTCTTGAGGAAGCAAAAACCAAGGAAAAACTTTTTGATAACCCCATTGAATTTGAGCCTAAACCCGTAAAACGGATCTCAACACAGGAAGATGAATATTTGGCTACCATTTCTCCTGACCAACAAACCATGTTCTTTACCCGCAGGAGTAAGAAGATAAACAGGCGTGACGGCCCTGCAGCCCGGGTGAGGTTGGTGGAAGAGTTTTCGGCTGCGGAAAGGCAACCCGATGGGAATTTCAATCCCGGCACACCTTTACCCTCTCCTTTTAACACAAGCTACAATGAGGGCGGTCCCAGTATAACGGCTGATAATACAGAACTTTACTTTACCGTATGTGAGGATTTGAGTGGCTATAAAAATTGTGATATTTATTACTCAGAACTGGATGAATTTGGAGCGTGGACCACTCCTAAAAGTGTAGGGGATCATATAAACCGAAGAGATTCCTGGGAAAGTCAGGCGGCCGTTTCAGCTAATGGGGATGCGCTGTATTTTGCCAGCAATCGTAAAGGCGGTGTTGGAGCCCTGGATATATATAAATGCGTCAGGCAAGCTGATGACTCCTGGAGCCACCCGGTTAATTTGGGAAAAACTATTAACACGCCTAAAAACGAAAAAACTCCTTTTATCCATAGTGATAGCAGAACCTTATACTTTACCAGTGATGGTCACCAGGGAGTAGGGGGCTTTGATATTTTCTTTTCTCGTGCTACGGGTGATTCTACCTGGGGAAAACCACATAATATTGGATATCCCATTAATTCAGAAAAAGATGATCTGGGGCTTTTTGTAAGTCTGGATGGTAATACCGCTTATTTTGCTTCTAATGAGTTGCGTAAAGGTATGGGGTGGGACATTTACCAATTTAGTTTACCGCAAATAGCGCAACCTGATAAAGTGGCTCTTATACAGGGTAGCTTAAAAGATGAAAATAAAAACCCTGTTAAAGATGCTTCTCTGGAGATCAAAAATTTGAAAACCCGGGAGGTAACTAAAATCAGGGTAGACCAGGAAACCGGGAATTACGCGCGTGTGGTGGCTGTAAAGCCTGATCAGGATTTTATAGTAACGGTGAAGAAGAAAGGAGCCGCTTTCAGTTCAAAATACGTAAGTGCCACCGAAGAGCTTAGCAAGGGAATAGTAAAGGCCCCGCTTGAGGTAGCCAAACTGGAAGTAGGTAAAGAATATACGCTTAACGATATTAACTTCTCCTCTAATTCATATGACCTTACTTCTATATCGCGCAGTGTAATTGATGAGTTCATACTATTCCTTAAAGATAACCCGGAACTCAGAGCGGATATTCAGGGGCATACCGATAATGTTGGTAATGACCAGGATAATATGAACCTCTCAAAGAACCGTGCTAAAACGGTATATCAATACGTAATAGAGAGTGGAATTGCTGCCTCGCGTGTATCTCACCATGGTTATGGTGAAACCCGGCCTATAGCAGATAACGGAACTGAGGAGGGAAGGGCTCGGAACCGGAGAACGGTATTTGTAATTACCTCACAATAATACCCAGAGAACGGGCTTGGAATACAACATCTTTTCATAACACATTTCTGCTTCCCGCAGATCACTGAACTCATAGGCACGGGTCTTCCAGAGCAAACCGATGAGATACCGGTTTTGCATCACAATAAAGCGACTTCCATTCATAGTCATTAGCTTAAGGGAAGAACGCCTGTTTTTTACCCCCTTGATAATCCTGAATCCTCTAAGCTCTTTACGTGTTACCATAAAACAAAAAAGTCGCTGCAAATGAGCGACTTTTTTGTTATATCAAGGTAAAATCTACATTCTCCTTTCTTTAATTCTCGCAGCCTTACCGGTACGATCTCTTTGGTAGAAAATACGTGCTCTGCGCACTTTACCAGTCTTGTTCACTTCAATCTTATCGATAGAAGGCAGGTTTACCGGGAATATACGCTCTACACCAATGTTTCCGGACATTTTCCGGATGGTAAAGGTTTCGGTGGCTTTTGCACCTCTGCGCTGCAGAACTATACCACGGAAAAACTGGATACGCTCTTTGTTCCCTTCCTTAATTTTGTAGTACACGGTAATGGTATCCCCGGCACTAAAATCAGGCATATCATTTCTTTCAATGTACTGTTCTTGTACATGTTTTACTAAATCCATTTTACAGAATCTTTAAAAATTGCTGATGGCCAACATTCACAATTTTTGCCAGAGGTTGAAAATCAGTTGCTTATCATAAGGTTTTTGGTTATGACAAACGGAGCGCAATATTACAATAAATCAAAACAATATAAAACCTATTCATCCAATAAATCAGGCCTGCGTTCACGTGTACGTTGAAGCGCCATCTCATAACGCCAGTCTTCAATTTTCGGAAAGTTACCTCCGGTAAGTATTTCCGGCACTTTCCATCCGTTAAATTCAGCCGGACGGGTGTATATGGGTGGAGCCAGCAAGTCATCCTGAAAAGAATCAGTAAGAGCAGAAGATTCATCATTTAAAACACCTGGTAAAAGGCGGATTATAGAATCACTTACCACTGCCGCAGCCAGCTCTCCACCACTTAATACATAATCTCCAATGGATATCTCCATGGTAATAAGGTGATCTCTTACTCGCTGATCAATCCCTTTGTAATGGCCGCAAAGTATCATCAGGTTTTGTTTCAGAGAAAGCCGGTTGGCCGTTCGCTGCTCAAATCGCTCCCCATCAGGTGTCATGTATATGATCTCATCATACTCCCGTTCGGCCTTCAGCTTATTGATACAATTGAAAACAGGCTCAATCATCATAACCATGCCGGCCCCTCCGCCAAACTGGTAATCATCAATTTGCCGGTTTTTGCCCCGTCCATACTCACGGAGGTTATGAATGTGAACTTCTACCAATCCATTTTGGATAGCTCTTTTAAGAATGCTATCGTTAAACGGACTGTGCAGTAAAGCCGGTAAGGCGGTTATAATGTCTATTCGCATAGTGCAAAAATAAGATGCCCGGACGTAAGTCCGGGCGCTTCTAACAAAGGTTCAACATTAAAAACCCGAGTCAGTTACCTAACTTTCCGGTTTTTGCTGATTTAGTTATCATTTTTCTCAAAACCGAGAGAAACACTATTAATGCAATAACGCACTCCGGTTTCGGTAGGCCCATCATTAAAAACATGGCCCAAATGGCCGCCACAGTTAGCACACACAATCTCGGTACGCATCATGCCATGACTTTTATCCAGTTTCTCCACCACCGTGTTTTTTGATAAGGCCTTATCAAAACTAGGCCAACCGCAGTGCGAATCAAATTTGGCTTCGCTATCAAATAAGGCCGCTTCACAGGCAGCACATTTATATACACCCTCTTCAAAATGCATATTATATTCTCCGGTAAAAGGCCTTTCTGTACCCTTTTGACGCAAAACATAATATTGATCCGGGCTAAGATCCTCTTTCCATTGATCTTCACTTTTGTTTACCTTGAAATTCATTTCCTTATAATTGATTATCAGTAAAATATCCGTAAAATTTCAACAAAAACCTTACCAGGGCATCATTGAAGAAAACCCACAATGGTATCAATAACTTTTATGTCCATCAGTATTTTACGATGACCTTTGCCTTCAGTAATTACCAGATTGGCATCAGGCCATTTTTCCTTTAAAGCTTCTGCATTGCTTATATCAATGTCCAGATCATCGACATCATGTATAATTAATCCCGGGGGATTAAATTTCCCAGCCAAAAAATCTGTAGAAGTATTATCTGAATTCATACGGTAGCGATCTTCAATTTTTGCAATTATTCGCTCACCAATTTGGTGAGAGACCTCCAACCTGTCACAAAAATCAAAAACTACATTTCGAATGTTGGCCGGGCTACCTATAGTTACGATTTTTTGGGCGTTTAGGTTTCTTTCTAATGCGTTGAAAATGGCCATTCCGCCCAGGGAGTGGCCAATAGCAAATGGAAACTGTCCAAATTGGGATACCATAATTTCAATGGCATCAACGAATTCAAATAAATTTGTTTTCTTTTTCTCGGAATTACCATGTCCCGGTGCATTTATCGCAAAAACATGGAATTTTTTTTCAAGCAACCCTTCAATGATCTTAAAAAACTGAGTTCCGCGACCACTCCAACCGTGAACCAATAAAACTTTAGGGCCACTGTTTTCCCACTCCAGCGCTTCAAAAGTGCTTTTATCTGTTTTGAGCTTATGAAATCTGGCTTGATCGTAAACCGGCTTTTCACGGGAAGGCATAGGGAAACGCAATGGAGTAAAGAAAAGCTTTAAGGAGAATGAAGTGGCCAGCTGGGGAGAAATGAATTCTAAAAAACGGGCTGTATAGCGAATAACAGCGGGTAGGGTATAGCTTAAACGTTTGCGGTTACGAGCTTTTGAAAAGTCAGTATCTGCTTTGATAGGGTTGGATTTTTAGGAATTCGAAGGTACAATTATTTGAAAAGATATGCATGCATAATAAATAAACCCGTGATCCGTATAAACTAAAAAACCCTGCCCCGGTAAGGGGGTAGGGTTTTTAACTAATTTATGGCTTTAGATTATTCCTTGATCAGGCGCTCACGCATTACACCATTTTCCGTGTTTACTTCCAGAATATATACACCACGTGCTAATTGACGTACATCAATAGTCCATTGAGACTCACTGTTTAGGTTCTCTTCGGTTTTGCGATATACTTCTTTACCGTCCATGGTAATAATACGTACTTCCATATCTGAACCACTGCGGTTTTTCAATTGAAGTTTAAGTACGGATTGTACCGGATTAGGGTAAATATTCAGCTTTCCGGAAGATAAACTTTCGTTCAGGCTAATACCGGCTACCACAATGGTTTTGGTGAATATACGTGTCCCACAGGGACCACTAATAGTAAGGGTTACCGTATACGTGCCATTGTTTACGTATGCATGCTGGGTAGTTACGCCAGTGCCGGTCGTATTATCTCCAAAGTTCCAGTTGTAGCTGTTTGCACCTACGGAAGCTGTAGCATCAAAATTCACGGTCATAACGGTGGCTCCCGGAGTAGCAGTAGCACTGTTTTCAGTGAAATTTGCTAAAAGGACTCCGGTATTGGTAAGTGTTATACTACCTTCCGGACGGGGACATCCGCCAGCGGAAACACGCCAGTCATAGAAATAATAATAATAGGCCGTTGAAAAGGTATTACCGGTAATTGATAATACCCCGGAAATATCATACGGGTATGAAGCTCCGGCACTGTTGCGGTATAAACCACCTGTAGTACTGTTTACACCATCCAATGAATATGTACCGGGGCTCAACGTAAGCCCAACATAGATCATGGTTTTAACACCGGGCGTGCTTACCGGGGCAGTTGCAAACTGTTGCAATACACCAGCAGCATCGTATACGTTAAAGTAAACGGTTCCTGCTGCATTGGGGTATACTGCTACAGAATCAATGGTTACGGATTGCAACACACTTATTTGTAATTTTTGAGCACCCAAACTGGCAAAGTTACCGCCTGCACCAATGGTGTTATCCACAGGACCTACATTAAAATTCTGACTTACAGCGGCCAGGTAAAAAGTAGTATCAGAAAAGCCCAGTGGTCCAACCATTAAGCTATCAGCTGCACCTATTGTGATTCCGTTAGCTGAACGCCATTCCAGGTTACCCACGGCATTGGCAGGGTAGTACAGGCTGATCAGATCACCTGTACAGAAAGAACCGGCTGAAGCGGAAGGGATCATAGGTAAGACATCACGGATTACCACAGACACGGAAGCTGTATCATTCATTTTATTCTGGTCTGCACTCAACATATGATATACCTGAATAGTATAACTACCTCCGGCCGAACTGTTAAAGGTACCAAGGGTAACGGTATCAGAGAGTGTGGAAGCAAGGCTGCCGCTATAGGTGGCAGACAGAGTGCTTAGCACACCATTCAGGTTAATAGTAGCCTCCAGTCCAAATGCTGAAGAAGTACTTAAACCAATGTTCTTTATAATGGCTTTCACTTCTGTTGCACTATCACCACAAATATTATCGGTAGGAGATATAATCTCTACCAGCTCCACATCAAACAGCAAAGGAGTGAACTCATCGGCACCTATATCTACTCCAAGTGAACCTGCGGCAGGACGGATGTCTCCATCAATATCAACGGCAATACCCAAGGTGTTTTTACCGGCATCATTCGGCAGGGCTCCAACAACGTGCAGGTCATCAACGCCAGCGTAGATAGGATCACCAGCCTTGGAATTGAGGTTCAGGAGAGGCTCTGCTGTTTTCCAAAGCGCTAATGAGGCATATACCGGAGTACCGTTTTTCACTGCCGTAGCACCGCGGTAATCATACAGGTTATAGTTCAACTCGTAGGCAGCATCCAGCGCCACACTCAACTCAAAAGCATAATTGGAATTACCAGTGAAAATGTTGTTCACGTAATTGTTCAACGAGGATGTAAATCCACGGAAACCGTAGGCTCCCCGGACCGTGTTATGATACACATCAATATACTTGGCTGATGTAAAGTACATACCGGCACCTGTGTTTGATGTAGCCGCAAACATATTGTTTACCACAGATGCGTTTACCATAGGGGCAACCGTTAAACCACTGTTACAAGAGGTGCAATACATACCTGCAGTTACGGCTTGGGCAGTGTTGCGATTTACTACAAAATTATCACTGGTACTCAGGTAAATACCATAACTGGTGGTGTTCCTCATTTTGGTAACACTATTTTCCAGAACCTGGCTACCATCTGAATAGATCTCATAAATACCATAGAAATACACATTTTTCAGGGTATTGTTAGCTATGGTTATATTCTGAGATTTGGCAGTAGTACTTCCATAGACACTTATTCCCCGGTAACCACCTTCTATATAGTTGTTGGTTAGGGTAAGGTGATCTACCAAAGCACCGGAAGTAGTAGCCGATGTGGTGCTGTTGCTTATAATAATACCACCGGAAACAGAAGAAGTAGTGGTGGTATCCATCAGAATACGACATCCGTTAATGGTGTTGCTGTCCGCATTATTACTCAATAATATCCCAAAGGCATTATTGGCGCTGTTGGTTATGTTAAGCCCTTGAATAGTTACGTGTTTAGCACCATTCAGATAAAGGGTGGTATTCCTTTCAAGGTTAGAACCATCCAGGGTTACACTGTGAGCGGTGGTACCTTTAATGGTAACCGTATTTACTGCACTGGTGCCGGGAATTTGTCCCAGTTCATAAGATCCCGTATAATATCCGGGTCTGATGTCAAGGGTTACCGGCCCTGTTACACCACACTCACTAAGGTCTCTCATGGCTTTTTCAAGAGAGTTATAGTGTTTGGTACCCGGTGTTCCGAACACTGTATAGGTACCATTAAGGCTTCCTGAACAATCTGTTTTAAAAGTGAAAGGTCCGGTATAGCTGCTGCTCGGTCCGCCACAATTGGCTCTGATGTATACATCATAGCGGGTATTGGTGGAAAGTCCGGTAAGAGTATAAGGCAGAGTGCTGACAGTTAATGTATTAGCCGAGGAACTACCCTGGGTAAACCCGGCAGGCCCCCATTCAATAGTCCAGTTTTGAGCCAGAGGTGATAACCAGTTCAGGTTTGCACTGGCAGCCGTAATACCAGATATGGCTACCGCACCGGGTTGCGGACAAAGGCTGGGATCTTCACGAAGCTGCAGATCATCAAAAGTGAGGTACCAGGGGGTAGAATTGGCTTTTACTTTAATACCTATATGATAATCACCGGTAGCGGAAGGAATAAAGGTTCCGGTATATTGGGTGAAAACAGTATCCTTGATATTGACCAGTTTAGAACCAAAACGTGACACCAGGGCACTTTGGGTTTGATCCGTAAAGAAAGCTGTAACCAAACTATCCCAGCCGTTGAGGTTATCACTAAGATACCAGAAAGAAAACTCATAAGACTGGCCGGCTTGCAGATGAAATTTAGGGGTGTACGCCCATTCATCTACCCCGTAACGAACGGTCATATAATTATTTCCTGTGCGTGGTTTGCGATTATAAGTACTTACACCCGTATTATTGGTAGTCCAGTAAGTAGAGGAAGCACGTAGCCAGCAATTAGGAAGGTTACCAGGGCTTACACTTTCAAAGCTTTCACTCCAGGGGAGGGGCAGGGTATCGCACAAGGTTTGAAAAGCTACTGCAGAACTGGTGGCACTGGCAGAGCTAAGGCACAAACTACTCAGATATACCTGATAATTGCTGCTGGGTATAAGGCTATGAATTATAGCGCTTCCCGTATTAAGTACGGTGTCCGGCATTCCGGTACCAGGCGTAAAACCGTTTAGCCCATATTCAATTATTACGGAAAGAATAGTGGTGTCTGCCACCCAGTTTACCTGTGCGCTATCCGTACCAATATTGTTTATGGATATGGAGGTTGGCTGTTGGCAAAGTGGCGGTATGCGTACATGGATATTGTCAACAAAAAAGTCATTGTCCACATTGGATACGGTAGACTCTCCGTAGAAACCAAATCGTACCGTACCGCTGTAAGGAGCCAGGCTCACTACATAATGCGAACCGTTACCGTTGGAGACAGGCGTAGATTGATTAAGGGATAGCAATGTATTGGCTTGCGACCAGGTAAGTCCGTTATCCGTAGAAATGATTACGAATACCGAATCATCTACCCCCAGGTTGCTCGCATTAGTGTTGTTATACTGAGTTAAACTGGCGTCAAACTCCAGTTGATAAACGGTTCCGGTACCCAGGTCAATAGAAGGTGTAAGCATCCATTCCTGAGCGGTTGTACCAAAAATATTAAGGCGGGCAGCTCCAGTGGTACCCACGTTTGAGTAACCGTCAGATATCCAGTTAGAAGTAGTGGTACTGCTAAACACAGTAGGGTTTTTAGCTATGCCCTTGGCTTCCGTAAACTCTGAAACACCGGGGTAACCACCACTGAAATCCTGAAAGTAAGGTGGAATATAAGCGGTTGTAACCAGGTGCGGGCCACTCCAGGGACCAAAGCCATTGCCGGAGGCGCCACAATCCTGGCGAAGGTATACCCAGTAGGAACTATGACCGCTCAAACCAGTAAGGTTAGCAGTAGTAGTTCCATTCACCGAAAAATTAGTTCCTGTGCCTTGTAAAAATCCTACCGGTCCCCATTCAATATTGAATTTACCGGTGGCTGCACCTAACCAGCTAAACTGAATGGAAGATCCGCTTAAGCTGGTTACGGCAAAGTTGCTCACTGAACCACAATCGCTGGAAATAATGGAAATATCATCAAAGGTATAACCATCGGAAATAGTTAAGGAAGTGGAGGGATTATCATCTTCCTGACTGAATTTGATCTGGGTGCTGCTGGAAACAGTTTGAGCTGCTATACCTAATAAATCAACCAGGTTCAGGTTTTGAACAAAGTTGTACTGTCCGGCTGCACCTTGGTTGGCATAGAGATTATAAATCTCTACCCAGGGCATGGTGTTGTTTCCACGGGCAAATACACGGTCTCCTGCATGTGATTCTTCCCCGTGGTGCATATAGTTAAAACTAAGTGCTATAAGCGGTTTAGTGGTGTAATTTGAGAGATCAAGAGTTAGCACCAGGCTGTTGGTTTGTACCGAACCAGCGGGTGTTTTATCTAAAGTAGCCGCATCGGTGCCGGTTTTGGCATAAGTGGCTCCGGCATTGAACCTCAAGCGGCCGGTAGGATCGGTATTGGTATAAGACCAGTTGCGATCGCTCTGACAGAATTGGGCGGCAGCCATGTAAGATCCGGTATAGTTCTCAAATCCATCATTAAAGGGAAGTACTACCGGTATAATAGCATTGCACAGGGTAGTAACCGTAACCGGACCTATCCATGAGGAGGTGTTACTGGCACTACACCTTGAACGGATGTAGATGTCATATGTTGTAGCCGGACTTAAACTGTTGATAGTACGGGTAGTGCCGGGTACCGAGTTTATAAGGGTACCGCTTCCGGCAGCGTGGCCGGCAGCTCCATAGTCAATATCTACTGTTGATCCACTGCCGGGCATCCAGGAAATACTGGCGCTGGTAGCTGTTACAGCGGTAGATAGAAATGCAAAAGGAGGTGTGCAGGCTCCGGCTCCAAAATAATCAAACTGATAATACTCATTATCAGCAGCTCCGGTACTACCCGGACCCATAATAATGTCTGGTGAACCCATGGTGCCATTTAAAGGTGTAGTTACCTGGTAAGAGGTAAGGGCGTTTACCTGTATACCCACTGTTCCGCTATACGAAGATGGGGTAGAGGCGTAGTTCATATCTACCACGTAAATGCGGTTCGTGCCTTCCTCAAATACTACCGCCCAATAGGCAAAACTGGATTGTGAACCTACTTTGTAAGAGTAGTTCAATACCCAGCACTGGCGATTGGGTGCAGTGCCAAAGGTGAATTGATAGACATCATCTCCGGAGTTAAGTGCTGGTCCGAAATCTTCCCAAAAATACGCGATGGTATTAGGAGGTAATAAAGGATTAGGCAATGCCCCGTTTACGTTAAGAGCACTATTTACAGCAGTACCGGCCTGGACAGTGTCAAAAGAAAGAAGACCATTCTTTGATACAATGAACTTGGTTACAGGTGCTCCGTAAAAATTAAAGGCAAAGGGCAGGGTAGCTTTGGCCGACCAATAGTTGGTACTGGCACTGCCCCCGTCATTGTGCAGAAGAATTTTGGTTCCTCCGGTGGTGGTAGGATCCGTAGAAGTTTTTACTCCTCCGGGGTTGCCCGTGTTAAGGACAGAATTGCTGATAACATAGGACTGGGCACCTGATAATAGGGCACATAGTACCATGCAGCAGCTAAATACATAGCGTAATGCATTTTTCATTTGTTGAAGAATTAAGTAAAACAGTATTTAAAAACACTGCCTTCCTGCTCAATCCTTCACTTACTTCTTTTTAGGGAATTGGGTGACGGGTAATGTCTCGAAAAGCAAGACAAATGTAGATCATTTAAGAATCCGATAACACACTGGTTACAAGAAATTTATTACACCTGCATAGCAATTTTAGACAAGGTGATTCAAAGCCCTTTTACCATTTAGGTTCTGGATGGAGCGCATACGTTATGTAATCGATAAACGGTTAATTACGAGGCATAATTAACGCTTTGTATGGGGCTTAAAACCCTAATATACGTTGTTTAGAACAGGGTTATTTAACCAGTCGGTACCTAAAGAACCGTCAGATTCTGCCCAGGTTTGGAAACCAGGGTAAGCCTCAAGGATATTTATTTTTTCTTTAGGACGCTTGAAGGATTTGTCAGCAGTAATGATTTCCAAAACCCACGGAAAACCTTGCTGGGTTTTAAACGGACCGTTATTTCCGGCATCATCACCTGTATTAAACAAGTCTGAAGTATTGGATACCGAACTCCCATAAAATCCAAATTGATGGATCTCATGCGTGCGATCCAGTACTCTGAAGGTATACACATCCGGAATTACTTCTTCACTACTGTAATTATCAGCGTAATTAGCAGTAAACGTAATGGTAAAGGTGTAATTAAGCGAAGCACTCAGCGCCTGATCCTCATTAATATCCGGACTGATAATAACCCCATTGGTGTTGTCAGGATCCTGAACGGCATCTCCGCTAACGGATTCAATGATGTCAAACGGAAAATCGGATAAGGTCCGATCATTAAGCAATACGCCAATACCATGATGAAAACCTGAGCCTATCGCATCAACGCTTACGGTAAAAGTCATATCTACTTTTTTATTGGCCGCATTACTTGCAGTAGCTACCTGAGTGGAAACCACTACATCATTAAAATCAAAATCTCCTTTATAAGGCCATAAATCTTCAAACACCAGGGTTTGATAACCGGAAGTAGGAAAGTTGCTGCGATATGCTCTCTGACCATCATTGGGATAATCATCGGAAGAATTGGACACGCCATCATTATCGTTATCAACAGAAAGTTCTACCAGTTCAACAAAAGTAGCGTAAGAACTACCGCTCAGCCAAGGGCTTAACTGTATATAGGCTGCCGTAGCCGGTGTGGTAAATGTAACCTGAACGGGGCCACCTCCACCATGCGGAGCAAACCAATCATACGTATCATGACCTCCGCCTACGGCCTGGCCGGAACTGTTTAAAATAGTATGACTTAACGGAACTCCATTCAAACCATTGGAATATACTCTCAATCTGTAAGCCGTATTAGGGTTGGCTGCCACGGTTTGACTTAAGATGGCACTCCCAGGGTGATCAATCTTGAAATAGCTGTTGTTTACATGATAAATATCGGGGAAATCACTGGCATCAGTCCACCAGCCACCTGTATAGGCAAGAGCCGCGGCTCCACCTAAATGACTTAGGGGTGAGGTACTGAAAAGAGTTGAGCTACTGAAAGTACCATTAACCAAAAGATTGGCAGCTGTTTTCTTTTTGTCCTCTGTGAGATCAGTACGGGAAGGTTTAAAATTTAAGTTGCCGGTACTTTTTATGGTTTGTTGGCTACCACTGTTTGGGTGGTAGAAAAAATAGTTTTCTCCGGCTTCAGGAAGTAAAATGTTAAAATTTACCTGATTGTCAGTAATTACAGCAGACCTTAATTTTTCCCCGGCTTCATTAACAATCCATAATTCTTCGCCATTGTGAGAAAAAGAATTGTCAATTTTCACCTGAACCTGTCCTTTTATACTGCTACTCCAGTTGAAGTTTTGAGAAACAGTGAGTTGGTTAAAGTCGGTTTTAGAATCAGCAGAGCTTATTTCCTGGGTGTCGGGCTTGGTGCATGCCAGGCTGAAGATAAAAAGCGAAAGAAATAAAAGGGATGGTTTCATATTAGTTGGAAAATAGGTAGGCCAAATGTAATCAGATCAGGTTATTCTGACATTGGGTAATTGATTAACTAACACAAAACCCCGATTAAGTGCAGCAATTTAGTATACTACTGAATTTGAACCCGGTAACTCTTTAATATTTAAACGACTGCCCTCGGTTAAAACCGGTAATCAAATTTCCGGGTAGCATATTTTACAATCCATAAGGTATGGACATTGTCCGTCTTTTTCCATCGGGAAAGAAGCTTAAGGGTAGGGTCTGTGTTTACCTTCAGATAATCAGTAATATGGTTAGCCACCGATTTTTGTACAAATTTTATGGGATCTTCTTTCAGTAATTCCAATATTTCAAAAACAGGTTCCGGGCTTTTTATAAAAGTATCCAGTTTAGGAGCCCAGGGAAGCTTAGGACGGAGACCCTCACTGGCCAGCCTGCGTAAATGAAAGTTAGGGGATTTAGCCCAGGCCTTCATCTGTACTAAGATTTTATCCGGGTATTTGCGGATAAAAGGACGTATGGCATACTCTCCGGTATTCCGTTTGGTGATTTCTCCAATAGCCTCTATTGAAGCCTTATAATGCTCCAGTCCGTAAAGCTCTACATACTTCCCTATCGGCAGCAACCAATAGTAATTGGTGAACATACCGGTTTCTTTTGGATTTTCATCTCCCAGGATTTGCATAAGAACTTTCAGATCCTCCTTAAAATACCCGGGTAATACTTCCTTTAACACCCGGGCATGAAGTTCTACCCTTTGTGTATAGGATAGTCCTTCACATTTTTCAGCTATAGACCGTATGTAGTCCTGGCTTTTAAAATGTGGATATACCGCTTCAATTTTTCTGGAAAGTATCTCGGCCAGGGGAGGTCCGAACTTGGGTGTAATACTATAGTCTTTTTTTTTGCTCATGCTTTTATAAAATTGCTTTGGCCTTTGCAAAGCGGTTAGTTTTGCATCCATCAAGCTTACAAAAAATGGAGGAGCCCGGGATCAGAATTTTACCTAAAACTCAATTGGCCGGTCTTAAAACGTATATGTCTTACAGCCATAATACCACCGGTTCATTATGGAAACGCTTTATGCCTGAATGCCATAAAATAACAGACACGGCAGGTAAAGAACTTTACTCTGTTGAGGTGTATGATAATCCTGATTTTTTCAGGAATTTTGAACCTGCACGTGAGTTTGAAAAGTGGGCAGCGGTAGCCGTGGAAAGCGGAGCAGTCTTACCAAAGGGCTTTACCTTTTTAGCCTTACCCTCCGGTAAATATGCGGTTTTTAACTACAAAGGCAAGTCCGGTGAAGCTGCTGAAATGTACCGATATATTTATAGTGAGTGGATCCCAAATTCCGAATACAGCTTGGATAACCGGCCTCACTTTGCCTTGATGGGAGCAAAATATAAAAATGATCATCCTGATTCTGAAGAAGAAATATGGATACCGATACGGGGAAAATAATTATGTACTGATTATCAGGTAATAACCGTCCGGATCACGTACTGAAAACTCTTTTCGGTGTGAATTAGGGCTTATATGAGGCTCTTTTTCCACCTGGGCATTCAGTTTAAGCGCATTTTGCCAAACCCCATTCAGATCTTGTACGGTGAGATAAATAATAAGCCCGTTGCCGGCCTGTATTGCCGGATTGCTCATGGTGGGATGCTCATGGGTGTTCCAGGCATGAAGAAAGAGAAAAAAATTCCCGGAATTATCCATTAGCATTTCAAATTCCTTACCTCCGTGCGCACCCTTACAACCTAATAATTGTTGGTACCAATTGGAACTGCTTTCCATGTTTGCTACGGCAATAATGGGTTGGCACTTTATCATAATAGCTCAAAATTAAACACATAGTGATGCTGGCCATCTTTAACTAAAATATTCATAGAGCCGGTTAAGCCAGAAAGCTCGTTTGTACCTGAATCAGGTACAACCTCCAATATTAAACGTTGCTCACCACTGTGCATAATGCCGAAGTGTTGTAACATAAAACTGCCCTTTTTTTCATTTAGCGTACCGCTTACCTGCTCCAGGGCAACGTATCCGGCAGAACCTTTAACCGGTGTAATTACACTTAACATTTCACCTTTGCTTTGGGCAGAAAGGTCTCCGTAAAAAGTTTTATTCAAGGCCATGCGTCCCACCTGCATATTATTTTCAGAAGGTTGGGAATAGTTCATGGGTTCCATTTTAACTTCAAAGGTTCCGGTGACTTTCATGCTTTGGGGCTTTAATGTTGAAGGTACAAGATTACGTTTATTTGGCTTCTCCATAAAACAATAAATGCCATAGCCCTGCCAGCTTGCTCACGCAACTTTATCTACCCCGCTGGCATCTGTATTAAAACAAATTACAATGAAAAAACCGATTATACTAGCTATTCTCATTGCCTTTAGCATAGGGTGTAATAAGGAAAAAAAGGAAAGTATTAAAAGTCCTGATCAAACCTCATTGGTTGGTCAATATAAACTCATAGAGATATTGGCTGATCCGGGGGACGGCAGCGGGACTTTTCAAGCTGTAAACAGCAATAAAGTGGTTCAGTTTTATTCAGATAGTACCATTACATCTAACGGAGACTTATGCAGTATGTCAGAAGCTTCCGGTTCTCCAAGTTCAGGTACTTATTCATTGGCTGACTCTGTAATTACCGTAAATAATTGCTTAAACATGTATTTTGAAATCAGCGGGAACGAGCTTATCATCAACTATGCTTGCATTGAACCCTGCCGGGCTAAGTTTGAAAGGGAAATTATTGCAGTACCCTAAATATACAGGAGTAAGACCAAGGTCCTTCTTTATACCAAACTTACTGCAAAAGGCTTTTTCCGGTGGGGAAATTAAGGTAGGCTCTGAACTTAAAAGTGGCTAAATTCGTTCTCTTAAAAATTTTAAATAGATGAAAGCCGCTTTTTTACGTATTAGTTGTAGCCTCGCCTTTTTGGTAAGCCTTGCCGCCTGTGACAAAAACAATAATGTTTCGGTGTTCTTTTCTCCGGAAGACGATGTGGAGCTCGGAGCAGATGTGGCTGCGGAAATTGAATCAGACCCACAATACCAAATACTTTCACGAAGTAATTACCCACAATCCTACGCCTATTTGGACAGTATGGTAAATGCTATTTTAAATAGTGGGGAGGTGGCTTACCGTACGGAGTTTGTATGGGATGTACATATTGTACAGGATGATGATGTACTGAATGCCTTTGCTACTCCGGGAGGATATATTTACGTATACACCGGTTTAATTAAATACCTGAACAATCCTGATGCACTGGCAGGTGTGTTGGGTCACGAAATTGCACATGCCGATTTGCGCCACACCAGCCGTAACCTGCAAAAGCAATATGGTGTGCAGTTTTTGCTGAACCTGCTGGTGGGTGAAGATGCCAGCCAGCTGGAACAGATAGCCGGGCAGATAGCCGGGACGGTGGCCGGTTTGCAATTTAGCCGTGAATTTGAAACCGAAGCAGATGAAAAATCGGTAGAGTATCTTTCAGCTACCGGTTTTGCCTGTGATGGTGCCAAAATATTCTTTCAGCGTTTGGAAGATGAAGGCCAGGGTGGGGGAACACCTGAATTTTTAAGTACACACCCGAGTCCATCCAACCGGGTGGAAAATATTGAAGAGAAGGTGGCTGAAGAAGACTGTGATACCCAGCCGAGCCATGCGGGTGGTTATTCCGGTTTCATAAACAGCCTGCCTTAACAAGTGCGAATACGGGCGATGGTTTAATATATTTGGAAAATGAATTTCATGAAATCCCGAATAACCGTCAGCCTGCTCTTTTCCTTTTTATGGGCATTTAATTTACAAGCTCAGGATCCGGCCCGTTTAAAGAACGATATTGCTGAAATTGAAGAGCAGGAACGGAACCTTGATCCGACCAAGCCTGTAGTGGTGTTAGCCGGCAGTTCCAGCGTTAAAATGTGGAAAGATGTTCAAGCTTACTTTCCGGAATACAATATGATCAATAATGGTTTTGGAGGTTCTGAGTTCAGCGATCTGCTTCATTATTATTCAAAACTCATTCTGGAGCCCAATCCTGATATTCTGTTTATTTACGAGGGAGACAATGATATTGCCAGTGGTGAAAAACCGGCAGTTATTGTAAAAGAAGCCCGTAAACTCATAAAAAAGGTTAAAAAGGACCTCCCTCAAACCCGTATTATTTTAATTAGTGCCAAACCTAGTGTGGCCAGATGGGAGCTTAAGGAGCAATATATTGATCTCAACAAGCGTCTCACCAAGATGACTAAAGAAGAGGGCGTTGAAATGGCTGATGTATGGAAAGCAATGGTAAATGAAGAAGGAGAGGTGTATAAAGATATATTTATACAGGATAATCTTCACATGAATAAGAAGGGCTATGATATTTGGGGCCGGGTATTACAAGAGTATCTCTAGGATTTGAAGAAACGGATTATCTCTGAGCTCCGGCTTCTTTAAACATTTCACGAATATCATTCTCTATAGGTAAAGGCTTTAAGGGCGGGATATTACTTCCTCCGGTATTGCCTACCGGAATAGTACCTGCAAAAGATTTCACACCACCCACCAACAGCCGGGGAATTTGTCCTGTAATCTCTCTAAAACTCTTGATACGGAATCCGAACTGGAGCATTTTCCAATGCACCAGGCTATGTTCATAAGGATAGGCTTGCCCGATTACATGCGCTCTTTCCAGATGCCGCCATGCACTCTGTAAATTATTGTTGTCATATTCCTTCTTAAATAGACTGAGTTCTGTATTAAAAAAGGGTTTTAAGGATGATGGTATGAAAGTGTTCCATCTCATAGAAAAGAAATTTAAAGCTTTACAAATTTAGAAACGTTTCGGTTTGTCGGATTCTCTTACGGTCCGTTTGGTGTCATTTCCTATTGCTCACAACGACATGGTAAGCTTGAAACTTATTGATGTATAAGCAATAAAGCACGTACCGTGTTTTCCAGATCCGCATCCCCCTGGTAATACTTTTCCAGGGCAGAACGAAATGGAGGCGTATTACTTTGAGCAAATATGTGCTTTATATCCATCATCAAAACATACTCTATGTTAAACTCTTTAAGTTTATCCTGAATGAGTCTGCCACACAGGTAAAACTGGGCTGCATGCCATAGGTTTCGTGGAAATTTAACGTCCATTTCGTTACTCATGAAAAATATTTTAGCCCTTAGCTTGCTCTCCCGTGTAAATAAAATGTGTGAAGCTTCATGAAAAACAGTTTCAATAAAGGCGGACTGCATAGAGAAGGGATCCAGGGACGAGATTGTAATATTAAAATCCGGTTGAGACTGGGTATAAGCTCCCGCCCAGTTTCCGTAGGCGGTAAGGTCCACTCGTATTTTACCTGCAGGCCAATCTGCTCCGGCCATTTTTTCCAGCGTCCGGATACTTTCTGCTTCTATATTTTGGATAATCTTAAAGTGTTTTTCCAGAATCTTGCTATTCTGTTGATGGTGCAGGTTCCAGAAGTTTTTGCGATATACCGGAGCCGTTCTGTTGAGTATCTCCGTATACCGCGCCCCAAAGCTAGTGTCGGTAATTGGGCTGTCTTCTTTTTGCTTTTGCAGCCATTGGCGGTGGTTGGCCAAATCAAAAAGCAAACTCTTATCTATAAGGTAGGTAGAATAGTAGTGTACCGCTTGCTGGAAGATTTTCCGGTCGGCTTCCTTGAGGGCCGCGACAATTTGTGTATCACCAATATTGGTTAATGTATATTCATCTTCCTGTAAATGCAATTGCTGATCTCCTTTAGCTTGCTGGTATAAAAAGTGGTGCAGGTTTATCCAGAAGTTACTGTGAAACTGAAAATAATCACTTTCTTCCAAAATAGCAGATCTCAAGGGTATGGTGCCCAACAGGAAGATAAAAAGGGTAAGAGTTCCAGGAAAATATCTCATATCAACATGGTTTGAAAACAGCTCGTGTGAATTTAAGTTTTATGTATCAGGGCTTTAAGAGGCTGAACACATAATCCATTACCGGATCGGTATTATTGATCAGGTCGTTAATACTTTTCTTTACTTCATGATCCGGCAAGAGACCGCGGTTTTGGGTGGTTTGCAATTGAGAGGCCGGAAAAAAGATATGATAACGCGGAATTCCAATTCTTAAGCCCGAGTGTGGCAGGTTTACATATTGTTTGGAACCGGCTGCAAAACCTTCATAGCGGGAACCGGCTTCTTCTCCCAACACCATGGCCCTTCCATACTCTTTGAGATACCGCGCCAGAGTTGCTCCTGAAGAATAGGTAGCCCCATTTACAAGAACATACATTTTTCCCTGAAATGCATTTTTTTTGACTCCCGGAACTTTATACTTCTTTTCTTTCCCTTTCCACGAAACGGTTTTTTTAAGAAAAGGTGTTTTATGTCCTTCCTTTATGATATAAGGTAGTATGTCATCTGCAAACTCATTGCGACCTCCGGTATTACCCCTTAAGTCCACAATAAGGTTTTGCACCCTGGCAGCAGCAATCTTTTTAAAAACTTCTTTATACAATTTTTTGGACTTGATCTTATACCCCTCAATGTATTGGTAACTGAATGATTTTAACTTGAGCAGGGCATAGTTATCCTGAAGATGGAGCTCATAAAAATCGTCAATAGAAGGAGCTTTTTTTGCAGTGGGGCCATAGCGTTTTTCGTAATTGATAATCTGTTTATCGCGTGTAAGGGCTTTGAGGGTCTGTGTTTTCTCGGTATTCTTATGGGTACTTACGATGGTGAAAGTAGCAGCTTGCTCACCAAAAAAGTAGTAGGCAAAAGGAAAACTGATACTCAACTGATATTCCTTGTAGGTAGAGATGTTGCCATCCGCAGGAATAGCCTGATGTAAATTGGCAAGTACCTGAGAAGTTTCCCGGCCGTTAATGGAAAGTATCTCATCACCGTCTGCCAGAGAGCTCTCATCTGACAGATCTTTCCACACGTACAGTTGGTTGTTTAATGCCACCACATAAAGCGGAAGGTAGGCGTAAGTGTTTTCAGTTATGCCTTTGTGCACGGTATCGCTCCAGGAGCCCATGGCAAAATGTCCCTCATTACTTAATGCACACAAGCGGCTCACCATTCCAAAGTAGTCCATGAGGTTGGCCCTGGCCGGACTGTTATTAATTAGTTGTTCACTTTCATTTCGGAAATCAGGGTTGTAGATATCCAAAGCCGGGTTATAAGTAATGATACTTTCTTTGAGAAACCGGAGGTCTTCCCGGATGTGAGACTGTGGTATACTTTGAGCATAAAATGACCCGGGCCCTAAAAGAACTATGAAGAGAGTGAACAGGATTCTCATAAAAAATAGTTTGGTGGCGAAATTCCGGTTAAGATAATAAGATTACCGGGAGTAATACCTGACTGGCCAATGCTTTAAAGAGAGCAGGTGCTGACTAAACAACAAGCTGATGTTTGATCCTTTTATAGATGTTTTCCAAGCCGATCAAGCCATAAGCAATTAGGGCTTGATGCCGGTGAATACGGATGCACACACTTATTACCTTTTAGATATTCCATCCCATCACGTTATTATTGTGATTGAAATCACTCTCATTTAAAATCTACTCTATGAAGCTTTGCTATAAGCTACGCCTTATTCCGGCTGTTATTTTACTGTGCGCCAATGCTTATGCACAACCTACAGATTCCATGAAAGCCAGGGAATACCTGGAGCAACTAAAGGAAATAGCGAATTACAATCCTGATTCCGCTTATGAACTGGGCCGTAAGGCGGAGCTTATTGCGGATTACCAGCTTCAGAATTCACCGAAAACTAAAATAAAATCAGTTTTTCTTAAAATAAAAGGAGATGCAGTTTTTAACCTGGCTTGCATCAATCATATGCAGGGTAAATTTAATGAGGCCGAAGCCGGATATTTGCGGACTATTGAAATTCAAAAGCAAAACCGTAATTACCGTGAACTGGCCAATACGTATAACTATCTGAGTCGCATTTATGAGAACAGGGGAGAAGGAGCAGAATTTTTCCGCCTGATGCAAAAGGCCCTGAAACTTCATACCCGACTTAAGGATACTACCGGTGCTGCCATGGACCTGATTGGTATAGCTGATTACTATTTCAGAGCGGGGCACACGGACTCTTGCCTGATCAATTATGAACAGGCCCTGAGGAGTTTACGGCAAACTCACCAATCTGAAAAGCTAGCCTTTTGCCTGTATCAGTACGCGGTGATTTTAAGAAGACTAAACCAAAAGGAAAAAGCTATTGAATTACTCTACGAGGCCCTTGAGCTTCAGGAAACGGTTGGAAATACACATGCTATGGCGCAGAGCTGCCTGGATTTAGGTTACCTGTTTAGCGGGCAGGAAGCTTATGAAAAGGCACAGGATTACTTTGAACGGGCCTATAACTTAAGTCTGAAGATCAAGAGTAAAAACCTGGAAGCAAAAGCTTTTGCCGGATTAGGTAAAATACATGATGAGCAAAACCAGCCAGAGCGAAGCCTGGAGTATTACGAGAGCGCATTACGGCTGGTAGAAGAAACAGGTGCCGGGCCGGGTGTAATGGCTCTTTGTCTCAACAATGTGGGCATGCAGCACAAAAAAATGGGTCATCGTAAAGAAGCTATTTCATTTTTGCAAAGAGCTTTAGATGTAGGTAAAGATCACTCACTGCCAGACTTACGTGCCGGCCTGATGCTGAATCTGGGGAGTCTGAACTATGAATCTGGGGAATATGACAGGGCCAGGGAATACGCACAGCAATCGTTTAACCTGGCTCAAAAAGCCGGTACAATGGATATTGTACTTCGCAGTGCGAAATTGCTATCAGAAATATATGAAGCCTTAGGGAATCTCAAACCAGCTCTTTCATTTTTGAGGATATCTGAAGGTATTAAAGACAGTGTGGAGCATGCAAAAAACACCAGGCTATTGCTGGAAAAGGAAGCGGAGTATGAGGTAAAGAAAAAGGAATATGAATTGCTTTTAAGTCAGCAAAGGGTGAAGCTTCTGGAGGAAGAACAAAAACTGGAGAGCCGTACCTGGGCGGCTTTGGTAAGTGGACTTTTACTACTGCTTATTTGTGGGAGCCTGGGGGTGGCCTATCGGAATCAGAAAAGACGAACCCGGGAGCAGAAAATGAATGCGGAGCTATTGACCCGGGTGCAGGAAATAGAATTTTTACGGGAACAGGTCAATACCAAACTGGTGGAAAATTCACCCTCCGCTGATGAGGATCTGAGCCATTATCTGGGGGTGAACCTTTCCCGCAGGGAAATTGAAGTGTTGCATGAACTCTGCAAGGGGAAATCCAATAAAGAGATATCCGAATCCCTTTATATATCGGTAAATACGGTTAGGAGTCATTTACTTAGTATTTACAATAAACTGGATGTGAAGAACCGTACCCAAGCGGTAAAAAAAGCCGTTAACCTGAATTTGGCTGACTAACAGTATTTTCCAGCCTCATCCAAACGGATGATTAAACCGGTTATAAGGGGTTTTCATCTTTTTGGATGAGAGTAGAGCTGATCAAAGTGTTTAGAATTGTAGGAAATGTCTAACAATTATAAACTCTATGAAATTATGAACTACTTCAATTCAAAAATCCCGCTTGTTTCAGCCATGCTTCTGCTGTTCATAAGCCTGTCCCTACGCTCACAACCCTTTCCCATTGAGCTTGTTGGTAATGGTGGCGATGTATATGTTAATTCTACTGCGGTAGATGCTGATGGCAATATTTATATTACCGGAAGCCTTGCGCCTTATGTAGACTTCAGGTTTGACCCTTGCGGTGCACCTATATCCTCTCCGGATGGTGCAGCCTACACCCGCGTCTTTATCGCTAAACTTGATCCCTCCGGTTCAACGGTACTCTGGCTGGTAACCAGTACATCTCAGCCGTATGGGAATATTTTTGCGGGAAACGATATAGAGCTGGACTCGGAAGGTAATGTATATGTGGTGGGTACCATTTTTGGTTCGGCCGTTACCTTCACCAACGTGGGCTCGGGTGCGTTTATTTCCAGCTGCGGCAATGGTGAGCGCCATTTTGTTACCCGGATCAGCTCTGCCGGTACTCCGGCATGGATATCCGAAACCAGCTCTACACTTCCATCCTATGGAGAGGGAATAACCATTGATGAAGATTATGGACGGTTACATACCGGTGGTTATGTAGGACAGGCCGGATCGGGTGCAGTGGTGAATTTTCCGGATGCTGATTGTACCGGTGGTTGTAATTTTACCGTGAGTGTTCCCGGAGGATATGGTTCTCCAAACGTAGGTTTTATAGCTACATACAATCTTGCGGACGGAGATAATACCGGATCGTATCAGATGGGTGAGCGTGTAATGGATCTGGATATGGACCGCTACGAGACCTCCAACATTTGGATTACCGGCTCGCGTCATGACGTGGGATCACCAGACCGGGATATACTTTTTGCGAAAGTTCAACTGAACGTGGTGCCCTGCGGACCTTTAACCATAGATTATAGCATCCCTGTTTCAGACGGAGCCGCACCAGGAGGGGATATGGGTCTGGATATTACCTCTACCTGGGATGATAAAGTTGTGTTTGTGGGGAATTTCACCAATTTAACCAACTTTCCATCCGGAGGTGTTTTAACAGCCGGGGCGGGTAACAGTGATCACTTTGTGGCAAGCTGGGACCCGGTGGCCCTTACTTTTACGAGTGTAAGAACTACTACTTCGTATGGACCGGCTACTGTAAATTCAGATTATTATATGAATCGTACTATATGTGTGGCCTCGCCTTTTACCTCGTCTGCAAAAGTGGCTATTGCTTATGATAAAGATGTGTTTACCGATGGGACTTCTGCCGTATCCGGAGCTATTATTACCCGCTTGCTTCAGGTTGACCTTACGGATCTGGCTATGACCGGGTTTTCCGCATCTCTCCCGCCCGGAGGCCCTTACAGCCTTTTAAGTCCTCATGCCCGGGCTATGGAAATAGTATTTGACCAGGCTACAGATGATAAATACCTGGTAGGTGATCATACGGCAAATCTGAATATTGGCGGATGTGCACTGGTTGGAGGTGTATCTCAGAAAAACGGTTATATAAGCCGCATCAATGACCTGCATACCATGTTCTACAAAAAAGATCCTGCTATAAGTTCCCAGGAACTCAAATCTGAACAGCCCGGTGAGATTGAGATCTTCCCGAACCCTTCGCAGGGATTGGTGCAAATTTCAGGTTTAACGGTGGGTGCCGAAGTAGAACTGATGGATTTAAGTGGTAAAACCATTATAAGGCGTACCGTAAACTCAGCGCATGAAACACTGAACCTCTCAGAATTTAAAAATGGAATGTACCTGATCCGTATACACCATAATGAGGAAGTAAAAACGTTTAAGCTTACTTTGGAATAAACCGGTTACAACATCAACTGAATTAAAAAACGCACCGCTTAGCGGTGCGTTTTGTTTTTCGTAAAAGTCAGGTTTACCACCTGATCAACGCGCTGCCCCAGGTAAAACCACTGCCAAAAGCAGCCAGGCATAGCAAGTCACCATTTTTTACTTTTCCTTGCTGCACGGCCTCACTAAGCGCAATGGGAATGGATGCAGCCGTGGTGTTTCCATATTTCTGAATATTGTTGAATACCTGATCATCACTTAAGCCCATTTTAGCCTGAATGTACTGACTGATGCGTAAGTTGGCCTGGTGTGGTATAAGCAGGTCAATATCTGAAGACTGGTAGCCGGTGGCATCCAAAGCCTCATGTATAACTTCCTGGAAACGGGTAACCGCATGCTTAAACACAAAATTGCCGTTCATATAAGGATAATAGCTGGTGTCTTCAGGGTTTTGCTCTTCAATCATTTTATCTACCCAATGCCCGGTACTAGGGCCTTCCAGGGCCAGTTCTTTGGCATATTTTCCTTCTGAATGAAGATGAGATGTAAGTACGCCTTTACCATCCTCTTCAGTGGGTTGCAAAAGCACCGCACCAGCACCATCCCCAAAAATCACGGATACACCACGGCCACGGGTGGTTTTATCCAAACCACCACTGTGATTTTCGGAACCAATGAGTAAAATATTCCTGTACGTGCCGGTTTGAATAAACTTATCAGCTACTGATAATCCGTATAAAAAGCCAGAGCACTGGTTACGAATGTCCAGGGCACCTATTTCACCAATCCCCAATTGATCCTGAACCTGCACACCCGGTCCCGGGAAATACATATCCGGAGAGAGCGTGGCAAATATGATAAAGTCTACCTCATCCGGAGTGATCCCGGCATTTTCTATGGCCATACGTGCGGCCTTTGTGCCCATAACCGAGGGGCTGTCTCCCGTTTTAGGGTCTATCCACCTGCGCTCCCGTATACCGGTTCTTTCCTGTATCCAGGCATCATCCGTGTCCATCATTTCAGACAGGTCTTTATTGGTAACTACATTAGCAGGAACGTAGTGGCCGGTACCGGCTATCTTGGTGCGGAACATACTCTCAATTTTGTTTTGTGCAAATTAAGCCTAAAATAAAACAATTCGCCTGGAAGCCTGAACCTGTGCTTATCGAACATATTTTCATTTTAAAAGCTTAATTAGATCTTACGCTATATATCCATGAGTACCTCTGCTAAAGAATCATTATCACTGGTTAAAAAAGCCGGATTGTTCACCAAGGGTTTGGTATATATATTAATGGGAGGTTTAACCTCTCTGGCTGCTGTGGGCATGGGAGGGAAAACATCCGGAAAATCCGGGGTAAGCCAGTTTCTTATGGAGCAACCATTTGGTATGATCTTACTTGGAACGGTAAGCCTGGGATTAATCTCCTATGCTATCTGGCGGGTATATGAAGCCTATGTCGATCCGGGAGAGAAAAAGAGCCGGAAGCGTATCCCTACCCGCTTGCGCTACCTGTATAGTGCTGTTTTTTATGCTTTTGTGGCCTACAGCTTTATGAAACCCATTTTTTCCGGCTCGTCCGGGGGAAGCGATAAAAAACAACAAATACTGGCTCAATGCCTGGAGCATAAATGGGGTATATACCTGATACTGGCTATTGCCTTAATAGTATTAGGCCAGTCTGTGTTTCAATTTACTAAAGGTATTAGCGGTAGCTTTATGAAAAAGCTGGACGATAACCCTGATGCAAAAAAAGAATACACCCTTATAAAAAGAGCTGGTCTGGTAGGCTATGTGGCGCGTGGAGTGGTATTTCTGGTTATAGCGTATTTACTGGTAAGGGTGGTGATAGACCACAATGCCAACCGATACGATGGCACAAAAGGTGTGTTTGAATATATTTCCAGTCTTACACTTGGTGAGCCGCTGCTCATAATAACCGCACTTGGACTTCTTTTTTACGGTTTGTTCAATGTAATGGTGGCCCGTCATACTGATCTCACCAATATTTCGTAAGAACTTTTAATGGTAAAGCACCGTTTTATCTTTAAAACCGAAAAATAATGGATCTCAACCCAATTTCATCCGATGACGATAAGCGCAGAATGCAGGAATTGCTCATTTCAGCAGGAGCTATAGGCGCTGGTTTTTTACTTAAAAGACTGATGGAACATACCTATAAGAATATGTACCATGAAGAAGCACCCGATAAAATTGACAATCGCGATATAAACTGGGGTAAACTGGCCGGCTGGACTATTGTGAGTGGTGTGGCCGTAACCGGACTCAAGGTTTTGATAAAGCGGTATGCCGGTAAAATGATGGATGAAAAATAAGGCTTTTGATGAATTGGCCGCTTATCTTAAATTCGCGTCTTAAATACCACTTGTTTTATGGGAAGAGCGTTTGAATACCGCAGAGCTGCCAAAGAAAAAAGATGGGACAAAATGTCCCGCATATTTCCGCGTTTAGCTAAAGCCATTACCATGGCAGCCAAAGAGGGCGGACAAGACCCTGATATGAATCCCGCTTTGCGCACGGCTATTCAAAATGCCAAAGCGCAGAATATGCCTAAAGACAATATTGAGAATGCTATTAAGCGTGCTTCCAGCAGTGATGCGGAGAACTATGCTGAGGTTTCTTATGAAGGAAAAGGTCCGCACGGGGTTCTGGTGTTTGTGGAATGTGCTACTGATAATACGACACGTACCGTAGCCAACGTAAAATCCTATTTTAATAAATCCGGTGGTAGTTTGGCGCCCAACGGCTCACTTGAGTTTATGTTTGACCGGAAAGCTGTTTTTGAATTTGAGAAAACAGAAGGGATGGATGTTGAAGAACTGGAGCTGGAATTGATTGATGCCGGCCTGGAGGAAATTGATGAGGATGAAGGGATGGTGTATGTATATGGCAACTATACTGAATTCGGAAGCTTGTCCGGTGCCTTGGAAGAATTGAAGATAGGTATAAAAAAGGCCTCGTTACAACGTTTCCCTACCTCTCCGGTTGAATTTACAGAGGAGCAGATGGCGGATATTGATAAAATGATGGATAAGATTGAAGATGATGATGATGTACAGGCGGTGTATACCAATATAGCCTAGACTCTTTACTTCTTTAGCTTTTGTTTTTCAGGAACTATAAATGTTCCTCTACCACCCACCCGCATACTTTCCACCTTAGAGTGGGGGTGGTTGGGATGCACAGCTCCTTTCTTGCGATAATTCACAAAGAAATCTTCCGGAAAGTCGCCATAATGCGTATCCTTTCGGATAGCCACCTTTACAATAGCCACCGCACTGCTTAAAAGTGCTTTAAGTTCTTTTTCCGAAAGCTTATAACAAGGTTCTTCAGGATGTATGCCGGTTTCAAATAACATTTCATCAGCAATCCAGTTGCCAATGCCGGCAAAGTGTTTTTGTTCCAGTAAAGCTGCTTTTATGGGAATCTTACGGTGGACTAAAGCCTTCACAAAATCATCCGGTTTTATTTCCAGCAGATCGATGCCCAGCGTCCCCTTATCCCTGTAATCGTCTAAAGAATGGATGATCTCCACCCGCCCGAATTTCCGGGAATCTATAAAAGCCAAACGGGAGCCATCTTCAAAATGAATGGCCATACGGGTATATTGGGGAAGGCTATAATCATCAGTATACACCTGTAAAGAACCCGTCATCCCAAAATGCAGATGCAGCCATTTACCGTTGCTCAGTCCGGCAAAAAGATACTTACCGATACGCTGAGTAGAAATAAAATGCTGCCCCACAAGATTTTTTGAAATTTCCGGTTTTGGGCTTTTGTACACTTTGTTGAGTGGGTCAAGAAACTCAACATCAGATATTTGAAGGTTCCCTGCAGCCTCTTCAAAGTAGCTGCGCATCACTTCAACTTCTGGTAATTCAGGCATTTATAAATTGCTTAATTTGGTTTTCTCAAAAAATTGACTTATTATACTAGATAGGCAAGCTATATAATTATAACCAGTAAATACAGATAATGTTACAAGCAAACGTGGAAACAGGGAAATATCAAAGCGATATGGAGAAGGCAGTAAGCTTTGTGATCAACCGTGGATTTGAGGAAATCAAAGCACGGCATGAGGGGTACACAGAGCCGGCAGCTTTACGTATGATGGATGATGAGGAAAAAAGCTTTATCCCCGATATCACGGCTACCAAAAATGGGGGTAAATACTATTTTGAAATAGCCAATCGCAATGAAGCAGAAAGGGACGTAGTAGGGAAATGGAAATTAATGGCAACCCTGGCCCGTATGAAAAATGGAGACTTCAGGATTTTTGTGCCTTACGGAAGCATGAAGTATACCAATGAAATTCTTGAAAAGAAAAACATTGAAGCGGAAGTGATCAAGTTGGCAAAATAAGAACACATCAGCTATTAATTTGTACTTTTAGGGGGTTTAAAAAACCCCCTTTTTTTGTTTGCAGTAGTTGATGTTGAAACCACCGGAGGCCATGCTTCCGGGCATAGAATGACGGAGATAGCCATCATCATTACCGATGGCCAAAAAGTAGTGGACCGCTATGATACCTTATTGAATCCGGAACAAGCTATTCCCCTCAATATTCAAACTCTTACCGGCATTACTCCGGAGATGGTGGCGGATGCTCCCTTGTTCTCAGAAAAGGCGGAAGAGATCCATCGGTTTTTAAGCGATCATGTGTTTGTAGCCCACAATGTGAACTTTGACTATGCCTTTGTGCAGAATGCTCTTCTGGAATGTGGAATCACTTACCGCCCCAGGCGTTTATGTACCGTGCGCTATGCCCGTAAAATAGAAGGTGGTTTGCGCTCCTATTCCCTCAAAAATTTATGTAAACACTTTGAATTAAACAATCAGGCACCACACCGGGCCTGGGGTGATGCCGTGGTTACTGCGGAATTGCTGAACCTGCTGCTGGCTAAAGACGGAGACGCACAATGGCAACAACTGGTGAAAAAGAATTCCGGGGAGTTTAATCTGCCCTCCAATTTGCCTTCAGATGAATACCACGGCTTACCCGGCAGTCCGGGTGTATATTATTTTATGGACCAGCAGGGTAAACCTATTTATATAGGTAAGGCTAAGAATCTGCGCAAGCGGGTGGCCTCCCATTTTATCACCAATAAAGAAACCAAACGCAGTCAGGCTTTTAAACGGGAGATCTTTCACATCGACTATGAAAGCACGGGCAGTGAACTGCTGGCTATTCTTCTGGAAGATCATGAAATACGCCACCACTGGCCTAAATACAACCTGGCGCAAAAGAACCCCAAGAAACGCTTTGGCATTTTTGCCTTCCAGGGTCAGCAGGGATACTGGTCATTGGGTATTAACCGCATCACCTCCCAAAAGGGTTACCTGGAAGAATATTTTTCCCATAACGAAGCGCTTAACCGCATGTATGAACTGGTGCAGGAGTTTCAACTCAATCCTTCCCGTTGCGGATTCCCGGAGAGTTATCTTAAAGATTCGCTCAGCCCTGAGGAGCACCAGGCCAATTTTGAAAAAATGCTGGCGGATCTGCAGGGTGGTGAAGACTGCCTGATTATAAAGACGGAAGGCCGCAACCGGGAGGAAGATGGCTTTGCCTATGTAGAGAATGGACGCTTTGCCGGTATTGGTTTTATTCCGCACGACAATGAGATCCGTCATTCGGAAGACATCAAAAACTACGTACGGCAGCTACAGAGCAGCATCACTACCAACGGCCTGATCTATAAAATAATTCAGGAAGGGAAGTACGATACCATAAGATTGTAACCTACGGTTTAATTTTCTGGTTTGTATTCATACCCAATTCCGCTCCCGTACCGATTAGCTTGGTTGAAATCCTTATTTATGGGGTCGGCTCCATGGTCCGTTGACCTGGGTATAGCTGGTTATGGAGTGATAAACAAGCGCAGCGGACGCTACGCTTAGGGGGGGAGCCATAGGTAACGAAGAAGCCCCTTTATGACTTTGTTACCTGCTGCCATTTTTCAGAAGTTTCTTTTGGGTTATTCTGCAAATGTGGTTTTTGTAAGTTCAAGGCTGCCACTCCACAGGTCTCTTTGAAAATCCTTGTTATAAGAATCAACAGATGTTTTAACCACTTTGCCGTCCGAGAAATAAATTCCCTTTAAGTCTTTGTACTTTTCAGAATAGGCAAGGCTTGCTAAATTTCTTCCGGCTTGAGCTGGTGTATGTATATTACTTTTTAATAGGGTCAAAGCAGGGAATACGTTTTTCCATAAAAACCGCATAACAGGTGAATAAGTTTTGGCAAGTCCTGTCCCTGGTGTCATCCCTGGGTCATAGGCATTTACCCTAATGTTTGTATTTTTCAATCGCTCTTGTAATTCATAAGTGATCATTATGTTACACAATTTTGATGTAGAATACCTTCTTTGCCCAACAAGGTTGGGTTTTTCGGAAGTTTCTTTTGGGAAAGCAAGTTCCTGAGTGCTTGTGTAAATTGGCGGTTCTATGGGCGTGTTTAATGCAGGGTCGTGAGTCTCGCTGGATGTGAAGGTTATGTGTCCTTCATTTTTCATAAAAGGCAGTAATTGTATTGTCAGGGCAAACGGCCCGAGATGATTTACACCAAAGGTCTGTTCAAATCCGTCTGCCGTAAATTGTGTTTCGCCAATATTCTGTACTCCTGCATTGTTTATAAGAATAGAAATGGAGTTGTTTTTTTCTTTGGCAAATGATTCAGAGAACCTTCTTACAGACGCTAATGAAGCCAAATCCAATTCCAGGCATTTCAGGTTTTTATGACCTGTTTTAGCCTTTATTTTTTCTAGTACTTCTTTTCCTGCTTTAATATTTCTGGCTGGGATAATAATTTGTTCATTTTTGGCAATTTGAGCCATTTGTAAAGCACACTCAAAACCAATTCCACTGGTGGCTCCTGTAATAATTATTGAATCCATAATTTTTTGCTTTTTGTTTAAATGATGAAGCAAAGTTCAGCACGTCAAAAGCAAAAACTTTTGCCATTTGGCAAATAATGAATTCACGTATATTTAATTGATTTTAAAGGTTACATGGAATTCGCCCCGAAAGCGTTTGGTGCTCATTTCAGATGCTTTTTCGAATCCTGCTTAATGATGATTGCGTGATTCCTAAATAAGAAGAGAGATAGGAAAGCGGGATTCTGTTGGCTAAATTCGGAAACTTTTCTAAAAAACTAAGATACCTTGTTTTGGCATCTTCGGCTAACATGGGGCTTAGTTTATTTACCTTTTCAACCAATGCTTTTTCGGTTATTTTATTGATAATGCCGTCCCACTGAATGATAGTGGATGACAAATCGGTGAGTGATTCTGTAGAAAATACAAGTAGTGTACAATCGGTTACAGCCTGTACATATTCCGAAGATGGGATTTTTTGATTGAAGCTGTTTATGTCCACTGCAAAATTGTTTTCATCAATAAAGTATTTGGTGATTTCATCCCCTGCGCTGTTATAGTAACATACCCGTAAAATACCTTCTTTAATAAAAGCTACTTGTTTTGGTATTTTTCCTGCTTCGGAAAAGTAATTGCCCTTTTTCAAATCCAATACCTGTGCTTTTCTCTTTATCAGGTCAATTTGCTGTTGATTTAGCTGCCCAAATTCCAACAGATAGCTTATTAATTTGTCCATAGTCACAAAGATTGTCATTGCATTTTATTCGGAATTTGTCAAATGACAAAAAGGGTTGATTGATTTTTGTGTTGCTCCATTTGGACGGGTTTTCTGGTTGCAGGTAACTACCATATAACGATATACATCCTTACATCGCCTGTACAATTATTCATGTAAGGCATTTATCATGGGCTTTATGTGGCCCTTCATGTATAGGTAAAGGAGTTGTAAAAGGAGACGGAAGCATATACCATTTAATTAGAGCGGTAAGCAGGTTTTGAAAAACCAAGATAGGAATTTGCAGCAAATAGCTGCGCGCTAACCAGGGGGGAGACTGCTTTACATGGGATGCTTTGTTGGCAAATGTTTTTATTTTTTAATTCTTATCGGCCATTTTTCAGTTTCAGTATCTGTCCTAATTTCGATTGAATTTCCGTTTATTTTCATCAGGATAATCTCTGGACAATTCTCAGGAGTTAATGTTACTTCTCTGTCCAATGTTTCTGAAAGGTCTTTCAAATAGTCAATCAGTTTATTGTGGTCCTCAATGGTTTTAAATTCTCTTGGGTCAATATCGTTTTCAATTTCAGTGTCATCAAAAAAGTGAGCATTAACTTGGATATTATCAATGAAGATTTTTGCAGTTGAAGTCAGGTCAGGATTTCCGTCCCAAAAGTCTTCAATCACTGAAAAGTCGATTTTGGTTTCATCTCTTTCAGTTCTTCCATTATACCAGTCAATTCTATAGTTCTGATTTACATACTGAACCCACTTTTGCCAATCAGTTCGTGTTATATTATGAACATATATGTCCAACCAACCACCGTCCCAAACATAAATTTTACTCTTTAATTGATTCCAGTTCATCGTCTGTTTTAAACGGAGCACAACGGTTCTGAATAAACGCAGGTCGGCTTCGTCCGTGGTTTTGTAAAGAAACGAAAGGTTTCTCTGTCAACCGTAAACGCCCAACCGGATCGGGATTAAAGCCGACTTGCGTTTATTTGTGTTGGCGGGTCGTACTTTTTTATTTTTCATTCTTCAATCGGGTAAACCCATCTTATTTTGAAGCTTGGTTCAATGGGATCTTTTATCAAATATCTCTTGTCCTCAATCAGTTGTAGTCGCACCTGTTCGTAAATCCTTGTCGAATCCTTTGGTTCCGCATTATTGAATTTCATCTCTTTCTGGAATTTGGACTTCAAAAGGTATTCGAATTGGGTCTTCGGGTCTGGGATATGTCGATAGTCAATCCAAAGTCGGTGTAAGGAAGACGGGGTGAAAACTCTGACAGTGTCAACCGTTTGAAAGTCAGATTCTAATGCTAATACCTGAATTGTGTGAAATCCTGTGTCTAAGTCGGTCACATATTGCCTCCTCATATCAAAGGTTTCATTAATTGAATTGGCTACAAATATGAGTTCACCGTCAATAAAGATTCTTGCACCGATATCTTCATTGTTGTAGCTCCTGTTGAAGATGGCGAAAGGAACTTGATTCTGGTCATTACTTTGTCCAAGGAGGGTTGCCGAGGTTAGAATACATATGATATGTAAGAGTAGTTTCTTGATCATTGAGAGTTTGTTGTTCCGCATGCCCGCCAACTACCATATAACAATATACATCCTTATATCGCCTATACAATTATTCATGTAAGCCGCTTATCATGGGTTTTATGCGGCCCTTCATGTATAGGTAAAGGAGTTGTAAAAGGATACGGAAGCATATACCATTTAATTAGAGCGGTAAGCAGGTTTTACAAAACCAAGATAGGAATTTGCAGCAAATAGCTGCGCGCTAACCAGGGGGTAAACAAGCATAGCGAGGCTACGCTTAGGCGGTGCTTATTGGTTTATGGCACCAGCGTGACGCGCGCGCAAGCCAGGGGGACACGCTATTCCCCAAAGTTTTTTTAGCTTGATATACTAAATGTTAATAAAATGTGCATATCCTTATTTAGAATAATTCTAAATAAGGATTAAATATTGTATATTTGCTTTAAAATAAAGAGTAAGAGAAGAGTCAAATGTCAAATTGTATTCTAATGAATAGATTCCAAACCTATTTATTATCAATTTAGTTTTGTTGTTCTGGTGTCCATAGCCGAAACCTCTTTATTCTTTAAAACGTCAGTATTCTAACCACTGGCGTTTTTTTTTTGTTATTCAAACATAGTAATTATTGTTCATTTTTTATTCTAACCTCCGTAATTACTTTATTCAATTCAGCAAACAAATTGGAAAATTCAGGCTTTCCAGGTTCAAGTTCACTCAAACCTTCATAAATATTATAAATTCCGTTTTCAGTAAGGGCGCCAACGGTCTAGTATAAGAATAGTAGCGGATTTTCACACACTAACTTTTCGGATTTAAACAGACCTCTTTTATGTTTACTTACTTTAGTTTTAGCGATTAAACCGCTATTATTTTCATACATTGTTAGGCAACGTTATTTTTATGACGGATATAAATCTTTCCTCCATATTTTGGTACTTCTTTAATTTTGACACCCTTTATTTTCTTATCAATTGTTTTAATTAATTTGGCATTGATATCTTTTAGTGCATCTTTTACAGGTTTAGTCGTATTCTTACTTTCGTGTAATTCTAAAATTAAAACGTCTTCATTAAATTTTAAAACAACTCCATCAATATCAGTTACAATTCTTTTGTCTGGTGCTAGCGAGTAATTGTAGATTTTTATTCTAGAGATACAAATTAGCACGGTTCCTTCGAACTTTCTATAGGCAGATTGCTTTAATTGATTTAACTCATGTTTCCTATCCAAATCTTTCTCATAAACTATCGCTTTATCCAAATTTTCTTTAAGTGGGTTTAAACCTACAACCTTAACTCCAAAATAATCATATTTTTCAACAGAGTGATTATCTATGTCAAAATGATATTTAGGGTCTAAGTGATAACTTAATACAGCCCATAGTATATTTTTGAATATGGGTAAGTTTTTATTTAATAAGGCTTTTTTGATATTGGAAGAAATGTGTTCTCGGATTGGTTTTTTAAAATCCGTTTTTTGCGCTTCCGTAATTGGTAGTTTATTTAAATTGGCATCGATTATATCATTGATTTTTTTAGTTTTATTAAATTCATTAGAGGCAGTTCCGATAATTTGTCCAATAGTAATATTTCCAATATTATAGATGAAAGTTGAAAAGTGTTTAATGTCAAAATTATCCTCTATATAGAAATCAATAACTCGTTCATCAGTGAAAGGGTTTAAGTCCATTGATGCATCAACACCAGTTATTCCTTTTTTTACAGTCAAAATTTGTCTAGTGGCCTTTGAGATTTCTTCAAAAACCATATTTTTTTTATCTAGTTGAATTCTTAAAAAATGGTCTAAATGGCAAACTGTAGGATTATATAATCCTTTCTCTATGGCTTGATTAAGGTTTTTGACTACATCTGTTCCAATTGTTTTAGATGCATTTATTTCGTAAGACCTTTGATGGGTTTGACTCTTAATGTTTAGATATAGGTTATCACATAGTATCGAAATAAGTGGTTCCAATATGATCGAAATCCTTTTATTTTGATATTTATTTTCAAAAGAATCTAAGGATAAAACTGTTGAAAGAATGTCTATACTTAAAGGTAGAGAGCTATTTCTAGAATCTAAGGCAATCATAGAAATATCTCTTAGTATATAATAGATGTTCTTTAATTGAGATGTTTGATTTGAACTTGCAATTAGTTCGTTTTCTTCTTCTGGTAAAAGTAAGAGTTTATATATTTTTAGTAGTTCGTTTTGTCTCGCAACTCGTCTTGTGAATGTTTTATAAATTCTAATAAAACTTATGATATGATGAAAGCTTACGTAGTCAAAATTAGTGATTACTTCTTCGGACCATTTTTTTAATCTAGCGTCTTTAATGCAATTTAATAGCTTTTTCTTGAAAGACTTATTTTGGATGCAATGAAGAAGAATTGTTTTTTCATCTCCAATGGTATTTTTACAATGCCCAAAATTAGAGAGTAGAATCCAAGTTTTAATTATATCATTTCCAAAATGTTTATCTCCGTCTATTGTGATATTCCCTTGCGCGTTCGTTGTTCCTTTAAAAGTATTTTCAATTAATTCTGATATTACACATTGCAATATTAAATAATCAAATCTACTGTGATTAGAATTTTTAAAAGCGTGAGAAATTAAACCTAAATGAGCTGTTTTTTTCTGTCTATCTATTTCATTAACATCGATATAATGCTGATATAACTTTGCACTTAGATCAAGGAAGTTTACTGTAACTTTTCCTAGTATTGGAATGTCTTCATTTATTCTCATTTATTTGTTTCTAATGTTGCCAACGTATGTATAAAACACATATGTTGTTTATTTACTATTAGTTAATTTGATTCATGTGTGTCATTACCAGTTTTATATATTTCTTTTGGCGTTCATATAGGCCGGTTGGTTTTGCAAGAGCATGAGTGCGGGCAGGTGTATAAACCCCGCTTGCTTTACTGCACCTGTACAAAGCTTACACACCGCAGCCATCCACACCCGCTTCAGGTAAAGGAGTTGTAAAAAGAGACCGAAGGGTATAGCCATGGGTTGGAGTAGTGGTGGGGTTTGGTAAGTACTTGTTTTATAAAAACTAAATATAAACAATAGTATTAAATATTTACACGGCTTTAGTGCTACCCTAAATACCACCCCTTTATTTCCCTTTTTACTGGCGTAAAGCGAAGCATACGGCTTAGTTTAATTCCTGCTTTTAACCCCCAAAATACCAGCCGTATGCTAGCAAAACAATGTATCATCCGCCTTATACAGCAGGATATGTACCAGCAGCAAATGTGTGCTGCCCTTACAGAGCTGGGCCTGCTGCCGCCCGGCTGCGCGGCCCTAAGCCTTTTGCCGCAGCTGGCCGTCCTTATGCAGGTGCCGCAGGGCAGGGTATATGCCCGTTGGTCTACTTTATATACCGCCTATATGCGCAGCGCCCGTACTTTGCCGCTTAGCGCGGGGCCGCAGGCTTTATACCCAATGGCCGCCCTGTATTACCGTTGCCTAAAGGCCGTGCTTGCCTGAAGGCCTGGCGGGTATACAGGCCGGTGTGTTTCTTTTTATCTCCCCCTTTTGGGGAAGCATACACCCTCTTAAAATTTTCATTTAAATGATTGCTGCGTTTCATTTAAATGTTTTCAAAATTTCATTTAAATAATTAAGACCAAACATTTAAATGTTTTAGGCCAAACAACCCAATGTTTTAAACCAAACGTGGGTAATATATGTAAAGGCATAGGTATAACCCCTGGCAAACTATCGTATGGGTAAAGGCCTTAAAGCCCTTAGCGGGCCGCTTTGTTTACCGGGCGGGGCCGGCCCGGGGCTATAGGGGCGTGGGTAATTAGCTAATCTCTATTAAAACATTGGCGTCCCCACATCAGTGCTTAGCCCCTAAGCTGATTTTGTATTTTTGCGCGCTATGGATGATGTGCACTGTATGGCTTACCGGGATACCGGTTATTTTTCAGATCTTATTTGCGATTACCTGGATCAGAAGGCTGAACTGGCGCATCTGTACCACCGCTTTCCGGCTATAGATCATTTTAAAGCGCAGATGGAAGAGAAGTCTGCTTTTCCGGCCGCGCTGCGTAACACACTATCAGCCCGCCTGCAGGCACAGTACAGCCGCTTGCATACACCCCAGGTAGATGACCCTAAGGTACAGGCAAACATTAAAGCCCTGGAAAATCCGCACACCTTTACCATTACCACCGGCCATCAGCTGAACCTCTTTACCGGTCCGCTTTATTTCTGGTATAAGATTGTTAGCGTGGTAAACCTTTGCAGGGCGCTGAAGAACAAATACCCCGATCATCATTTTGTACCCGTGTACTGGATGGCTACGGAAGATCATGATTTTGCCGAGATTAACCATATAAATATAGCCGGGGGACGTTTGTACTGGGAGAAAGATGCCTCCGGCCCGGTGGGCCGCCTGGAAACGGCTTCGCTAAAACCGGTAATCAACCGCCTGGAAGAACTTATGGGCCCCGGTACCCGTGCTAAACAGCTTATGGCGGTTTTCCGCAAAGCTTACCTGCAACATGCCAGGCTGGCGGATGCCATGCGCTATATAGTGCATCACTTTTTTGCGGAAGAGGGGGTGGTAATTGTAGATGGCGATGACCGGGAGCTGAAAAAAGCCATGATTCCTTATTTTAAAAAGGACCTGCTGGATGAAATTCCTTTGGAAGAGATTTCCAAAACCACGGCCTGGCTTAGCGAGCATTATTTTGAGCAGGTGTATGCGCGTCCGGTTAATCTCTTTTATATAAAAGACGGCCTGCGGGAACGCATTGAAAGGAAGGATGATATCTGGGGGGTGTTAAATACGGATATCCGCTGGACCAAAGATGAGCTTATTGCAGAACTGGAGGCACATCCGGAGCGCTTTAGTCCCAATGCGCTGTTAAGACCATTATACCAGGAGGTAATACTTCCCAACCTGGCGTATATAGGGGGAGGGGGAGAGCTGGCCTATTGGTTTCAGCTTAAAGGCTTGTTTAGCCGTGTAAAAGTGCCTTTTCCTATGCTGGTTTTGCGGAACTCGGCACTTATATATACCGCGCGCCAGCGGGAAAAGCTGGAGAAGCTGGGGCTGGAGGTAAAAGATTTGTTTACACCCCTGCATCAGCTTAAAAGCCAGCTGGCAGCGGCCAATGCCCCTGTAGATCCTGAACTGGAACCTTACCAGGCCAAACTGGAAAAGATGTTTGATGAGCTGGAAGACGTGGCCCACCTAACGGATAAGAGTATGCTGGGAGCAGTAAATGCACAACGGCAGAAGCAACTAAACGGTTTGGATAAACTTCGCAAAAAACTGATCCGGGCCGAAAAGCGGAAGCACAGCGAAAAAATGCAGCGCCTGGAAGATATCTACCGGCAGCTTTTTCCTGAAGGAAGCTTACAGGAGCGGCACGATAATTTTACCGCCTGTTATGAAGAGTATGGCGATGCGTGGCTGAATGTACTTCTTGAAAAGCTGGATCCGCTGGATTTTCGTTTGGCCCTGCTTAATTTTTAATAAGCCGGCTGTTTCCTTTTTCAGATTGCAGCATATACATACCCGCTGGCAAAGATTTAATATTTACCGCTGGGGTTTCAGGCGAAACACCCTGGCTAAGTACCCGCTCACCGCTAAGGTTATAGATACGAATTTCAAAAGGCTCTGCATTTTTATTGCAATCAAAACGAATGTACTGCCGGGCCGGATTGGGGTAAAATGAAAGCTTTTGTATATCAGTTAAACCGGTGCTCAAAAATTTTACGGCTTGTCCGCAGCTACCCGCAGCGGTATTTTGATACACCAGGTTCCCGCTGATGCCCGGTGTCCCCGGGTCATTAAATTGCCATGAGAATGCTTCGTATATTCCCTCCATAATAATGGATACTTGCTGGCCGGGCTCAAAAGCCATGCTAAGGCAGGCCGGAGAACTAAAGGCATATACATGTGGCCAGAATGTATTAAAGACCAGCCTTTCATGGCCACAGATGTCCTGTGCAAAGCTCCACCAGTATGCCCCGTCTGAATTCAGGTAATTCATAACGGTACTGATGGGGGTATCCAGGTTTGTAAAGGTTATGGTATTGGTATTGAAGGAACCTGTAGTATCAATAATATAAGGAGGCCAGCCCCCGGGGTTTGGGGTTAGCGTATAATAGTCCCGTTGTTTTTCAAAAGTATAGCGTACCGAGTCGGTAAAGTCTTCGCGGTTTACTATCAGCACCCTTATGGGTTCAGAAGGTCCTGTTCCGCTTTCCAGCCAGTGAAACTCATCGCCCACGGCATAGTTGTGTAAAGATCGCCCGGTGAGTGGTTCAAAATTAAAAACGTCCATCGTTTTATAAAAAGGATCTTCGTGAAAGTATTCAGGATGCTGGCTGGAGAGGCAGGGAAACCTGAGCAAGCCGCGGGTAGAAGAGATTTCTACAATTAAACTGTCTTTTTGCAGCGTACTGGGGTTAAATAAAGAGTCCAGCGCCTCAATATTGTAGGTACGGATAATTTCGGTTCCCGTTTGCCGGATACCGGTACAGGTACTCCTGAAGTCGTTTTTAACCTGGTATTGATAACCACTTACGTTAAAGTGATTGAGACTGGCTGTAAGGTTTACGCTAAACCCAAAGTTGGGGTGAAAGAAGGTAAGAGAGCTGGCCGATTTATACACACTGTCTGCCATCCAGCTGGCAAATGCAGAATCATAGGCGCAGGTATCCTGAAAAAACAGCTTGGTGGCGGCAAACTCCCGGTTCATGTAAAACATAGTATCAGCGCCTATGGCTTTATAATGATCAATGTACGCATGTAGTATCATACCATCCTCTGTTCTGAAGTGTGTGGTATCATTGAGGTCCATAAATTTGAAATTCTGGGCCTGGCCCGTCAGAGAAAGCCAGAGGAGGAAAAGAGTGAGTAACTGTTTCATAGGTCAAGGGCTTGAAAAACTAAAGTTAAGAAAATATGATGATGTCACATTCTCCTTATCTTCGGGCCTTTAATAACAATAAATCTGATGAAGAAATTAAGTTTAACCGTTTTGGCACTCTCCTTTGTGCTAAGCAGTTGCAATAATCAGGAAACTGAAACAACCGATGATACTATGACTGATAAAGAATCGCAACACAGTGATTTTGAATGGGAAACCGAGCAGTTTGCAGATCTACGCATATTGCGTTACCGTATTGAGGGTTGGGAAAACCTGAGCCTGCGCCAAAAAAAACTGGCCTATTACCTTACCCAGGCCGGTTTAGCCGGCAGGGATATTACCTGGGATCAGTACTACCGTCATAACCTGGCTATTCGCAGTGCGCTTGAAAATATTGTGCGCCATTATAAGGATGGTAATGCTCCGGAGGGAGAGTCTGCCCAAAAAGATGGTGAAGATGAGGCCATGAATGAGTGGGACCGTTTTAGGGTATATACCAAGCGCGTATGGTTCAGCAATGGTATTCACCACCATTATTCCAATGTAAAACTAAAGCCCGGTTTTAGCGAGGCGTACTTTGACCAACTTCTGGCCGGGAGTAACACCAGCCTGAGCCCCGAAGCCAAAGCGGTGATCTTTAATAATGAGGATGCTAAAAAGGTAAATAAAGCAGATGGTGTGGACCTCTTACTTACATCGGCCGTAAACTTTTACGACCCGGATATTACCCAGGCCGAGGCAGAAGCCTTTTACAAAAAGATGATTGACCCAGCCAGTACAGAGCCGATCAGTTATGGTTTAAACTCCAAGCTGGTACGTACGGCTAACGGCATTGAAGAACGCAAGTGGAAAGCAGATGGTATGTACGGTGCTGCTATTACCGAAATTATCGGGTGGTTGGAAAAAGCCAAAGGAGTAGCTGAAAATGATCAGCAGGCCAAAGCATTAGGATTATTGATTGACTATTACAAAACCGGTGATCTTAAAACCTGGGATGCCTATAACATTGCCTGGGTAAATGATACTAGCAGTGATATTGATTACATCAACTCCTTTATTGAGGTGTACGATGATCCCTTAGGTTATAAAGCCACGTATGAAACGGTGGTTCAGGTAAAAGACCTGGATGCCAGCGAAAAGATGAAGGTAATCAGTGAGAACATCCAGTTTTTTGAAGACAACTCGCCTATAATGGATGAGCATAAGAAGGAAAAGGTGGTAGGCGTATCGTATAAAATGATCAATGTAGTAGGAGAAGCAGGAGCCACTACTCCGGCCACTCCCATAGGGGTGAACCTTCCCAATGCTAACTGGATTCGTGCCGCACACGGTTCTAAATCCGTGAGTTTAACCAATATTGAAAACGCTTACGAGCACGCCAAGGGTGCCGGGTTTTTAGAGGAGTTTACCTTTAGTAAAGAAGAATTGGAACGTGCCAAAGCTCATAGCGATTTGAGCAGTAAAATGCACACGGCCCTGCATGAGGTAGTGGGGCATGCCAGTGGTAAACTGAACCCCGGTGTGGGCACCCCCAAGGAAACCCTTAAAAACTATGCTTCAACCCTTGAAGAGGGCCGGGCAGACCTGGTAGCACTGTATTATATTATGGACCCTAAACTTATGGAGTTGGGTCTTGTGGATACACTGGCGGTAGGTATGGCCGAGTATGATGGGTATATACGCAACGGTATGATGTTGCAATTGCGCAGGCTTGAAGTAGGCGATAACATTGAGGAAGATCATATGCGTAACCGCCAGTTGGTGGCCTCCTGGGCTTATGAACTGGGTAAAGAAGAAAATGTAATTGAGAAGAAAACCCTTAACGGTAAAACTTATTTTGTAATTAATGATTACCAGAAGTTACGCGACATATTTGGTCAGGAACTACGGGAAATACAGCGCATAAAATCTGAGGGAGATTTTGAAGCGGGCCGTAAACTGGTGGAAACCTACGGTGTAAAGGTAGATACTGCTCTGCATAGGGAAGTGCTGGACCGTGCCGCACAATTTAAGGTAGCACCCTATTCAGGCTTTATTCAGCCTGAGCTTACACCGGTAATGGATGGGGATAGCATCATTGATGTAGAAGTGATATACCCTAAGGACTTTACTGAGCAGATGCTGAAGTATGCGGATAAGTACTCTTTCCTGAAGTAGGTTTTTCCTAGCCTTCAAACTTTTTAAGCCCATGACCCTTTTGGTTATGGGCTTTTTTAATGTTGGATGAACTCACGTGAGTTCGATATAAAATGATGTCAGTTTGAGTGAAATTCTGAAAGAATTTTTTATCGAAAACGACTCATTTTGCCTGTTTCGAGAATTCACTCAACGTGACAAAATAACATCAACAACACTCTTACATCTAACTCACCTTAATTAGGGGTTAGGGTCGGAAAGACTTTCCGTATGGATATAGTTAAAGTCCGTAAGGGTTTTGAGGAATTCCAGCAGCTGCGACTTCTCAGCGCTTGATAGCTGAAGTGGAGCACTCAAAGTACTATCCAGATTGGGGTTGGCCACTATGCCTTCGGAATAATGGTCTATAACTTCTTCCAGGCTATTGAAGCGTCCATCGTGCATATAGGGTGGTGATAAGGCTACGTTCCTGAGATTAGGTACTTTAAACTTGCCATGGTCCCCGGGTTTTTGAGTGATCCGCGCCCGGCCCGGATCGGCAGAATGTGCATCAAGCCCGTTATTGCGATAACTGAAATCGGTAAGAAGGGGGCCGGCATGGCAACCAGCACAATTCTTCTCAAAAATGAAGTAACCTTTACTTTCAGCTGGGCTGAACTTAATTTTTCCCTGCAAAAACTGATCAAAGCGGCTTTGGTGTGATACCATCATTGCCATGAATTGTGCCAGGGCATACAGCATATTTTGAGTAGTGACCTTATCGTTGTTAAAAGCGGCTTTAAAAAGACCGGGGTATTCAGGGTGTGCCTGAAGTTTAGCCAGCACTTGAGTTAATTCTTCTGCCATTTCAAGAGAATCGGTAATAGGCGCAATGGGCATTACCTCAATATGATTTATACCTCCATCCATCATAAATGCCGGGTACCAGGCCAGGTTAGAGAGGGCCGGAGAGTTACGTAAGCCCTTTCGTTGATCTGTACCGGTGCTAAAAGCCTTTCCGGCATCTGAAAACCCTTCTGCCTGATGGTGGCAGGAGCCACAGGAGATAGTACCATTGACAGAGAGGAGGGGTTCATAAAAAAGCTTACGGCCCAACTCAAAACCTTCTCTGCTTAAGGGGTTGTTTTCAAAAGTATATACGGGTTCCGGAAAATGCTCCGGTTTTTCAAAAAGGAGGGTATTGTCGTTAGGGTCTGTTGCCGGATTTTTGTGGCAGGCAAAAACAAAAAGTAAGAAACCCACCGCAGGAAGCAGGTTTCTCACTTTACGTAGTATTTGAAGGGTGTAACTCCTCAATTAGTTATGGGTGTGTCCTAATTTAAAAGCACCTTGAAAATTATGAGCCACATGCATAGCCATCATTCCTGGCATATGAACTTTAGACATAGCAGCCACACTAAGCGGGTGCATACCGTCAAACACATTTTTGAGGTTTACCTCCATGTGTAGTGTGGGAGTGCTCTTTCCATCAATAGCCATCATATTATCGTGCATACTATGCGTATTGGTCATCAAGGCTTTATTAGGCCCTGCAAAACCACCAATATGATAGATAAATTTACTGTCAGCCGCCTGGGGTGAATTTCCTTCTATCTTAAAGAAAATATAGCCGCTATTCCAGCTCCAGAACATATCATTAGCCGGGCTAAGTACACCTTCCTGCGCTCCGGAAACATTCTTGAGACTATCCACACCTATCATATAACTAATAGAGTGATAACTGCCCACCGGTACATTACTAAAGGTGATGGTTTGAGAAGCATCGTCACTGCCATCCACCAGGTGGTAGCTGTTTTCTTCTGCCCACACAGTTCCGTCCATCTGTTCCAGTTTTACATTGGAAATGTAGTAGCGTACTTTAGTAAACTCAAGGTTTTCTCCTGAACCGTTGGTGTAACTTTTAGTAAAGTCCAAAGCTTCCCCATCAAAATCATGAGAGAATTCAAGCTTAAAATCACCACTGGTTGCAGCAGGTTCGTCCGTATTTTTATCGTCCTTACTACAGGAAGCGGTTATAAATAAAGCGGAGGCTAAGGCTATAAAGCCGGGTTTTAAAATTTTTTTCATTTTCAGATATAAGTTGATTATTTATTCAGAAGTAGGCCATCATGATGTAGCTACTTCATAAAAACTATGACAGGTAAAAGAACTTCTGACTAAGAGAAGTCTCCCTGAAGAAATAAATATTGAGAATTTAAACTTTGAAAAGGCAGGGAGGATGAAAGATCTCCTCTGGAAAAGGGTCAGAATATAAGTTGCAGGAAGCAGGTACAGGATGAGAACTCTTAACCGGAATCAGCTTTGCAGTTGTCGTAAAACGGGGACATAACAAGAAGGAGGAAAGTTCAAATGCAATTACTTCAACCGGCATTTTGCGTTTTTCCGGTTCAGTATCGTTCAGTTTCAGCTTTTCCATAAACACACAGGTACCATCACATTGGAGTTCCGGTTTATCACGATTCTCACAAAGGTTTTTAGCTATATAATCCTGGTGTATAATAAAGTCAATCGATACAGCCACTTTCATCAACCAGGGAAAGGTGAGGGTAAGCAGCAGAGCATATGTAAATATCAACTTCATTGAAGAGCAAAAGTAGTTTAAAGATGAATATTTCCCCTTAAAGGATCAATACTTAGTTAGTAAACGCCCGCTAAGAGCTTGCGTAATTATACATTTGTGCTTCCATACTTATACAATATGAGCAAAGAATTTTCTAAGGAGATACAACTGCGCTGGAGCGATATGGATCCTAATTTCCACATTCGCCATTCGGTTTATTACGATTGGGGAGCCCAGATGCGAATGGCATTTTTGACGGAGCACGGGCTTACTATTCAGGTGATGCAGGATAATCTTTTCGGGCCGGTGCTTTTTCGTGAAGAGGCCTTGTTTAAAAGAGAGGTGCGCTACGGGGATGAATTGCATATGGATGTACTGCTCAGCAAACTGAAGAGTGATTATTCGCGTTTTGGTATGCGTCACCATTTGTGGCGGGGGGAAGAGCTTTGTGCTATCCTCAATGTGGAAGGAGCTTTTATAAATACCCAAAAAAGGAAGATCACCGCACCACCCCAGGTGGGCTCTGAAATGATAGAAGCTATGCAACGCACGGATGATTTTGAATGGTACGATAAGTAGGAAGGCGTCTTCACCATTAATACTATCCCTGGAAAAGCTTTTCAAGCCTTAACTAGCTGGCACTTGGTGGGGCAATCCAAAGAACCCTATCTTTGGCCTAAATTGAACATCTAATGAAATTACTAGAAGGAAAAACGGCCATAATTACTGGTGCTTCTAAAGGTATCGGCAAGGGAATTGCCGAGGTTTTTGCGCAGCATGGCGCCAACATTGCATTTACCTACTTGTCATCCGTTGAGCAAGCTCAGGCTTTTGAAAAAGAACTTTCTGTATCTGGTGTAACTGTAAAAGGCTACCGCAGTGATGCCTCAGACTATACTTCAGCTGAACAATTAGTGGCGGACGTTCTGAAAGATTTCGGTACAATTGACATAGTGATCAATAATGCAGGAGTAACCCGTGATAACCTCCTCATGCGTATGAGTGAAGAGGACTTTGATAAGGTAGTTCAGATCAACCTTAAATCGGTGTTTAACCTTACCAAAACCGTACAACGTACAATGCTTAAGCAACGGAAAGGCTCCATCATAAATATTAGTTCTGTAGTAGGTGTAAAAGGAAATGCCGGGCAGTCTAACTATGCGGCCTCCAAAGCCGGTATTATTGGTTTTACCAAATCTATTGCGTTGGAATTAGGTTCCCGCAACATACGGTGCAATGCCATTGCTCCGGGTTTTATAGAAACTGAAATGACCGGAAAGCTGGACGAAGCTACAGTACAAGGCTGGCGTGATGCCATTCCATTGAAAAGAGGTGGCACCCCTGAAGATGTAGCCAATGCCTGTTTATTTCTGGCCTCAGATCTGTCTGCCTACATTACGGGGCAAACATTGAATGTGGACGGAGGAATGCTTACCTGATACCCAAACCTTAAAAGCCCGGTGCGCAACTTTTGATCTCAGATTTCTATTTTGAATATTCACCCTGGTGGATCGTTCCCATACTATTAGGTGTAGCGGGGGCGGTGTGGGTATTCTATTTTGCATCAAAGGATTTTAACCGGAATCAAAGCCGGGTGCTGGCTGCCTTGCGTTTTTTCACGCTGTTTGTTATAGCCATACTTTTACTGGCTCCGCTTCTCAGAAGTTCTGAAACGCTTGATGAGAAACCTATTTTACTTTGGCTGGAAGACCATTCGTCATCTATAACCTCACTGCCCGACTCACAGGAAGTCAGAAATTTTCTGGGACCGGAAATGGCCGGAGCAGAAGAGAAACTGAAGGAAAAGTACGAGTTGCGAAAAATGGATTTTTCAACTGGTTTAAATGCACATCAAACCGATTCTTTTGGCGGTGTGCAAACCGATATTGCCCAGGCTTTACAGGCCGCTCAGCAGCGTTACTATAATCAGAATGTAGCGGGTGTGGTATTAATTTCCGATGGGATATATAATCGTGGGATAAACCCTGTATACGAAGCTGAAAGCAGCCCTTTTCCCATTTTCACCATCGGTCTTGGAGATACCACGGTGAAACAGGATATGTTCATTGAAAACCTGGAGCATAATGAATTAACGTATCTCAACAACCAGTTCCCGCTTGAAATAAGCCTGAGAGGCCGCAAGATGAATGGACGCGACTTTACGGTAAGCGTGAGCAATGCATCCGGAAAAACGGTGTTCTCAAAAACCGGCCGGGTAGAAGGGGAGGATTACTTTGAGAAAGTTGAAACTTATTTAGATGCTTCGGAAGTAGGTGTGCAACGGTACCAGGTACGGGTTAAGGCCGGAGAAGAAGAGCAAATTATCAATAACAGGCAGGACTTTTCTATTGAGGTGATTGATAACCGCAAGAAAATCCGGATGATCAGCAGCAGTGCACATCCGGATATTGCTGCTATTGCTGCGGCTTTAAATAAGCTGGAAAAATATGAAGTAGAGAGCGGCATGTGGAAGGACTTTTCAGAAAACACTGAAAAACCCGACTTATACATCATATTTGGCTTGCGCCCTTCCATGCCCGACCAGGTAGGTTCTAAACCGTATTGGCTGATTGATGCACCTTCATCAGATCAAACGGCTTTTAAGCGTTTTACGGGTGTTAGTCCTGCAACCGGAAGCCTGGAACAGGTAAGGGTGGTGCAGGAGAAAGGCTTTAGTCTTTTCAGTCTGAGTCGGGAAACGGAAGATTTCCTGAAAACACTGCCACCTTTACAATTGCCCTATGGAAAAATAGAGTCAGATGCTATACAGCAAGCTTTTCTATATAAAAAGGTAGGACAAGTAGAAACCCGGGAAGCTCTGTGGTTTTTTCAGAATAAGCAAGAACAGCGATCATCCATACTTCTGGCTAATGGCCTGTGGAAATGGCGGATTTATGATTACCGCCAGCACAACTCTTTTGAACGCTTTGATGAGTTGATTGCACAAACCGTTCAATACCTTACGGCCCGCACGGAAGATCAGCGCTTTGTAGTAGAAGCCGCATCTCGTTTTAACAGCCGTGAACCCATTGTTATAAGAGCCCGTCTGTATAATTTGTCTTTAGAGCTGAATAATAGTCCGGAAGTGCAGATGCGGATTGTGTCTGGCCAGGGTAAGGAATATGAGTTTAACTTTAGTAAAACCAGCACCGCCTACCGCCTGGATGCCGGAACCTTACCACCCGGAAGCTATACCTGGACAGCCCGCACTAAATTGGGTGAAGATGAATTTGAGCGGTCCGGAGTGTTTGCAGTAGAAAAGATACAGGTGGAGCAGGCAAATCTGGTAGCCCGTCATGATATTTTGAAAGCCATAGCCCGTGAAAGCGGAGGTTCTTTTTATCAGAGGAAAGAACTGCAGCGCATGACGACTGACCTTTTGGAAAATCCATTGGCAAAGGGTATTCAACGATTGAAAACATCCATCAGTTCATTACTGAATAAGAAGGTCTTATTCTTTATCTTACTGATCTTTTTAGCAGCCGAATGGGGCTTGCGAAAATTCTTTGGGAAATATTAAATCAAATAACATGAATCAACGCAGAACAGGAGTCATAGTGGTAGCCTTTGTAATTCTTTTGGGAATTATTCTGGCGTGGAGTGCTTTAACATACACCATTAACCCTGGTGAAAAAGGATTGATCTTTCGTAAATTTCAGGGAGGTCTGGATAAAGAAACCGTATACGATCAGGGTTTTCATGTAAAGTGGCCCTGGGATAACGTATACATTTATGATGTAAAGATCCGCGAAGCAGTAAGTACTATGGAGGTGCTCTCTAAAAATGGTTTAACCATTAAAGCAGAACTTTCATACCGGTATAAGCCGGTGGATGATCAGATTGGTTACCTGCATGATGAAATAGGCCCTGGTTTCCATGAACGCATCATTGTTCCCGAAATACGTTCGGCCACCCGTGAGGTGATCGGTAAATACCTTCCCGATGAATTGTATTCCACCAAGCGGGAATCTATTCAGGATGAAATTTTCAGCCGTACGGCTAAAGCTATGAAAGAGAAGAACCTGGTACTGGATGCCGTACTGATCCGTGATATACAGCTCCCGCCCAAGTTAAAAGCGGCCATTGAGCGTAAGCTGGAGCAGGAGCAGGCGTCATTAGAGTATGAGTTTAAGCTTACCCGGGCCTCTAAAGAAGCCCAGCGTATTAAAATTGAAGCTCAGGGTAAAGCAGATGCCTATAATATTATCAGCTCTGCACTTACCGATAAAATCCTGAGAGAAAAAGGAATTGAAGCTACATTAAAGCTGGCCGAATCGAACAACGCCAAGGTAGTTGTAGTTGGTAGTGGGAAAGATGGATTACCAATCATTCTTGGTGATAAATAACAATCTCAAAAACTTAAGATTCTTATGAGTGCCTCACACGTACGTCAATTGCAACCCCAAGCCTTATGGAACAATTTTGAAGACTTGAATGCTGTGCCCAGGCCTTCTAAAAAGGAGGAAAAGGTAATTGCCTTTATTGAGAGTTTTGCGCAGGGGCTAAACCTGGATTACAGTATAGACAAGGTAGGGAATGTCATTATCCGTAAACCGGCCAGTCCCGGTATGGAAAACCGTAAGCCTGTGGTTATGCAGGCACACCTTGATATGGTACATCAAAAAAATGGTGATACTGATTTTGATTTTAACACACAGGGTATACAATCCTATATAGACGGAGACTGGGTAAAAGCCAAAGGCACTACATTGGGCGCAGACAATGGTATGGGTGTGGCCGCTATAATGACGGTGCTGCAATCGGGTGATATCCCACACCCGGCCCTGGAAGCACTTTTCACTATTGATGAAGAGTCGGGTATGACGGGTGCCCATAACCTGCAACCTGGTTTGTTGAAAGGTGAAATACTGATGAACCTGGATACCGAAGATGATGATGAACTGAGTATTGGTTGTGCCGGAGGTATTGATGTAAATATTAACTGGGCATACCCACAGCAAAAACCGGAAGGTGAGTACACTGGCCTTGAATTGCGGGTGCGTGGTCTTTTTGGCGGACATTCAGGTATGGATATTATATATGGCCGGGGAAATGCCAATAAGATTATGAACCGCCTGTTATGGGATATGGGTGAATTACAAGGTTTGCGTATTCATTCCATTGACGGAGGTAGCCTGCGTAATGCCATTCCCCGTGAATCTACTGCGATAGTGGCGGTTCCTTCTCAAAACCTGGAAGCCATTAAGCAGCATTGGGATGCCATGAATCAAACTTTACAAGCTGAATATGCCACCACGGATCCTAATCTTAGTGTAAGTTATCATGATCACCCGGTTCCCGGGGAGGTGATGACACCTGATGCCCAGCATCAACTGATCCATGCTATACAGGCTTGTCATGATGGAATTAAGCGGATGAGCCCTGATGTAAAAGATCTGGTGGAGACCTCTAATAACATAGCCCGCATAGTGATGGAAAATGGCAAAGTTCAGGTTCAATGCCTTACCCGTAGCGACCGTGAATCAGGTAAAATGGATATGGCGTACAGTGTGTCGGCACCGTTTAGCCTGATTGGGGCTAAGGTGGAATTAAGTGGTTCCTATCCCGGCTGGAAGCTCGATCCCAATTCCCCGATGCTCGGCATTATGAAAAATTTATATATAGAGCTGTATAAAGAAGAGCCCAGGGTAATTGCCTGTCATGCCGGCCTGGAATGTGGTTTATTGGGTAAACCATACCCCAACCTGGAAATGATCAGTTTTGGACCTACCATACGACACCCGCATTCCCCGGATGAGAAGGTAAGTATCCCATCGGTACAAAAGTTTTGGGGCTACCTTAAGGAAGCTTTAAAACGGATTCCTGAAAAAGCCTGATAAACTGCGTAATTTTAACTTCTCAAATTGACTTCAGCAGATACCATAAAATTAATTGAATGCCCGCGCGATGCTATGCAGGGCATCAAGGAGTATATACCTACAGCTCAAAAAATTGATTACATCAATGCCATACTGAAAGTAGGTTTTGATACCATTGATTTCGGCTCTTTTGTATCACCTAAAGCCATTCCCCAATTGCGGGATACCGCTACTGTTCTGCGCGGTTTGGATTTGAGTAAGAGTGATTCCAAATTATTAGCTATCGTAGCTAATAAACGCGGGGCTAAGGAAGCGGCTGCTTTTGATGAAATTACCTATCTGGGCTATCCGTTTTCCATTTCAGAGATCTTCCAGAAGCGCAATACCAATCATACCATTGAAGAGTCATTAAGCATATTGGATGATATCCTGAATATTTGTGAAAAGCAAAATAAGCAGTTGGTGGTATATATTTCCATGGGCTTTGGTAACCCTTACCGTGAACCCTGGGATGTAAATGTAGTGGAACGCTGGTGTGAAAAACTGGTGAACAAAGGGGTTAAGATTTTATCGTTATCCGATACCATTGGAACCTCCAATCCACAGAGTATCAATTACCTGTTTTCCAATCTTATTCCGGCATTTCCAGGTGTGGAGTTTGGTGCACACTTGCATACTACTGCTGATACCTGGCGCGAAAAGGTAGAAGCAGCTTATGAGAGTGGTTGTCGCAGATTTGACGGAGCCATTAAAGGCTACGGAGGTTGCCCTATGACGGATGACGAATTAGTGGGAAATATGCCTACTGAAAAACTGGTAAGCTTTGTACAGGAGCATAAAATAGCACATGGTTTAAATACCCTGGCGTTTGAAAGTGCCTATAACAAAGCTTTGCAAACCTTTCCGGTTTAATTGGGATCAAAAATATTTATATCATCCATACGTAGCTCCTTTTCCTCCCGGCCCTCCACCATCATCAGCACTTCATCAGCAGACATATAATACTTGCGGATACGGTTTTTGTACTTATTAGAAAGTGAAGATTTTTCCAGGATATACTCTTTGGTAGCCAGTATTTTATCAGACATTCCATATTCAATGGCAAAGAGATCTGCTCTGCGTTCCGCACCCATCCGGAAATTGGAAGATATAAGATATAATACGCCATACTTGAGCATACCGAAAAAACCGTGACGCAGGTAATCCATTACGTGCCCCATTTCATGGGCCAGCCAACCAAAAAGCACATCATCGTCCAGATCCTCTAACTTTATATGGTTAGGTAAAGTCACCTTATTATTCATTTCAATTTTGTAACGCCTGTTTTTTTTTGAACCAAAAAATGTACTCAACACAGGTTGAGCGCGCATAGTGGTTTTTTTCAGCTTACGCTGGATAAGATCAATTTTTCTGCTTTGTAAAGGTTCATAATGAGAAAGAACCTGAAGGAATATTTTCTTTACACGGGGATCGCGAACGTGGCGAAATCGAATGTTACTCATATGTTACTAACCACTGGGGTAGCAGCTGGTTCAAAATAAAATACACACCCCTTCATCCACCTGAGCGCTTACTGCGTATATCAGCAGAATAGCATCATAATTAAATATGGGATTGAAACAAGCACTTGATCTGAGTAAGGTCATCCAGGAGTTTATGCAGGAAGAAGCACGGTCATACCAGCGTGTGAAACACCTTTATCCGCGTACCTACTATTCTGAAAATCAATCCTCGAAGGCATCCTGAGCGGTAAGCTTTCCAATTGTTTCTGAACTTTTCATCCGGCCGTTTGGTTATACGAGGTATTAATTCCTAAACAAATAACACAATGAAGGCTATTAAATTTTTATTTGCAGCAATGATTGCAGGATTCGCATTCACAGCATGTAATTCAGGAGAAACGAACGATGGAGAGTCTGATACTATCATTATAGAAGATGATAGCCCGTCTCAGGAATCTACTTCAACCTCAGAAGAAGATGAGGGAAGTTCCATCGGTTTTGATGTAAATACAGATGAAGACGGTAATGTTTCCGGAGGAGTTGAAGGAGATATTGATCTGGATAAAAAATAAACCAATCAGTAAATAAGAAAAAAAGCCATGGGACACATGGCTTTTTTTATGAACTTAAAAAAACAGAAATATGAAAGTATTAGTAATAGGCGCAAATGGACAAATAGGGAGAAAGGTAACGCGTAAACTAAGCCAGAAAAACCATAATGTGGTGGCTATGGTACGTAAAGAATCCCAGATGGCAGACATGGAAAAACTAGGGGCAAAAGCAGTGTTGGCCGACTTGGAAAAAGACATCTCTCCGGCATTTAAAGATCACCTGGATGCGGTTATTTTTACGGCTGGCAGTGGCGGTGGTACCGGTAAGGATAAAACGATAAGTATAGATTTACAAGGTGCCAAAAAAAGCATTGATGAAGCTGTGAAAAATAAAGTACCACGGTATATAATGATCAGTGCCCTGGGAGCCAATCATGCGGAAGAAACGCCCGAGGATATCCGGCATTATATGGTGGCAAAATCCGAAGCTGATCAATACCTGGTGCAAAGCGAATTAAACTACACTATTTTACGCCCCGGGCGTCTTACGGACGAAAGTGGTTCAGGTAGCGTAATGGCTGCGGAACAGTTGGAAGATTATGGAGATGGTAAAATCAGTCGTGATAATGTAGCTACAACAACAGCTTTGATCCTGGATAAGCCCAATACCCATAAAAAGCTAATTGAAATACTGGATGGCCCCACACCGGTAGGGGACGCCATAGAGGCTATTTAGCGGTATAGCTTTTAAAAATATACGTTCATATTTCAGACCTTTGCCGGCAAAGGAGTAAGGCTTATGTTCAAAAAATTGGTAAAAACGCAATATCCGCCCACCAGGCCTTTAATGGTTTGGGATGGCAACTGTGGTTTTTGCCGATACTGGATCACCCGTTGGAAACGCTTCACAAAAGAGCGTTTAGACTATGAGTCTTACCAGGACGTTGCAGAACGAATGCCCGATATTGAAATAAAACACTTTAAAAAGGCCAGCCGGCTTATTGAGCCGGATGGCCTTATTTATTCCGGGCCACGTTCTGCTTATCGCACCTTTACCTATGGAAGTTTCTGGGGTTTTTTAGATAAGTGGTACGTACGTTATAGCTGGTTTGAAAAAGTAAGTGATTGGTTGTATACACGGGTGGAGCGCAACCGCTCTTTCCTCTTTAAAGTGACCAAGGCGTTATTTGGTTCAGACCCCGAGAATGTAAGACCCTTCTGGATCATTTATTTCGCACTGATCTTCTATTTTATATACATCTCCATTTTTGGAAGACCTCTATAGAGAATAAAAGGAGGGGTTTTCAGATCAGAATTTTACATTTACACAGTTTACTACTGTGATGTGAAGAAACTGCTGTTATTTTTTCTTTTAACAAGTGTGGTTTGCACTGAAGTTAATGCTCAGCGTGCCGAGATGTGGCTTCCCGAATTTAATGCTGTTGCAGACGCACACCTTGGGCCGGGATTTATGATCTTCTCTACGGCAGGTCAGCCTCAGGGATTGAAAGAGCATTACAATAAGACCAGGTTGGGTATTGATGCAGGATTAAAATTTCATTTTCGTATTGATAACCGTTTATGGCTAGGCTTAAAGGGTACCTATTTTTCCAGTTCAAATACTACCGAAAACGTGATTGCACAGATGCCAAATGGCTCCAGACTATCAGGAGAACTTAAAGATCAGTATCAGTTAATTTTTTCAGGCATCAGTGCAGCATTTAATGTAGCAGATAACGGCAAGGTGCGTTTTGATCTGGTATTTGCAATGGGGCCTTGTTTTTTCAGGAATGATGGAATTTTTGTAGTGGATACTTTTCGTCTTACTTCAGTCTCTACAGCCTATGAGATGGGTGTAAATGCTGTGATACGCTTGTCTGAACACCTTTCCCTCATCAGTGAGATCCGGTACACATCCTCAATAGCCTATAATCTACAGTTTCAATACTCTTCAAGCAGCCCACCGCTGTATTTCCGGGAATTATGGGATCTTACTCGGTTGAATATGGGTATAGGTTTACGTTATGCTTTTTGGAAAAGGAAAAAGCAAGTCCGTCCTCTTCCTCAATCACCCGGTTTCGAAGATGAGTATGTACCCAATCATTCAGAGTAAGCCTTCTCCAGTTTTTTAAGAATTTTTCTTCCCCGTGACAGGTAGGCCTTTGGAGCGTTTTCCCAATGCCCTTCAATAGTTAGCTGTAGTTCCGGGATCAAAGCTTTTTCCGAGCAAGCGATGTTACAAGCCGTACTCATGGCGAAAGCACGAATAGCCGCAGGTGTTTGAGGATTGGCTATTTCCGCTACTGCCAAATCAAAAATAAGCCCCTGGTAATCAGCAGGAATATTTAATTCCTGTAGTATGCGGTATAGGTTGCGGCTCAGTGCCGGGTGTGGTCTGCTCTCTAATATGAAAATGGTTTCAGGAAGGTAAGGCAGCAGCATTTCAGGTTTTTCATGTCCGGCTATACCCAATGGCCAGGCAGCCCTGCGAGTCACCTCCGGATCTTCATCTTGTAAAAGGTTTATCAAAACTTTAAACCCTTCATTGCGTTGTAAAACGTATTCAGCAATTAATTTTGCATTTTCTTTTGAATGAGCCTTAAGTACTTGAACCTTAATATCCATATTTTACGCATAAAACTACGCGGTGAATTTGGTAAAATTCTATGAATAAAAATTATTCAACTCCTGTAAAACGTATAGCTCAGGCGGGACTTATCAGCAAAGGAATTGTGTACTTCATTTTCGGAGTGCTTATTCTCATGGCCGTTTTTAGCCATGGTGAAGAACCCGTTCAGCTTTTTGCTATCCTAAAATATATCATTAATCTTGGGTGGCTGGGCAGGTTAACCGTCATTCTGCTTACCATGGGCCTGCTGTGCTACTCAGCCTGGAAGTTTTTACAGATGGTATTGAATACCGAGGGATATCATAAAAACCTCAAGGGCTATTTTATACGTATAACCTGGCTCGGCCCTTTTATTTTCTATCTTATTCTTGGAGGGCACTCAGCCGTACAATTGCTCCGGTACTATTCCGGTTCATTCACTTATGGAAACACCAACGGAAGCTTGCAGAACTTTATGTATGAGCAGGGAGGAAGCTGGTTTATTGTATTTCTGGCAGCGACATTTTTTTTAAATGCCTGTTCCTTGTTTTACCTTGGATTTTCAGGCAAATACACGTTAATGCTTACCGGCCAGCGCTTTTATGATAACAGCCCGCGTTTTGCACGTATTACCGGTTTTTTGGGCTATGTAATGTATGGTGTGGCTCTCCTTATCATTTCCTTCCTGTTTGCGGCTGCTCTTTACACTTCAAACCCTTCCATGGCGCAGGGTGGTCAGAGTATGTTCGACTTTTTAAGAAGCCAGGCCTATGGAGTGGTCATGTTGATGGCTATTGCCAGTGGCACCATGTGTTACGGAATCTACTTCTTTGCGGCTTCTTTCTATCGCTGGCAGGAAGATAAACCTCAATCTTCGCTCTCCAGTGACAGTTCAATGAGTACGGGAAAATGATCAGATCCAATACCGCGCAGCCTGCGCATACGGATCAATTGAAAATGATGAGAGCAGAATATATGATCCAGTGGCCAGCGCATGAGTATATTCTTAGCATGAAAAGTAGAAAATATACCACGGCCCTTGCGGGGGTCCTTTAAACCGGAAATTCTCAAAAAGCGATCAGTGGTATAGCTCCACGCTACATCATTAAGGTCACCTGCCACCAAAATTGGAAGATCCTCTTTTTCACATTCCCTTGCTATGGTCAAAAGCTCAGTATCCCTTTCCGTGGAGTATGGATTTTCAGTAGGGGACGGAGGCTCCGGGTGCAAGCCATAGAATCGTATTTTCCGGCCTTTGGAAGATTGAAAAACTGCCTTTATACTGGGTATGTCTTTTTCCACCACATGTCGCACCTCACAACTATCTACTTTAAGTTTAGAATACATAAGCATCCCATAGGTATTATCCAGGGGTTCACACACTGAGTGCGGGTAATCCCCTTCAATTTCCCGGACACCGTTTTTCCAGGCCTCATCCGTCTCCACCATCAATACCAGGTCTGGTTGGTGCCGCTGTATATGCTTTACCAGTTTATTATACTGGTTGTTGGGTTGATATACGTTAGATACCAGTAACTTCAGAGGGTCTTTAGCTTTCCTTCTGCGTATTCCTGGTACAGATTTACGAGCTAAGGGCGTAAAGGGATAAATAAGAAACATCAAATGGACCATGGCTGTCGCAAGCAGGCCGAGCAAAATGATATTTTCCAATTGGTGTGGTAAAAGCACATAACCACATACAACAAGCAAGGTGATGATCAACAGTTTTTGTACCCTGGGAAATTCAAATACCCTGAACGTCCAGTGATCCCTGCGGATAAGTGGTAATCCCACGGCCATGAGCATAAACGCTGAAAAAAAATAAATGAGAATATGAGCTATCACCAGGTGTTTTGTAATGGGGTTAAAGGTAAGTTGTTTTGATATGGATAAAATAATTCAGCGTGGCCATTTTTGTTTGTAACGGTACTCAAATATTTTCCTTAGATCAGAAGACAAGCTGCAAAGGCTTCCTTTTTTATTTCTGAAAAACAAGCACTTAATCCAAAAGAAGACAAAACTTAATGTATCTTCGCGCCCTAATTTTAAGTACTTCATTTTGACTGATTTTAAGGCTCTTGGCCTGTCTGAAAATGTTCTGAAAGCCCTGGAAACCATGGGTTTTGAACAACCCACTCCTATCCAGGAACAAACGATACCTATTTTACTTGAAGACCAGCATGACCTGATCGGTTTGGCGCAAACCGGAACTGGTAAAACCGCTGCCTTTGGCCTTCCACTCATGGAATTGCTGGAGTTTGATAACCGCAATACCCAGGCTTTGATTTTGGCGCCTACCCGTGAGCTGGCCCAGCAGATAGCTGTGCAGCTTGAATCTTTTTCCCAAAACCTGGGCAAGCTCCAAACGGTATGTGTATATGGTGGTGCAAGTATTTCTGCGCAGATCAGCCAGATAAAAAGAGGCGCGCAGATCATTGTTGCTACTCCCGGTCGCCTTATTGATTTGGCTGAACGTAAGGCTGTGCGCCTGGATCAATTGCGTTACCTTATTTTGGATGAGGCCGATGAAATGCTGAATATGGGATTTAAGGATGCTTTGGATATGATCCTTTCCTTTACGCCTGAAGACAAAGTTACCTGGCTTTTTTCTGCCACTATGCCGGCTGAGATACGCAGGATGGTAAAGAATTATATGAAGGACCCCCGTGAGGTGAAAGTAAATACGGGCCAACGGGTAAACGAAAATATTGATCACCAGTTTGTAATCACCAAAGCTTCAGAAAAACCAGCTGTGCTTAAGCGCTTTCTGGATTTTGATGCTGACTTGTATGGTGTGATCTTTTGCCGTACTAAACGAGACACTCAAAAACTGGCTGAAACCCTTGTAGAGAGCGGATATCCTGCAGAACCCCTGCACGGTGACCTTTCTCAGGCACAGCGTGATGCTGTAATGAAGCGCTTTCGCTCTGGTATACTGCGCGTTTTGGTAGCTACAGATGTAGCAGCCCGTGGTATTGACGTAAATAACCTTACACACGTTATCCATTATGCTTTACCGGACGATGCAGAATATTATACCCACCGGAGTGGTCGTACGGCCAGGGCAGGGCGTACCGGTATTTCACTTTCATTGATAACAAAAGCTGATAAGCGCAAGATCAGTTACCTGGAGAATAAGCTTAATATTCAGTTCCAGAAGGCGCATATCCCCAGCATGGAGGAGATCAGCGCCAACCGTATTTCCCGTTGGGCAGAAAGCCTGGTTTCATTTGAACCGGATTTTAAACTTCCCAAAGAGGCTATAAATCAGGCCTATTCTCACCTGAGTGAATTCTCCCGGGAAGAGCTTATCGAAAAAATGGTAGGTAAGGAACTAAGCCAGATCAAAGATGAGCCGGTTAAAATAGTGAACCAGGATTTTGATGACGATAGCCGAGGTCCGAGAGACCGCAGAGGTGGTGATGAAAATATGGTGCGTTTTTTCATTGGCGTGGGTCTTATGGATCACTTTAATAAAGGAAAGCTACTGCGTTTTATTTGTGATAATAGCGGGCTTACCAGCAAAGATATTGGTCGTATCACCTTACAGCGGATGCATTCATTCTTTGATGTGGAAGCAGCGTCTACCTCTAAGGTTGATGCTCTAAAAACACTGGAGCTTGACGGGCGTACCATCCGTGTGAACCGGGATGATGATGCTTCTCCCCGCAGAGAAAGAAGTGGGGGCGGAATGGGTAAGAAAAAACGCAGGGATAAACCACAGGGTTCCAAATTTAAAGGTAAAAGAAAGCGGCTTTAAGAGATAGTTAAAGCGTATTCCGGTGAAAGTTTTTACCGGAATACGCTAAACAATCTGATCTTTTTCTGGATTAATTAAGGTATAACCCTTAAAGATTGATGCTATGAAAAAGATGTCTGCTCTTAAAATCAAAAGAAAGAATATCAGCGCTCAGAACTTTACTGCTTCACAGTTTTTCGCGGTATTGAATTTCAATGAGAGTCAACGTGCTCTATACCAAATGAATCATAGCATGACGGATGCTTTAAAGTAAGTTTAGTACCAGCGGTTCTGAGACATATCCACATAACGGTTTCGTCCGTCCACTTCAATTAGCTTTAATGCATCTTCAATAATTTCATCCACATTATCCAGCCTGGGGTTAAATTCTTCCCCGGTTCCGTTCAACCGTTCAAGAGTTTGTATTCCTTTTCCATTACTTAACACCACATAGGTCAACTTCCATAAGTTATCTTTTTTATTGTTTTTAAACCTGAAGAAATAAGCTTCACATGTTTTCCCTTTATGAAGTACCTTATCAGAAGTTATAAATGCAAGAGTATCATAATTTCGATATGAAGCATTCTGTGCTATAGAACGCGCTATTTCTTGCTGAGCACGATACTTTGGCTTTAAAACACCCAGTAAACCTTTATGCTTCATAAAGTCATAGGCATCCCTGGTTACCCGTATATCAGAAGCGGCATAGTTCCACAATGAATCGGGAATTTCGATACTGCCCTGTAAGATTTGAAGCTGTTCCAGAAGAACAGATTTGTTACGGATATCCATTACATTTCGGAAATGTTGTTTCACTTCTTTTTTACGGGCAAACGGCCGGAGAAGAATGTTGTAATTACTCAGGTCTTGATTGCTTTTTCGCGCACTGTTGGTTTCATCTGAAGAGCATTGTTTTTTCAGTTGAACTTTGGCTCTTCTCAAGATAGTGCTGTAACGTGATTTATAAACAGATCGTTTGACTTCTTCATTTTCAACTAACTCAGCCAGCACACCATATACTCCCGTGCGGTAATCTTCAAAGTCAGTAAGTTCCAGTATTTCAGGGAAGAGGGGGCGGGCCAGTTTCAATGAGTCTTCCAGCCTCTGGATTAAGGCGGTGCTGGTCCAGGTACTATTGCTAAAAGGTGTTTCATTGAGTAGCAGCTCTTTAAAAACTTTCAAAGCTTCACGGTTTTTAAAGTCAATCAAAGCCTCAAGAATAGCAAATTGGTAAACTGAGGAATCAGGGTAACGTGTGTAGAGCTCAGCCAGGTAATTGATATGATCGGGATCGCCCAGCTTTGCCAGCACACCCAAAAGCTTAAGACGGTATACACGTTTAAAGTTGGGATCCGAGTAATTAGTAATCACTTCTTTTATACGGCCCGCATCCTGAGCCGTAAAAGTAAGCTGATCAATAGAGTTTTGCGATTCATGTACCCGGCTGCTATCATGGCTGTAGAGGTTGTTGAAAAAATAATCGGCCCGTGAGCGTAATACGGATTGGCCAATAACCGTATCTGTGGATGGTCTGAAGCTCTTAAAAGCCTTATCCAACAAAAGGGTGGAAAAGCCTGCAGTATCAACTACCGCTGTTAAAGTATACAAGGCTCCGTTTTCCAACACCGCTTTTATACGTATAGCCCTGCTGCTATTGGTATCGGTAAACCAAACCTCCCGGCCCTGTGAAAAAAAAGTGCTATCGCGTATTTCTGTAAAAAGAAGACTGTCTTTAGTACGGATAAGGCTTTCCTGCTCAGGAACCAGTTGCTGTGCTTCCCAGAAATTTTCAGGAGAAGTATAGGAGGCCAGGAGATGCAGTTTTTTGAATTGTACACGCAATTGCTCCCCGGTGGTTTCACAATTGAGAAAACGCTCATGAACCTGCTCTTGGTAATCAGGTGGCTTGATCTCCTCCCGGTAACTTACCCGATCAATAAAAGAGCGGTTGTTGTTCAGCTCAAACGGAGCTTCCATGCTGTAGTGCAGGCTGGTATCACTTTTAGGTGTAAAACTATGCTCATATATAAAGGGCGTAAATGAGAAAGAGTTGAAAAAATGCGCTCTGCCTGATTCATCCGGGTGATTGCTGAAAAGCGTTACGTAATGCGGACCTTTAATATGCACTTGCCCGTGGTATGTTTTACCTTTTTCGGAATGAAAACGAAATTCAGAAACAGGATGGTCAAATTGGTTGGAAATATAAAGTGTGTCAACTGTAAAAAAATCTTCATCTTCCAGGTTTTCAATGAAGTAACGGAGTTCAAAAGGATCTTCTTCGATATATTCAAAGTCGTGGAACTGGCGGTGTGCTACAGCAAAATGATTTCCATTTTTATCCATAGCTTCCGCCCAATAGGTTTCAAAGGGGTTGTAATAGATACTACGGTAGTTCTCATAACGATGCCCGGCCGGCAAATGCAGAGAGAATGCTCCGTAGCGCGGTCTGAAAGTAGCTGTTTCGGTTTGTGAATGTCCCAGGCTTATGTTGGAAAAGTAAGCAGCGGGCTGAGCTGATTTTACAAATTCATTATTACCTCCTGCCTTAAAGATCAGTATTTCCAGGGGGGTATAAATAATATTGTAGCGTTGCCAGTCGCCCTGCCGTGTGGTATTTACAATGTCAATACCCGGATAACCCGAAATATTTACGGTTGTGTTGGAAACAATTTTTCCCGGTATATTTTCAAAAAGCAAACTGTCTATTTTGGCGGCATAGGATTGTGCATTCTTTCCATAGAAGGCAGCCGCAGTAAATATTCTGCGGAGCGAGTAGTATGCGCCATTGGCCATATCCGCATATAAATATTCCTGATAGCCTCCGGAAATAACCTTGGTCATGGGTCCTGGTATGGTGGTTCTCACAAAGCCATCGTCAGAGGTAAAGCTTTGAAGGGGGTGTTCATAAATGAGAGAGTCAATTTCTTCCTTCTCCTCCATACTCTGTTTGCTTATTACCCGATCTTCAGCGGTAAGCGTATACCCCATTTTCCGTAAGAGATTGATAACCCCTTTTTTACCGGGCAGGTGAGCCGCACCAACCCCGGTAAAAAGTACAGCATGTTGTAAAAGGGAGTCTATTCCCCGTGCCATGACCTCATTGCGAAGATCCAGCATATTCTTGCGGTAATAGCGGCTGGTATACAGGCTGGAAATAATAGTGTCCAACAAATCAAGATCACCTCTGCGGTATGCATCTTCCTGTAATTCTTCCCAGCTTTGAAAGTTGCCCAATAATTCCAGTGCCTGCCGATCAGACAAAGGTTTAGCGTCTTTATCAAAGCGATTGGAAAGCAGTACCGAACGAAAAGAACCTTCAAAGTCTTCCAGTGCTATTACCTTTTTACCTTTCTTTTTGCCGCTTTGGTATATAAAGAGATCCAGAAAGGTCCCTTCCTCAAAGTTTTGCCCGCTGCTGCTAAAACGCCAAAGCATGTTGTTCAGCATATCCTGATCCTGAGCAAGGAAGTACTCCAGCTCATTTTGCCTGGGTTGCTTAGGAATAAATGAAGTATACAGTGGAAAGGCTTTTTGATTAGCCTGCATACCCATTGAAAAGTAATCCTGATATAAAGGCGATTGTGCAATGTCTCTTACCCAGTACTCCGGATTGGTTTCCAGAGCAATGATATCAGCCTCATCTAAAGCATTAAAAAAAGTTTCACTCAGGTGAAAAGCTACGCGGTTACTCACATGCATGGTGCCGTATAAGTAGGAGGACTTTTCAAGCCCGTTACCGGATATCTTCCAAAGAAGTCCTTGGTATTCTTTTTTAGGCTGGGCTATAGCATAAAGGTTTAGAAAGACCAGAAGAGTTGCAAAAAAAGGCTTCATTAAGTAGCTTACTAATAAGGTTATAGGGGTGATAATAATGCTAATTTATGGGAAAGAGCATTTAAAGAAACACAATTTATCCAGAAGATTTAATGTATTCCTGAAATTTCAATTTCTGTTCCCCGAAACGGGATCTTTTCAGCAGCTTTTGTCCCCATTAGTAATTTCCCCATCGGAGAGGCTGGAGAAAGTATAAAGCAGGATCTGTCTCCAACCGATAAAGTTCCAAAAGCGATGGCAATCAGGTAAAAAGCCTGATTCGTTTCAATAAGGCTACCCATTCTTGCAGTGGGGTAAGAAGCGGTGAAGTCTATCTGTTTTAAAATGTTTTGTTGCTGGATTAGCTGTTGTAAGCGGGTGCCCAGTTTTTCCTGTTCAAGGTGAGTCATAGCACGGCCGGTTTCGTGTTTATCTCCGGCAGTGCTTTTAGTTTCAGAGTATAAAGATTCTTTGAGCTGGGCCAGCTCATGTCTGAGATCTTTTTCTCTGGCTTGCAATTGCTCTTTGAGTAAGGTGACCAGCTTCAGCTTAAAATTTTTCATCGCTACAAAAATAGAGATTGAACCCGGCTATAAACAAATGACTTTAATGGCAGTTGGATTACAAAAGAGATACTAATGAATACAGAAGACGCACTTGTAGAAAAACAAAGAGCTTTTGAAGCCTTATTAAAGAAGAAGAGGGAAGAGTATGACCGGCTCACTAATTTCCAAAAAGAGCAGCTGGAAAGTGTAAATGGCGATGACCTGGATAAAGGTGATATTATAGAAAGCCCTACTGAAAACCTTATGCGTGAAGTGCGTTTGGAGGGGGATAATCTGGATAAGCTCAAAGAAGAAATAGAATTCCTGGATCGCTTTGAGTCCTTGGCGGCTAAAAAAGAGGTAGGGCCTGTAAGCCTGGTAGATACCAATATTGGAAAGCTCTTGGTAGCGGTTCCTGAAAACAGCTTTACGGCTCAGGGCAATACCTATACTGCTATTTCTGTAGAGAGCCCTATTTACCAGGAATTAGAGGGTAAAAAAGCCGGTGATGAAATAAATTTCAACGGTCATTCCGTTAAGATCAATACGGTGGTTTAAACCTAAACCATAGATGTTTTCAGTGCTTCGCGTTGCTCCTGTATCCGGGGTTCAGAAATATACTCATCGTACTCCATAAGCTTATCCATGGTGCCATTGGGGCTTATCTCAATAATACGGTCGGCTATAGTTTGTGTAAAGGTGTGGTCATGAGAGGTAAAGAGAATAGTACCCTTAAAATCGCGGAGTGAGTTGTTCAATGCTTGTATGGACTCAAGATCCAGGTGATTGGTAGGTTCATCCAACATCAGTACATTACCTTCCTTAAGCATCATGCGTGAAAGCATACAACGTACTTTTTCGCCTCCGGAAAGCACTCTTGCTGATTTAAAAGTTTCCTCACCGGTAAACAGCATTTTACCCAAAAACCCACGAACGTACACTTCATCCTTATTTTCAGAATACTGACGTAACCAATCGATCAGGTTGTCATCAGTATCAAAAAACTCGGCATTGTCATTAGGCAGGTAAGAAGTAACAATGGTTTGCCCATAGGTATAGGTGCCGCTGTCTGCCTTACGATTACCATTGAGGATCTCAAACAGGGCGGTAATAGCCATGGCATTATCGCTAAGCAGGGTAATTTTATCTCCCCGGTTTACTTTAAAATTTAAATCTTTAAATAGAAGAGTACCATCATCGGCTGTAGCACTGAGGTTCTCCACTTCCAGAATTTGATCTCCGGCTTCGCGTTGCTGATTAAAAATAATAGCAGGATATCTGCGACTTGAAGCCTGAATATCATCAATGTTGATCTTTTCCAGTAGTTTTTTACGGCTGGTAGCCTGTTTACTTTTGGAAGCATTAGCGCTAAAACGCGAGATAAATTCCTGTAACTCTTTTCGCTTGTCTTCCGCTTTTTTATTGGCCGCGGTACGCTGGCGTAAAGCCAATTGGCTTGACTCATACCAGAAGGTATAGTTTCCGGTATAAAGACGGATTTTACTAAAATCTATATCAGCAATGTTGGTACAAACGGTATCCAGGAAGTGTCGATCATGAGATACTACAATAACTGTATTGCGGAAATTAAGCAGAAAATCTTCCAGCCAGCTGATGGTTTTAAGATCAAGGTCGTTGGTAGGCTCATCCAGGATCAATACATCGGGGTTTCCAAAAAGGGCCTGAGCTAAAAGCACTCTTACCTTATAGCTACCTTCCATATCCTGCATTAACTTAAAATGGTCACTTTCCGGTATTCCCAGCCCACTTAGTAAAGCTGCAGCATCAGATTCCGCATTCCAGCCGTCCATTTCAGCAAACTTCTCTTCCAGCTCTGATGCTTTGATACCGTCTTCTTCGCTAAAGTCAGGTTTAGCGTATATAGCATCTTTTTCCTGAATCAGGTTCCATAATTCACGATAACCCATAATCACGGTGTTCAATACCGTTTGATCATCGTATTCAGTGTGATTTTGATTAAGAACGGCCATTCTTTTGCCGGGTTCCATACTCACATTTCCGGAAGTAGGCAGTATATCTCCGGAAAGAATCTTCAAAAAAGTAGATTTTCCTGCTCCATTGGCGCCAATAAGACCGTAACAGCGTTCTCCGTGAAATTTGATGTTAACATCTTCAAAAAGAACTCTTTTCCCGAATTGGAGGGATACATTATTTGCTGCAATCATCACTGTAAATTTGAGGCGGCAAAACTACAGAGAATAAACGGCTTAGAGAAGCTTTTTAGCGGAATACATGAGAAGTGCTTAAAAAGTCTGAAAGTGTAATAGACTCCTGTCTCAGAGGGTAAGGTGGCGGGGGGTTATGGTTTCAAACCCAAAAAAAGAGGCAGGTGTTCAACCTGCCTCTTCACTGTATTTATAGTAACCGATTAGGGGTTAATATGAACATCATTAGGAGTTAGGTAATCTACATTAAAGCTGCCGCAAAGTGCATCACAATGCTTACCGGAAGCATGTTGAGGGTAAGGCGCACACGGATCGTTAGGAGCCGATACATTTACAGTTCCGAACGGGCTGGGGCAGGCCTGACAGTTGGCATCAGCCGGAGTCACCTGTACATTACACCATATAAGGTGGGGCATTCCGCAAGGGTTTAGGCTTACTACAGCCCCGGGTGGCACGCAAATGGTTGCGGTGGCACATGGGTTTGTGCAACCGGGTTCAACGGCTACGGCTCTTACCAGGTAATGACAACCGGTGTTGTTGGTGATGTTTACGGGTGCGCTTTGAGCAAAAGCCACCATTCCGCCCAGTACAAGGGCCAGGGTAAGCAGGGTTTTTGTAATTCGGTTCATGATAATTGGTTTTAAAAATTAAACAAAAACAGAATCAGCATTTTGCCGATTCATATTGTGAATGACCCTCCCTGATCATTTTCTGTTCTTAGGGATGAATGTCTGCATCAGTAGGGCTATGGAAGTCCACCGTGAAATTACCGCATGCATCTGAGCAATGTTTTCCAGTGTCTGTATGAGGGAATGGTGCACATGGATCGTTAGGGGCTGATACATTCACCGTGGGGTAGTCAGAACCTGGCTGACAAGGCTGACAATCATCATCAGCAGGGGTTACCTGAAGGTTACACCATATCAGATCAGGGTTTCCGCACGGAAGAATGGGTAAGGAAGAGTGAGGCGGAATACAAATGGTTTGTGTAGTACACGGATTGATACACCCGCGCTCTACCGCAACTGCCGTAATCAGATAATAACAGTCGGTATTGTTATTTACATTTAACGGAGAATTTTGCGCAAACGTCAGTATTCCTGCTAAAGAAAGAGCCAGAGTAAAGAGCATTTTTTTCAATTGTTTCATAAAGTTGATTTAAAGTTAAATGAACCGGCCACCTTGGCCGGTTCGTGTGCAGAGCAGAGTAATAAAGAGTTTATATTGAAGTAATAATTTTCAGATTCATATAAAACGGATCATACGTAGTATCATATTTAATCTCTGTGAAGAGAATAAGTTACCGCCTAAGCGTATTACAGTGTAATATATTCCGTACTTTACTATTGTAAATAGTAAAGCAGTATTAAAAAGGAGGTATAGTGGTAAAGACCCCGGGAGGCACCTTTATATTAGCACTAATTGATCTTAATGAAGCTGAATTTGCGAAGATTTGAGCGGAAAAAAACGAAAAGCAACAACACAAAAAGAAGCTTTTCAAAAGTTTGGAAGGTTTCATGTTACTACGTTTAATTAATTGGTTTGTGCGAATTTACTGAAAAAAAAATATTACAACTTAACGCGTTGCAAATCAAAATATACAACTATTGGGTAATCATAAAAAATTAAAAAAATGCCTGATTATTGGCGGTGGATTGGCAGGATTAATCAGTAGTATTCACTTGAGAAAATCTGGTCATGAGGTAGTGGTGATCGAGAAAAAAAAATACCCCTTTCACCGGGTGTGTGGAGAGTTTATTTCTAACGAGGTAAAGCCTTATCTCAAACAATTGGGCGTGATACCTGAAGAACTAAACGCAATGGATATTAACCGTTTTGTGTTAAGTTCTGAAAGTGGAAAAAAAAGTAGCTGTAAAATGGATATGGGTGGTTTCGGAATCAGCCGGTATTATTTTGATAATTTTTTATACGAAAAAGCTAAACAAGATGGCGTTTTATTTATTCATGATACTGTTCTTGGTATTGAATTCATAAATGAAAGTTTCCGGCTTAAGATGAAATCCGGCAGTAGCATTGAGTCTTCTATAGTGTTGGGAGCCTTTGGCAAGCGCTCTGTCTTGGATAAGAATATGGGCCGTAAATTTTTCAATCAGCGTTCATCATATATGGGTGTTAAGTGGCATATGGAATGTGACTTTCCGAAAGATACGGTATCCCTGCACCATTTTCCGGGGGGGTATGCAGGGCTTTCACGAGTGGAGAATGACCGGGTTAATTTCTGCTACCTTACCACAGAGCAAATCTTCAGATCCTATAAAGATGTGATTGAAATGCAGGAAAAGCATCTCTCACAAAACCCTTTTCTTGATTATTTTTTGAATAAGGCCAAACCCTGTTTTGAAAAGCCATTGGTAATTAGCCAGGTTAATTTTGAGTCTAAGCCAGCTGTAGAAGATCATGTACTTATGTGCGGAGATGCGGCTGGTTTAATACATCCGCTTTGTGGCAATGGCATGGCCATGGCTATACACAGTGCTAAAATAGCAGCTGAAGAAACAGACCTCTTCCTCAATGGTAAATCCAGCCGGTCACAAATGGAAAATGCGTACCGGCAACGCTGGGAAAAGACTTTCAGAGCCCGTTTGATTTTCGGGAAATATGCGCAGCGTTTGATGGAGTCTCCCTTCCTTTTATCTCAGGCTATTAAGCTGGCCATCCATTCACCCTATTTGCTCAAAAAAACTGTAGGTTTATCCCATGGCAAGCCTATTGTTTAAAACCCGCAGTGCCGAAAAGGAAATCCTGGATGATTTTGATTTACAGGGGCATGACCTGGCGCGTAATTTAAAGGAATTACAACGGGTAAACACCCGCCTGGGGGGCTACACCCCAATACTGGAGGGACTGAGGAAGATCACAGGGTCACACAGGGTCACCAAACCCCTTCAGATTGTGGATATGGGTTGTGGGGGAGGTGATGTACTGCGCAAATTATACCATTGGTGTGAAGCTAACCTCATACCGGTACAATTATCCGGTCTTGATGCCAATCCTGCGGTTATTGACCTGGCCCGGAACTTTTCAGAAGGCTATCCCATTCAGTGGGAGGTAGCAGATGTATTTTCTGAAAGTTTTGGAAAAAGAAAAACAGACGTTTTGCTGTTTAACCTGTTTTTTCATCACTTTTCAGAAGATGAAATTATCCATATCCTGCGTAAGTGCCGGTTATCATCCCGTCACGTATTGATCAGTGACCTGCAGCGCAGCCGCCTTGCCTACCAACTTTTCCGCTTGGTTTCCAGAGCTTTCAATTTTTCATATATCAGCCGTAATGATGGCAAGCTGTCTATTAAGAAGAGTTTTACTAAAAAAGACTGGCAGAGAATGCTATCCGCAGCCGGCATCACCCATTATACCATACGCTGGCAATGGGCTTTTCGGTATTCGGTACATATTACTAACTGTAGAGACTAAATGAAACACACCAAAATACTGACCTCGGCCAAAGCCCTGCCACCATATTGCCGTACTACTGAGGAGATAATTCCTTTTGTAGAGGCTTGGCTGGATGGTCAGGACCAACGGTTTATAGATAAAGTAAGCCGCATTTTTAAATATGCCCAGGTAGATAGGCGCTACTCCATCATGTCTCCGGAAGATGTATTCACCAAAACCACATTTGAAGAAAAAAATGACCTGTACAGCGAGAAAATGACGGACCTGGCTGAGGAAGCTCTACGTAAAGCTTTACAGCAAGCACAGTTGCAACCCGGTGATATAGATTATATCATAACTACCAGTTGCACAGGTATTATGATTCCCTCGGTAGACGCTTACCTTATCAACCGTTTGGAAATGAGAGAAGATATCATAAGGCTTCCGGTTACTGAAATGGGTTGTGCCGGTGGTACATCAGCGCTTATTTATGCGCATGATCTTCTTAAAGCACAAGTGGGTAAAAGAGCCGTTGTACTTGCTTTGGAATCGCCCACCAGTACATTTCAGCATACAGATATGTCCATGACCAATATGGTAAGTGCAGCAATTTTTGGAGATGGAGTGGCATGCACTATCCTGGGACCGGACGAAGACCATGTGCGTCCGGTTATTACGGACAGGGGTATGTATCATTTTAAAGATGAACTCCATATGATGGGCTTCCGGTTAAAAAATACTGGTTTACAAATGGTACTGGATCCTGCGGTACCTGAAAAAATTGAAGAACATTTTAACCGGATACTATACCCTTTTCTGCACCAAAACGGTTTGGAAATAGATGACATAGACCACTTCATCTTTCACCCCGGTGGTAAAAAGATCGTTAAAATGGTAGAAAACCTGCTTCATGACCTGGGGAAGAACATTGATGTTACCCGTGAAGTCTTACGTTTGTATGGTAATATGTCCAGTGCCACGGTGCTGTACGTGTTGGAAGAATATCTGAAAAAAGACATTGCAGCCGGAGAGCGGGGCCTGATGCTCAGCTTTGGCCCGGGCTTTTCAGCTCAGCGGCTGCTTTTGGAATGGAAATAGTAGTTTTTGCCGGCAATTGTCCGGCTTTATGATTGCCTTTAAATTTTCACCTTCTTGATTAAACGGAAAAACCACAGTTTAATATGAAACCCATAGCTCTTATATTAGGTGCCAGCAGTGGCATGGGGCTGGCCTCAGCCCAAAAACTGGCCAAAGAAGGTTTTGACCTCTGTGTATTGTACCGGGAACGGAAACAACAGGCACGCCAGGCAGAAGAACTTTTTGATCAATTGCGAAACTCAGGGACACAGGTATTTGCTTTTAATAAGGATGCTCTCAAAACAGAAACACTGGAAGACGTGCTTGAGTACCTGCAATCTCAAGGAGGTGTAATATCACTTTTATTGCACTCTATAGCCAAAGGCAACCTTAAACTGATGGTACCCTACCGGTCAATGAGTAATTCTGATTCTGAAGAATTACAGCTGACTTTTGGCCGGGAAGAACACTTTCTTCAAAAAGAAGACTTCTTATTAACTGCCGAAGCCATGGCCGTGAGTTACTACACCTGGGTAAAAGCCATTCACCAAAAAAAACTGTTTGCAAAGGAAACTATGGTCCTGGCACTTACCAGTGAGGGAAGCCGTAAAGCGTGGCGAAATTACGCAGCCGTTTCAGCTGCCAAAGCTGCTCTGGAAGCTATTTCACGTTCTATGGCTTTGGAATTTGCACCTTTCGGTATTTGCTCTAACGTTTTACAACCCGGAGTAGCGGATACCCGGGCCTTACACTATATTAAAGGACATGAGGTGATACGTGAGCAAAGCCTGTGGCGAAACCCCTTTGGCCGGCTTACTACACCACAGGATGTGGCTAATGCAGTATACCTTATGAGCAGACCCGAGGCCCGCTGGATAAACGGGGCTGTAATTCCGGTAGACGGAGGAGAATCCATAAGCTGATGTCTGATTTTCAACACATAATGGATCAATTACCATACAGTCAACCCTTTTTATTTGTGGATGAATTGACCAGACTGCATGAGAACGGTGCAGAAGGCCAATACACTTTTCCGGAGAGCTCTGATTTTTACCGTGGACATTTTAAAGAACGGCCTGTAACTCCCGGAGTAATTTTAACGGAATGTATGGCTCAAATAGGTGTGGTGTGCCTGGGACTATACTTATTGAAACTTCAGAATACTTCAGTTCCGGAACAAATAGCTTTTACCGAATCTCATGTCAATTTTTACAAGCCTGTATTTCCTGGTGAAACGGTATATGTGCGGTCCGAAAAGATTTACTGGCGCATGGGGAAGCTTAAATGTAAAGTGGTTATGCATAATGAGCGTGATGAAAAGGTGTGTGTGGGAGAACTAAGTGGAATTATAAGATCATGAAACAAAGAGTTGTTATTACCGGCTTAGGTGTTATGGCTCCCAATGGAACCGGGGTTTCTGCCTTTACCAGGAGCCTTAAGGAAAGCCGTTCGGGTATCAGTTACCTGCCTGAGCTGGAAGAATTAAACTTTCGCTGTCAGCTGGGTGGCGTACCTCAACTTACCAATGAGTTGATGGAGACTAATTTCACAGAGCTTGAGCGCAAACGGCTCACAGCCAAAGGAGTGATTTATGGTATAATAGCCGGAATGGAAGCCTGGAAAGATGCCGGTTTACCGTTCCCTGAAACTACAGATAATGAAGCCCACTGGGATTACGGCTGCATTTTCGGAACCGGTATGAGTGGCGTTAATACGCTTCGGGAGGCCATTTATAAAACCGATGAAAAGAAAGTCCGTAAGCTGGGTACTACAGTAGTGGAACAAACCATGCCCAGTGGTATCAGTGCCTTTTTGGGTGGACGCCTGGGCCTGGGCAACTGGGTAACATCCAACTCCTCTGCCTGCAGCACAGGTACCGAATCGGTTATTATGGCCTATGAGCGCATCCAGTCGGGAAAAGCATCTGTAATGCTGGCCGGTAGTTGTGATGCCGATGGTCCGCATGTATGGGGTGGTTTTGATTCCATGCGGGTATTGACGTACCGTCATAATGAAGAACCACACAAAGCTTCACGCCCCATGAGCGCCACGGCATCTGGTTTTGTACCGGGGAGTGGAGGAGGAGCCCTGGTGTTAGAGAGCCTGGATTCTGCCTTAAAAAGAGGTGCTGCTATTTACGGTGAGGTAATAGGAGGCTACACCAATTCCGGAGGACAAAGGGGTAGTGGTACTATGACGGCTCCAAATGCAATGGGTACACAACGTTGCATTAAAGGAGCGTTGTATAACGCTGGTATTGCTTCTGGCGACATCGATCTTATTTCAGGTCATCTTACATCTACTATGGGTGATGTACTGGAGGTAAAAAACTGGAGTGAAGCACTTCAGCGATCTGGTTCGGGTTTTCCACTGATCAACTCGGTCAAATCCCTTACCGGGCATTGTTTAAGTGCAGCAGGCTCCATTGAGTGTGTGGCGGCCATATTGCAGTTAAAGCACCAATTTGTTCATGCCTCTGTAAACTGTGAAGATCTGCATCCTGAAATTGCCGGGTGCATTGATGAAAAGAGTGTGGTACGACAAATGGAATCGTGTAAAATTGATATCATTGCCAAGTCAAGCTTTGGTTTTGGCGATGTGAATAGTTGCGTCATTTTTAAAAAGTATACCTCTCATGAACAGAATGGAGATTGAAGAAAAGCTGAAGGAGATCATTCGACCTTACGTGCAGAATGAAGAAGCTTTCCGGCACCTTTCCAATGAAACAGACATGTTGCAGGATTTGCAAATCAATTCCGCTCACCTGGTGGATATTATCCTTGATATGGAGGAGGGATTTGATATTGAGATAGATGATGATACTGCTGAAAAAATGCTTACGGTAGGAGAGGCTATAGATATCACCGAAAAGCTCACGGCCAATAAATAAAAATGTCAGGCATTGAAAACAAGCCTGGCCAGGGCTTTTAATATTCTTTACCGGTAATCTCAGGTACTTTCTTCTCTGGAAATTATTAACAAATAGAAAGCCGGAACCGCTTTGCAGTGAAGTAACTTCAAAAATGAAGTCTACATATTTTGAATCATCAAAACACCAGTCTCAAATAAAAAGGTGATGGTTTAACGGTAAGTGCAGTAAATCTAATACTTCAAATACTTGCCTTATAGTATATCAATTTAATTCCGGTGCTTTTTCAGAAGATTATGATCCAATTCTAACAGGCACATGACTGCTTTTTAGACGGAGGTACAATTTAAAATTTAACAAAATTTTAACATATTCAGATGAACAGTAAATTCAGCTGAAAAAACGTGTGAGCAGCCATTTAAAAATCAGGTAGACCTTCCATTATAAAGTCTTAAAAAGTTGGAACTCAAATATTACCTCCAAAACCTGGAGTGGTCATAAGCACCATTGATTCAGGGTACTGTGTAAGCTTATTCTCACTAATTTCAGGCATGTTTAACCAAAAATTAATGTCATGAAAAAACCTGACTTAATGCCTCGGTGGCTCTTTTCAGCTGCCTTACTTTTACTTTCTGGTCTGTCTTTTATACAGGCCCAGTATGATGACAAAATGTTTCTTTTCGGAGACAATCTCCGCAACTACTCCATTACGGAGAGGTGTTGTGGGGAAGAAGGCTATGTAGTGGCCGGTACCCATTTATCACCCGGGTATCAGTCGCACGACATAGTTGTAACGGCCATGGATAATGTGGGAAACCCAGCCTGGTCCGTTATTATTGACAATGACCAGTTTGAACGTGTTTTTCATATTGAAGCCGTTGCGGATGGTTATGCCCTTACCGGTTTTGTACGCGGAACACCGCCTGCTGTAAGCCGGACCTTCTTCATTTTATTGGATAATAATGGAGTGGTTACACAATCCAAATTTTATAATGATGTGGCCAGACCAAACTGGTCTATGCGCGGTATGCACGTGCTGGAAGTAAGTTCTGGAGATGGTTACCTGCTTACCGGTTACCTGTCTGAAGGTGGTTTTCAGCTTACAATTCCTAAACTTATTAAAGTTATGCGTTTAGACCAGAGTGGTAATGTACTTTGGAGCCAGGTATATGATACTCCTGACGACCGGAATTCTGACTTTGATATGGGAGCTTTTGCCCTGGAAACCGATGATGGCTTTTATGTGACCGGTTCCGTAAATATGGACAAGGGAGGCAATACAAATCAAGGTGTGCTCTCTATGATGATTGACCACGGTGGTAACCTGATGTGGGATAATAATTTTGCTATTGAACCGGGTTCTGATATTGAAACTCAGGCAGACCTGGGTACCAGTGCCCTGTTTGATGAAAGTGAGAACGTTATTGTAGTATCAGCCAACTCTACGTTGGGTAACAATAACTTTTACATCACTAAAATAGATCCGTCTTCCGGCTCTATTGTAGATCAGCGCGCCTATGACTGTTCAGAGGAAGCTACACCATCTTATTACATCGGTCAGAATGAAGATGGTAATTATATAGTAGCCGGAATGATAGAGTATACACCTACGCGCTTTGATTGTGCCGGTGATCCTGAAGTATACAGTACGGTACCCTACATCGTGGAGGTTACACAAGACCTGAACACGGTTATTGCTTCCCAAAAATTTCTGACTCATGCTCCTACATTCAGTGGAGATGATGGTAGTGTGTACGCCAGCCACTTTGGCGGACCTATGAACCTGCACCGCCCGGTAATTGCCACGCCTGAAATGGCGTATACTCATCCTTTTGAGAATAAAACGGTGATATTGGGTTATCGTGAAGACGGTCCGCAGGGTAAGTACGACTTGCAGTTTATCAGTAACTCCTCACCATCCTATGATTGGTGCCTTACTGATGAGTTCGGTGTGGATCCGTATAATCCGCAGGTACTGGAGGCATCTGCTGTTTCAGAAGATCCTCAGGATGTGGATGTGGATAAAGGTAAGGATGCTATAGAGCAGGAAGTAGCTACTTTGGAATGCAGTAATTCCTTTCCTTCCGGTTCGGGATCCTTCCCAATTGTGCAGACCTCTAATTCCGGAAGTAGTGTTTTAGGACAAGCCATTGGTGAACAAGGTCTTGTGGTACATAACGGCTATAGCTATGTAGCAGGCCAGTTTAACAGTAGTATGAATAATCCGGGTCTGAGCTCTTCATCCACTAATAACCGTCCATGGCTGGCTAAATATGATCCGAACGGAAATCTGGTTTGGGGTAAAAAAGGAGATGGAACCACGGGTTACAATAATTATGCATCAAGCGTGGAAGTGGATGACCAGGGAGATGTGTACCTGGGTGGTTTTTTCACCACCGGAACCCTTAAGTTTGATGGAGATCCCTATCCGGCTATGACCTCTGGAGAAACCGTGGAAAACGGAGGCTGGAGCTCTTATATCATTAAGTATGATGGCGCAGGTAATTTTCAGTGGAGGGCCATGATGTTGAAAGATGTAAATGTTTTTGGAGCTGCTATTTTGTTGGGTGATATTGAAATGGGTGATGATGGATATTTATATGTTACCGGCCTTACCCTCCATGATGTGGATTTTGTCAATAACAATTCTCCTGATCCGTTTAACGGGGGAAGTACATATACTACCACTCCGGCACATATCGGTCATGCCTATATTGCTAAATATGACCCGGCCAATGGCCAACTGGTTTACTTTGAGTCTGAGCCTTCCACAATCTCCGGTACTATGGCCAATTTCTTTCCCCGTGCTATAGAAGTGGCACCTTCCGCCACTAATATTTACCTGGGGGGCGAAAACCTTGCCGGTTCCAGTTCCAACTTTGAACCTTACATAGTTAAAGCCAATTCTTCTGGAATAGCTTTGTCTTCTGTACAGGGTACTTCCAGTGATGATGCTTTGATATTGACAATGGAGCTGGATGGAAGCTCACTTTATGTAGGAGGTACGGCTATTGATGATATCACTTTTCCCAGTGGTTGTGTCAGCAGCGGGCTTTCGAATGATGGTTGGTTTGCTAAATTCAACACTTCATTGGGCTGTGTAAGTTCTTCTCCGCCCATTAAGCTATTGTCAGACAACTCCGGAGGGTACCTTAGTGGTTCTGTAACTGGTATAAGCGTTAGCAATAACGATGTATATGTTTATGGTAGTGCCGGTGGTACCTCCATCAGTCTGTCCGGTGGCGGTTCACTTTCCACTATAGGAAGCAAGGATCTGGTAGTAGCTAAGTACAACAGTAGCTTATCTTCTGCTGCCTGGGAAACCAATTTTGGAGGAGCATCAACTACGGCCAATTCCAGAGCTATTGTAGAGGATGATATAAATTGCGGATCTTTTATTTCCGGATCTTTCTCAGGTGGTTCTCTTGACCTGGGCGTGTCCAGTGGGATTATTTCTGCACCTACCGGAAATTCAGATCACTTTATTGCCCGGGTAGATGATGCCGGAGCTACTTATAAAACCAATCCGGGTACCAGCTCCACTACCACGGCCGGAAGTTTGGAAGCGGGAGATTTTACTATTTACCCGAATCCGGCCGGAAGTGTATTTTATGTAGATGGACTAAGTGCTGGTGAGGAAGTAAGCCTATGGGACAGCAGTGGTAACCTGATCCGTCAATATACAGCAACTTCGGCCCGGCTTGAAATAGAACGTGGAGAACTTGCCACGGGCCTTTACCTGATTAGGGTGAACGGTGAATTTCAGCAAAATGCCAAGCGTATTATGCTTCGGTAAATACAAATAATCTGATAACTATAACCCGCAAAGCTCAGGCTTTGCGGGTTTTTTGTTTTGTACGGAATGGCGCGAAACACATCTTTTTTTGAATAGGATACTTAAGCTGCTGAAATGCCGGAAACTCCACCGGTTTTTACCCAAACTGCTACTTTAAACGGATGCCATCATCCCCAATGCTTATCCGCTTTTCTTTATATAATCCACCAATGGCTTTTTTAAAGGTTTTTTTGCTCATCTCGAGCCTGCGGGTGATCTCCACAGGATCACTTTTATCGTGCAGGGGTAAAAAACCATTGTTTTTGGCCAGGGAGCGAAGGATTTTTTGAGCATTGGGTTCAACGCTGCCATAACCTTGTTTTTCCAGGCTCAGGTCTGTTTTTCCGTCTTCGCGTACCTTCTTCACAAAACCTCTTAAACGGTCTCCGGGTGCAATGCGCTTGAATATCTCATTGGCGTAGATCAGTCCCAGGTATTTATCGTCAACAATAGCGTTAAAGCCCAGGTCTGTTTCACGAATGATCAGCATATCCACTTCCTGATCGGTTTTCAGGTCAATCTCTTCTTTCTCCACATAATCTTCCACACGGGAAGAAGCCACCAGGCGTCCGCTCATTTCATCCAGGTACATATATACCACGTAAGAGTTACCCTCCTGCATACGCTTTTCCTGCTCGGCAAAGGGTACAAAAAGGTCTTTTTCCAATCCCCAGTCCAAAAAGGCACCATGTGAAGAAGTGTGCCGTACCAGCAGGTAGGCGTATTTACCTTCGGTTACTTTAGGAGTCAGGGTAGTGGCCACAGGTCTTTCCTCACCATCCAGGTATACAAAAACCTTCATTTCCTGCCCCACTTCAAAATTTTCAGGAACATATTTATTGGGGAGCAGCACCTCATTCTCATTCGCATCCTGCAGGTAAATCCCGTGATCGGTTTGGCGGGTTATAACCAGGGTATTGTAGTTTCCTATTTCCAAAGTTTAAGTTTTGTCATTTAAAAAAGTGGTCTAAGGTAAATTTTAGAATATAACCCAGGAGAAGGGTGGTGGTGAAATTTACCATGGTGCCGGCTAAAAAGAAACCGGCATTATCATCAATATCTTTTCTGCGGGCCAGACTTTTAGCTGCAAATATAAGAGTGAGCCCGGTTAACTCACCAGCCAGTACAAAGGTTAGGATGATCAGGTTTTCGCATTTTCCTATAATGCGTCCTTCCTTTATCAGTTTATCATCTATACCATCTATTTTTCCATCACCATCTGCGTCAACTGATTTTTGACCCTTCAGTATAATACGGCTGAAAACCACGTCTGTAATGACAAAGGTGAGCAGGTACCCGGAAATAATAACCACTGCTTTAAACAAGTAATCAGCGCTTTCCATCCAGGAGATCAGTAATTCCATTTAATAGCAGTATTAAGTTTTTTTCTGATTCTTTAACCAGTTTAAATTTGGATTGCCGGATAAGTTTGGAAATATATTGTTGTGATACTCCGTGCTGGCTGGCAATTTCCTGTTGGTTTTTATGATCAGGGTATTGATGGTAAATATCCCACTCTAAATTACTCCAATCATTTTTTATGGAAAGTATAAGGTTTAAAAGGGCATTGATCGATAGAGAGATCAAAGGGTTTTGTAAGTCTCCCAGAAAGTAGGCACCGCTTTCTTTAAGCTCTTGTAGTTTTTGTTGGCTCTTCCAGAGAGCCGGGCCTTCCAGCTCTAAAAAGCTCTTCTTATCCAGGCCGTATGATACTTCATCTTCAATAAGTGTAAGCCTGGCTTTAAGCGGTTTAATGGCTTCCTGTATTTTAAGTATAAGGTGTAAGGCGGAGAGCGGATCTTTTACAACAGCACCAAAACTATCACCTGAATACACCACCAGAGGAATGGATAAATGAGGCTTAAAATGAGAATTTAAGCCTTCTATAGCTTTGTGAAACTGCTCCCATTGCTGCGGGTTAAATTGTTTTCGGGATTGGATGATGTCTCCAATTAGCACGATCGGCATAGTATTCATACAACAAATATAGTTGTAATTAGGCAAAACAACTGTATAAGTTGTAAAAAGAGTATACTACTCCAAGAGTTGTAAGATGCCGGTACAGATTTGTCTATGTAACCGGCATCTTTTTAAAGCCGGAAAGAATATGACTTACACTTCCTTCATGCTCAGCTGTATCCGTTTACGGGGGATATCTACCTCAAGCACTTTTACCTCTACCTCCTGGTTGAGGCGTACGATCTCCGTGGGATCACTTATAAAACGGTCGGCCAATTGCGAAATATGCACGAGGCCGTCCTGTTTGGCACCCACGTCCACAAAAGCACCGAATTTGGTAATGTTGGTTACCAGTCCGGGCAAAATCATACCTTCCTTAAGGTCTTCCACCTTCCGGATGCCGGGGTCAAAGGAGAATACTTTGGCTTTACCGCGCGGATCGCGTCCTCCTTTGGACAGCTCTTCTATAATATCCTTTAAAGTAGGTAAACCGGTTTGATCGGTTACGTAGGTTTGTAAATCCACCTTCTTCAATGCTTCCTTAGCCCCAATAAGTAATTGTACCGGTCGGTTAAGATTCCTGGCCATATGTTTCACCACGGCATAACTTTCCGGATGTACCGCTGAATTGTCTAAGGGGTTAGTACCGTTCTGGATACGTAGAAAACCGGCTGCCTGTTCATACGCCTTGGGCCCAAGGCCTTTTACTTCCAAAAGTTGATTACGGTCTTTAAAAACTCCGTGTTCAGCACGATGTTCCACAAGGGTTTCCGCCAGCTTAGGACCCAGGCCCGATACATAATTGAGTAAGTGTTTGGATGCGGTATTCAGGTTTACACCTACCTGGTTTACCACGCTTTCCACCACGGTGTCCAGGCTCTTTTTAAGCTGGTTTTGGTCTACATCATGCTGATACTGGCCCACACCAATGGATTTGGGATCGATCTTTACCAACTCGGCCAATGGATCCATTAACCTGCGGCCAATGGATACCGCTCCGCGTACCGTAACATCGTAAGTGGGAAATTCTTCCCGCGCCACTTTGGAAGCCGAATAAACGGAGGCCCCGGCTTCATTTACCATAAATACATTTACACCTTTTTGGAGGCGCAGGCGCTTTTGAATAAAGTCCTCAGTTTCCCGCCCGGCTGTTCCGTTTCCAATGGCTATCGTTTCAATTTTATAAGCTTCTACCAGGTTGCTGATTTTGGCTGCAGCTTTTCCACCCTCGGATTGCGGGGGGTGGGGATAAATGTTTTCATTGTGTAGCAGCTTACCCTGTTCATCCAGGCACACTACTTTACAACCGCTTCTAAAACCGGGGTCTATGGCCAAGGTACGCCTGGGGCCAAGGGGAGGGGTAAGGAGCAATTGCCTGAGGTTCCAGGCAAATACGGCTATGGCTTCGGTATCGGCTTTTTCCTTACTGCTGTTCCTGAACTCTGTTTCTATGGAAGGGGCAAGTAAACGTTTATAGCTGTCTTTTACCGCCAGTTTTACCTGGGCAGATGATTCATTATGGGCTTTCACAAAAATGCGCTCCAGCTGATCCAGGGCTTTTTCTTCCGGTGGCACTATAGAAAGGCGCAGTATACCTTCACTTTCGGCCCGCCTGAGGGCCAGCATACGGTGGCTTGGAATACGCTTGAGGGGTTCTGAAAACCTGAAATAGTCGCTGTATTTAGCGCCCTCTTCCTCTTTACCTTTTACCAGTTTGGAGGTAACGGCTGCTTCATGGGCAAACAGCCTGCGGATGGTATTGCGGGCATAAGCACGTTCATTGATCCATTCGGCCATAATATCGCGGGCTCCGGCCAGGGCTTCTTCCGCATCCGCTATTTCTGCGGAGGTAAAGCGTTCGGCAAAGCTGTGTACATCTTTGATATCTTGTTTCATTAAGCTGCCGGCCAGTGGCTCCAAACCCTTTTCACGGGCTATGCTGGCGCGTGTTTTTCGTTTGGGTTTATAGGGCAGGTACAAATCTTCCAGCTCGGCAGAGGTCCATGTGTTGTTGATCTTTTCTTCCAGTTCCGTATTCAACTGGCCTTGCTCACGGATATTTTCCAAAATGGATAATCTGCGTTTGAGCAGTTCCTGCAGGCGCTGGTATTCTTCTTTAATTGCTCCGATCTGCACTTCATCCAGGCTGCCGGTCACCTCTTTGCGGTAGCGTGAAATAAAAGGTACGGTGGCACCTTCATCCAGCAGCGACAAAGTGTTTTGTACGGAGTGGGAAGGAAGGTTGAGTTGTTTGGAAAGTATAGAGATAAGTTGTGCGGACATAGACTATTTTATGGGGGATAAAGATACGGGTAGTTGTAAGTTCAGTCTTCGATAAAAATTTCCTGGTATTGTTTTCTGGAAATTCACTCTCACCGACATGAAAATCTTTTTTCGGACAGGAATGGGGTTTAATAGTATCATGCTCCATGCCTTTGACTCCTGTTAACTGCAAATACATTTTTGAGTAACGGAACATTCAGGCTCAGTAAATAAGAAGAGTTGTAAAGGGAGTTTGGATTAGCCGGGCTGGCCATTCTGATTTTTATTTTCCTCTTCTTCAGTGGTTTCCAGCAGGTATTCCACTTCTTTATCACCACCCAGTAAATTGGCCAGATCTACAATGGTTTGGTACAATAGCACGATGACGAAGATCATCATACCTCCCACCAGGGAAGAGGCACCCAGGGTAATGTAATAGGCAATCTGGTAATATTGATTACTCAATGAATCACTATTGGAAATGGGAAAATTAAGCAGCAGGAAAAGTAACATACCGGCTATGAAAGTCCAGGTGGTAAAAAAGGCCACCTGCTTGATACGGTTGTAAAAGCTGGAATCAAATTTCTTCTTGTGATTATTTACAAAACCGATCACTGTAAACAGCAGGGCCAGGATGGTAGCGGAACCCAGGATTACCGTATTGCAAAAGGTATTGATACGGGTGAGGCTGTCCTGCAGCATTGTTTTGGCTTCAAAACCGGAAACCATACCGGTTATATAAGTGGTGCCTAACCCGATTAATGCGGCTGCACAACCCCAAAGGAAAGGAAGCCGGCTTCTCTTGAAAATGTTTGACAGGTTTAACCCAAAGAGTTTCATATGTAGGCGCAACGTATAAGAGCCGGGCTATGTTTACAGGGATTAAACAGTTCTAAAAAGAGCGGTAATTTTACCTTACCTACTTCAGACTATCAATAAAGTAATCCGTAACCTTTTGCATGAGGTGAATACGGTCTTTACCACGCACATTGTGCTTGTGCATAGGGTAAACAAAATAATCCAGTTGTTTGCCTTTTTCAACCGCAGCTTTCAGATAAAGCTGGGTGTGTTGCCATACTACCACATCATCACTGGTGCCGTGTATTACCAATAACTTACCGTCCAGCTTATCCAGGTGGTTGATCAGGTTGTTCTCCCGGTAACCTTTGGGATTTTGGTCCGGAGTGTCCATATAACGCTCGGTATACATCACTTCATAATAACTCCAGTCAATAACCGGTCCACCCGCTACCCCGGCCTTAAAAATTCCCGGCTGACGGCTCATCATACTAATGGTCATAAAACCGCCAAAACTCCAGCCGTGAATGCCCATACGGCTGGTGTCCACGTAACTTTTGCTCTTCAGGAACTCTATCCCCTGCAGCTGATCTTCCATTTCAATTTTTCCGAGTTGCCGGAAGGTGTTCTGTTCCCAGGTCTGCCCCCGGTTGCCGGAACCCCTATTGTCTAATGTCCACACAATAAACCCTTGCTGAGCCATATATTGAAACCACAGGTTTCCGCCTCCGTTCCAGTAATTGCGGATCATTTGAGCGTGTGGCCCTCCGTAGAGGTACACCAGCACCGGGTAGGTATGGGTACTGTCAAAATCCACCGGCAGATACATACGGCAATGCAGGTCTCCACCGTCTTTATCGTTAATGGTTAACAGGCGCATTTCACCTGTTTTATATTCTTTCAGCGGGTTTTCTGACTCCAGGAGGGTGTAATTCACGGTTTTATTGACACCTGTAATCTGGCTTTTCCAGGGTGTGTTTACATTTGAAAAGTTATCTATAAAAAAGGTGCCGCGCTCATTTAAGCTTACCATATGGGTACCTGTCCCGTCTGTAAGTCTCAGCGGCTTCTTCCCGTTAAGAGGAACTTTATACAAGTCGCGGTTTAGAGGACTGGTTTGCGTGGATGTATAAAAGGCATGATCTCCCTGTTGATCAAAATCCATAAAAGCGGTTACTTCCCAATTGCCTTTAGTAAGTTGTTTCAGCAGTTTACCGTTTGTATTGTAAAGATATAAGTGATTAAAACCACTGCGGCTGCTTTCCCATATAAACTGATCCTTACGGCCTTTTACAAAGTGAACCGGATGTAAAGGTTCCACATAGGCCTGACTCTTTTCTTCAAAAAGGGTTTTTTCAAGTTTTCCGCTAACCGCATCGTAACGTTTCAGTTCCATATGGTTCTGATCGCGGTTTAAGTGGGCGATGTATACTTTCTTGCTTTCCGGCCCCCAGGCCATATTGGTCAGGTATTGCGTATCCGGCATACCCGTTTGCATTTTTACGGATTGGCCGCTACTTACATCGTACACATACAAGCTTATTTTTTCTGTTTTTTCAGTGCCGGCCATCGGGTACTTTATGTATTCCACGGTGGCGGGCTTTTCCGTCCAGTCGGTAAGCGGATATGTGCTTACCTCGGTTTCATCTTTTACATAATAGGCCAGTCTGCTTCCGTCAGGACTCCAGAAGGTGCCCTTACTGATTCCAAATTCACTGCGCGACACGGTTTGTCCGCTAACCATACCGGGATCACGGTGTTCACTTATGGTACTCACCTGATCATCCTTCAGCAGGAAAAGGTTGTTTTGCATCGTAAAAGCGATGTATCCGGTTTCGGGAGCTTCATCGCGCCTGGAAGCATCAGCCGGCAATTCAAGAGTATCCGTTTGGTTTAGCTTACCAGATGATACATCATAACGATAGACCTTTTGATCATCTTCAAACTCAAATTGAGAAGCCGATAACCACGTGAGAACCGGAAACCTGCGGCACTCGGCAGCACCTATAGATTTCAGCTTCTGGTTTAAGACCGAAAGCTGAAGTACATTTTCAGCGTTGGCAGGGGCATCTGCATCGCCCACCATAAGAACATCCTTTTTATTGGTTTGGATGTAGCTGAACTGCTCATTGGAAATCCATTGTAATTGCTGTAGCCTGTCCGGAGCCAGGGTAGAATATTGCCCCAAAACAGCTTCTTGCATAGTAAAGGTTTTTTCCTGGGCATGGGCTGCGGTGATAATGAGTGCAATAAGGCAGATGAGGTGCTTCATAAGGCTTTGATTATAGTAAGGGCACAAATGTAACTAACCTTATAAATTGCTATGGAATGGCCACTATTTGGTAGTGGGACCACCCATTTTTGTAAATACGTGATCCACGGGTTCCCAGAGTTCAATCTTATTACCTTCCGGATCCATAATATGTACAAACTTACCGTATTCAAATGCCTCAATATCATCAACTATGGTTACTCCGTTTTCGCGAAGTTTCTCCACAAGACCTTCAATATTCTGTACGCGATAGTTGATCATGAACTGTTTTTCAGAAGGGGCGAAGTACTTGGTGTCTTCCGCAAATGGAGACCACTGCAGGTAATTTATTTCTTCGGGGCGGTGCGCATTCCTGAACTCAAAAGAGGAACCATACTCATTAACGGCCAAACCCAGATTTTTCCCATACCATTCACGTGTTTCCTCAGGGTTTTTGGTGCGAAAGAAAACGCCTCCTATTCCGGTTACTTTAGGTGTATTGTCCATAACATTTAGTTTTAAAGGTTAAAGATACATTCTCAAAGCTTTAACATTGTATTCAATCCCTTCTGCTAACGGAAGTAACTTTAGTAATTTAGCCTGCCATAAGATTGATTAACCCTAAGTTATGAGTTACTCCAAACAACGTTCACGTGAATCCCGTGCAGCCATAGAAAGACTGTATATCACCATGCGGCACCTTTTTATACGTGGCAGTTATAAACCCCTGGGTGTAAGCGGTAAGTCGCTTATTGAAGCACTTCATATTTTAAAACCGGAGATATACGGAGATATAGATGATGCCGAGCGGGTGGATATGGAAGGACTCTTATATGTAGCCGAACGATTACCCAAAGGCATTGAAGAATGCCGGTTTATACAGCTGGTGGCCCGTGAAGGTTTTGAAGAAGCCGGCCACGCAGTAATTATGCCCATGAAGCGCAGGCGCAACTGCTTCCGTATTGATACTGACCGTATGTATGTGGAGATGAGCCGCGGGCGCAGCGATATCTACGATATTCTTACTCACCTTACTTACCTTTATATTGAAGCGGAAAAGATTCGTAACCATGCGCTCGATCTAAAAGGTAAACCAACGGACAACTGGCTTCGCCTTTCTGAAGTAGTGGAGTTTCAGGAAAATGAACAAAGCTTTGATGAAAAACGGGCTTTGGTATACCTGAGTAATGTATTAGGCCGTACCGTACAGGAAACGCACCGGGCGGTAGAAAAATTTGAACGCAGCCCCGGCTGTAACAGCCTTTATCATTTTGCCTATTGGCTGGGTAAAGTGTCTATTGATGAGTTTACCCATGACAACCGCAGGGAAGTAATGGTATCGGCCAAGCTGAAAGATGTGGTGGGACACCATGTGTACGGTGAAAAATGGGCCCATACCATTAAAGACGTAATGGCTGAAAAAGACTGGCTGGAACGTCCGGTGCACATTATCAGCGCCAACCTGCACAGTTTCCTGAATACACTGTATGGCTTTCAGGCCTTACCAGATCAGAAGTTTACCGACCTGGAAGCTTTGGCGATATACACCAGTAGCCGCGAAGCTGCTGATAGTAACCGCGCTATCCGGGAGTATGCGTTGGAAAACGGTTTAACGGTGATTCGCGATCGTTCCGGAACGAATCTTACTGTCCAGCTGATCGATCTCGAAAAAATAAACCTTGGGGCTTTGCCTTTTGGTCTTAAGAATCCGGAAGGGGAGAAGCCTTTGTTATTAGTAATGGATTATGCCTTTGGTGAGCAAGCTTTTGAGTGTATGGACGAATTGCTGAAACCCTTTGAAAGTGAAAACCTTTCTCAGAGTTTGAATGTAAAATCGGTTTCCGTAATGGGTAAGGCCGGTATACTGGAAGGTAATAAAGGTGATTTGATGATTCCTACAGCCCATGTTTTTGAAGGTACTGCGGATAATTATCCTTTTGAGAATGACCTGACGGTATCTGATTTTAAAGATATGGGCTTAAAGGTATACGAAGGCCCTATGATAACCGTATTGGGAACATCTCTGCAAAACCGCGATGTGTTGCATCATTTTCAAACTTCTACCTGGAATGCCATTGGCCTGGAGATGGAAGGCGCCCATTATCAGAAAGCCATACAGAGTGCCGCCCGTATCCGCAAGAGTATTTCCCCGGATGTAAAGGTGCGTTATGCGTATTATGCTTCAGATAACCCCCTGGTTACCGGTAGCACCTTATCCTCCGGGAGTTTGGGAGCGGAAGGAGTAAAGCCTACGTATTGGATCAGCCTTAGAATTCTTGAAAAAATAGTATCCCAGAGTAGCTAAAAAATGAAACACCTTAACCTTTTATGGCTCACTCTAACTATGAGCTTTACTTCGGTAGCTCAAAAAGAAGTGAGTGTCCTTTCTTCACAAGGAGAGGCAGTACCCTACGCCAATATTACCTACCTTATGAATGGTTCTGTAAGTGGAGGAACCTATACCAATGCCAATGGCATGGCATTATTGAACTTTGGAGAGGATATTACAGCATTGGAAATATCACATCTGAACTTTAAAAAACTTAAAGTGGATGTAAAGGATATTGATGACATTATTTACCTGGAAGATAATCCTAAGGTTCTTGAAGAAATCACTTTAAACTTTTCGGCTGAACCTGACTTTCTATTTACCGGAGTAAAACGCTTGCCCAAAAGACACACCTTTAGCGCTCATGAAGGATTTGAGTGGATTACTTTGATGCGTAATGATTTCGGTGAGAAAAAAAGAATTAAATCATTTATATTTCACACAAGGCGCTGGACAAGAAAGCGCACCCTGGCCATAAAGGTTGTTTTTTACAGTAATGAGAATAATACTCCCGGGGCCAGATTGCCCGTGGAAATAGTTGTTGAGCTGGACCGGAAAAACAAAAAAGAGGTGATGGTAGATTTGCAGGATGAAAATCTGTTTTTACCAGAAAACGGTGTTTTTGCAGGCGTGGAATGGATAGGGTGTCCATTTGTTAAAAATGCTAAAGATGATGACCCCCATGACTGCAGCCATAGTATGATCTATGTGCCTATGAACGAAGAACAACTAAAAGATCATCCTACATTTTTCCGTTACCGGTACACCACAGAAGAGTGGCGTAGTAAGCAATTTGTTTTAGAGGCTTACCTGGTACCTGCCTTTGGTTTGGAAGTGTTTGAGTAACCTTTAAAGCATTTAATTAGAATGGATTTATACAGGGGGAAAGGTGGGTTTTATCAACCTGTGAATCAATGCGTTTTCAAAACTGTCAAAAAAAAGACAATCTGAGTTGTCATTTTCCTCGTACATTCGGGTGCTGGTTAATAAACCAATATGCCTTACACACCTGAAATAAGCAAAACAGCTTTGCTGGTTTTCACCCGAACCCCGGGTGAAGAAGCCCGTATAAAATCATTTAGCCGTCATTCAGGTTCCCTCAATTATCTTATTGCGCAGGAGTTGATAGACCATACTCTTAAAGTGGCTGCAGATAGCTCTTTGGTAGTTGAAGTGCGTTATGAACACCAGCAAACCGGAAACTCTTTCGGGGAGCGTTATGCCAACGCCTTTGCGGAGCTTTTTGACCAGGGATATCATAAAGTGGTTTCCATCGGTAACGATAGTCCCGGCCTTCAAACTGCTCACCTGGATCAGGCGGGCCGGCTTTTGGAAGACACTCAGCTGGTTTTAGGCCCGGCTCATGACGGTGGGGTGTATCTGGTAGCACTTCAAAAAGAAGCTTTTAATGCCCAAGCCTTTCAAAATATCCGTTGGGAGAGTTCAGCCGTACAAAAGGATTTTGAAATGTATGCAGACTGTTATGGTATGCAAACCGCTTTATTAAACCCTTTGGGCGATCTGGATTCTGAAGCGGACCTGGTTTATGTATTAAAGGAAATCTCACCTAAAACTCTTTTGTACCAGTTATTACGTCTTGCTTTCGCTCAGGATTTGAGCTTAACCCAATGGGGGTATAAAGCATTCTTACCACAAGATCCTGCCTTAGCCTTGCAGGGACTTCGCGCACCTCCAGCGCCATTCAGCGCTTTGGTCGGCTAAACAGACCTCCCTGCATCACCAGGAATCAATACCGGCTTTTTTTACAAAAAAGCAGCTTCTCTCTATTTCAAAACCCTATAAATCTGCGGTTAAAGCCCGTATTATATGCATTTACATTCCCCCCCTGGATTTTTAAAAAACTTTGTTTTAGGTGTTGTGGCATGGAGTCTTCTGGCCACTTCCTGCCAAAATGGTAATACCACCGCTCAGCAACCCATTGATGAATTGAGTTGGGAAGAAACCCAACAGAAGGCTTCGGGAACTACGGTCAATTTTATGATGTGGCAGGGAAGTCCCACCCTGAATAACTACATCAATAATTATGTGGTGCCTCAGGTAAAAGAAAAATTTGATGTAAACCTTCGTATAACCGGAGGTCAGGGCCCGGAGATTGTTCAACTGGTAATGGGTGAAAAACAAGCCGGAGTAGAAAAAGGACAGGTGGATATAGTATGGATAAACGGGGAAACCTTTTTCCAGCTCCGGAAGATCAATGGTTTATGGGGCCCTTTTGTGAAAAAATTACCGAGTGCAGCGTATGTCAATTTTGACAACCCTTTTATTAGTATTGATTTTCAACAAGCTGTAAATTATATGGAAGCCCCGTGGGGGATGGGGCAATATGCCCTGGTGTATGACTCTGCACAAACACCTAATCCACCGGCCAACCTAACGGAGCTGGAAGCCTATCTCAAAGCTAATCCCGGAACCTTTACCATTTCCAATGATTTTTCCGGAATGACTCTGCTCAAGAGTTTTCTGGCCGAACTGGGGGGGAGTCCTGCCAGCCTGGATGGACCGTTTGATGAAGAAAAGTACCAAAGATTGTCCGCAGAGTTGTGGGGTTACATTAACCGCAATAAAAAATACTTCTGGAAGAATGGTAGCACTTTCCCCAGGGAACACAGCAAGATGGATCAGATGTTCGCCACCGGAGAACTGGAACTGATATATGGCTTTGGTGAAGGTGGTATCGAGGATAAAGTACGGGAAGGACTTTTTCCGAAAACCACCCGGGCTTATGCCTGGGATAATGGCACCGTTCTTAACGCCAATTACCTCGGTATTCCTTACAACAGCTCCAATAAAGAGGGAGCTATGGTGGTCATTAACTTTTTAATGTCGCCCGAAGCACAATTTGAAAAACTGAGCCGCAACGGGCGGGAAGCACGTACGGTATTGGATGCTAGCCTCTTGCCGGAAGAATGGAAAGCCAGGTTTGAAAACGCACCTAAGCGTAAATATGCCCCTGAGCCAGCCAAGCTGGCGGAAAAAGCCATTCAAGAACCGGCTCCCGAATATATGATCCGTTTATACGAAGATTTCAGAACCCAGGTCATTGAGAAATAAGCTCTCTAAAATAGGATTGATATTTTTTGTGCTGATAGGTGTCGTGCCTTTCGCGTCTGCATTTATTTATGCATTACTGTACAGTTTTGGTATGGCAGGTGTGGTAAATCAAGGCTTTACCACTGAGTTTTGGTCCGCAGTACTGGAGTCTGGCGAGTTTTTCAGATCTTTTGGCTATAGTGCTTTAGTAGCGGCTGTTTCCGTGGTTATATCCGTAAGCCTGGCCCTTTGGTTAAGCCTGAACTTTGTACGTGAACTCAACCGTAAATTCCTTTCGTTTATAATTTATCTGCCACTGGCTATTCCGGGGGTGGTATGCGCTTTCTTCACCTTTCAGCTTTTTTCCAAAGCCGGTTTCTTTTCACGCTTTGCTTACCATTGGGGCTGGATAAAGGAAGCCCGCCAGTTTCCGGATCTGGTTAATGACCAATGGGCCTTCGGTATTATCCTCACTTTTATTACGGTAGTCATGCCCTTTTTTGTTTTACTCTTCCTGAATGTGTATAAAAACGAAAGGGTAGAGGAGCTTTCCAAACTGGCTCATTCATTAGGAGCCAATAAGCGGCAGATCACCTGGCGGGTGAGCTTGCCAGTGATACTTCGAAAAACGTGGACCTTGATTGTATTGTATTTCATTTTTTTACTGGGCGCCTATGAGGTTCCATTAATACTGGGTCAGGAATCACCACAAATGCTTTCCGTGCTTATTATCAGAGAGATCAAGCAATACGACCTTACTAAAATATCGGAAGGTTACGTGGTGGCGGTGATCTACACTTTTATAGTTTCTCTGGCCGCAGTGTTGCTCTTTTCCCGAAAGTCTAAAACCGCTGAATCCATAGTTGAATGATGAAAGCAGCCTGGAAACCGCTCATATTATCCTTTTTAGTGCTGCTGATCTTGTTTCCGTTTGCTTACCTGGTATTGCTGTCTATGGCTTCAGAATGGCGGTTCCCGGATATAATGCCTGCCTATTTAGGTCTTCGCAACTGGAGCGAGATCTTTGCTTCCGAAACCGGTTTATGGGGCAGTTTCTTTATTTCGGTGGTTATTTCGCTCTCTGTTGCCACCGTTTCCACTTTATCCGGCTTCTTTATAAGTCGTGCCGTATCCTATCATCCTAAAAAACATACGCTTACACTGCTCACGTATTTCCCATACATCCTGGCACCCGTGGTGTTTGGGGCATGTTTGAGTTTTTTCTTCTTGAAGCTGGGACTGTTTGGTAAAGCTACCGGGGTTATCGTTGCTCAATTCATGATTGCCTTTCCCTATGCTCTTATATTCTTCAGCAGTTTCTGGAATGAGCGTACTAAAAGCCTGGAAGATCTGGTGGCTACCTTAGGTGGAAACCAAACGCAAACCTTTTTTAAAGTACTGTTACCCATTGCCAGGGGGATGCTGCTCATCTGCTTTTTTCAAACCTTTCTCATTTCGTGGTTTGAATACGGGCTCACTTCCATTATCGGGGTGGGTAAAGTGCAAACACTTACCATCAAAGTATTCCTGTTTATCAAAGAGGCTAATTTCTATTACGGTGCCTTGAGTTCATGTTTACTCATTTTTCCACCGGTGGTATTGCTGTACCTCAATAAGCGCTATGTGTTTAACAAGATTGTGTGATGAAGAGAAGGGATATGAGATATAAGAAGGTAGATGTCAGGCTGAGCACAGTAGGAGTGAGCATCATCGGAAATGAAATAATACTATCCGGAATGGATAAAACTCAACTTCAACAGACCATATGTTTTTAGAAGTACAAAATATTGTAAAAAGCTTTAATAGTGAAGAAGTAGTGAAAGATCTGAACTTCTCGCTTGAAGCGCATAAGACCCTGAGTATACTCGGGAAATCCGGGTGTGGAAAAACCACCATGCTCAAGATCATTGCCGGTTTGGAAGCGGCTGATCGCGGTACCATTACCCTGAAGGGGGAAGCTATTGATAAACGAATACCTGAAAAGCGGAACATTGTGTACCTATACCAGGAGGATCTGCTGTTCCCGCACCTGAGTGCCTTTGAAAATATAGCCTTTGGCCTGCGCCTCAAGAAACTTCCCAAAGCAGAGATACGGCAAAAAGTAGAACAGATGATCCATAGCCTGGAGCTGGAAGGGCAGGCCAATAAGATGCCTCATCAGCTGTCCGGAGGGCAACGCCAGCGTGTATCCTTTGGCCGTGCTATCATTACCAATCCTTCACTTTTGCTGTTGGACGAACCCTTTGGTAGTCTGGATGCCGGTACCCGGAAGCGGATGCAGGGCTTGTTTAAAAAAATTGCCGGAGAATTCAGGATCACTTCACTTTTTGTAACACACGATCTGAAAGAAGCTATTCTGATGGGTGATGAAATTGCCTTTATGCGGAGTGGAAGACTGAAGGTATATGAAGATAAGAATGATTTTATACGCGACCCGGAAACAGGAGTACAAAGTGAAATAGGCTTTTGGGAAGGGTTGGTATCCAACCCGCTGAAACAGGTTTCGGGATAAATAAACAAGAGAAGTAAAACCATAAAAACCAACAACATTGAAAAAACAAGTTTGGATTGACACTGACCTCTCCGTAGGGATGGAGCGTGAAAACCGCCCCGGCTATTGTGATGTAGATGATGGCTACGCCATTCTGCAACTTATGAGATCGGATAAGGTGGATATTGTTGGGATGAGTTCTGTTTTCGGTAATACTACTATTGAAAAAGCTGATAAACTGTGCCACCTGATGAATGATGAATTTGCAGGAGGTAAAATACCCGTGTATAAGGGAGCAGGTGAAAAGATAAGCCTTCCTCATGTACAGACCAACAAAGCCGTGGAAGCACTGGCGGAGGCCTTGCGTCAGCAGAAACTAATTATTATGGCTATTGGCCCTGCTACCAATGTAGGGCTATTGTTGCTGAGGTATCCGGAACTGAAAGACCAGATAGAAGAAGTGGTGCTGGTAGCCGGGCGCAGAAAACACACCGATTATTTTGCTATTGGCAATAAGGGACGCCATGCGGGAGATGCCAACTTTGATAAGGATGTGGACTCCTTCCTGCTCATGTTTCAGCATGAAGTACCGGTAACCCTTTGTCCTTTTGAAATATCCAGTAAAGTATGGTTAACCCCGGAGGATATGGATACCCTGGCTCAGAGTGATGCTTTGAACCAATGGATATCGAGGGAATCAGCTACTTGGCTGCAACAGTGGGTAGATCAGGGAGCACACGGCTTTAACCCCTTTGATGTACTGGCCAGTCATTACATTATTGAACCCCGCGACATTGTATCAGAACCTTTAAATGCCCGTATTGAAATTCACTTGAATGACACCGTACAGGAAGATAATGACCGGGAGAAATTTAAGCATTACCTGCTGTGTGATAAGGGGATAGGCTATAAAGTGAAATACTGCTATGATGTAGTAGCGGATTACCACGAGCGATTGATGAAGAGCTTAATACAATGAGATAAAAATTCGCGTCAGGCCGAGTGCCCCCAAAGGATTTAGGGGTGGATCGAAGCCTGAACGCCCACCCTTATATGCTCTACGTACCAACTCAGGGTGACTATAAAAAAATGGACTATGCTTAAACTAACTACCAACAAAAGCGAATTACAGGAGTACCTGCAAGATAAAGGTTGGCTCAACCAAACCGAGCGTATAGAATCTACCGAAAAACCCGGGGAAGGCAATATGAATTTCACCCTGCGTATAGATACCGGTGAACGCAGCTTTATCATAAAGCAGAGCCGCGAATATGTAGAGAAATACCCCCAGGTGGCTGCACCGGCAGAGCGGGCCTTGCGGGAAGCCGGGTTTTATGAACTTATCGGTGAGAAGCCTTCGCTGAAGGCTATGATGCCCAATATTACAGGTGTGGATGTGGAGAATAGCATTATAGTTATGGATGACCTGGGGGCCGGAAGCGATTACACCTATATATATCAATCCGGGAAAAACATCCCTGAAGCAGAATTAATGCCTATCATGGACTTTGCTGCTGAGCTTCACAACAGCTTTTCCGCTGAAAGCGCTTCCCATGTAATCCGTAATCGCAAGATGCGGGAGCTTAACCATGAGCATATGTTCGTATATCCTTACCTGGATGAGAACGGTTTGAACCTGGATGATGTTCTGCCCGGTCTGGCGCAAGCCGCCATATCCTATAAACAGGATGAAGATCTGAAGCGGGAAGTTGAGAAAATGGGAACCCGCTATCTCTCAGATGGTGATAAGCTCTTACACGGTGATTACTTTCCTGGCAGCTGGCTTAAAACCGCTGAAGGTGTACGCATCATTGATCCGGAGTTTTGCTTTTTTGGCCCTGCTGAATTTGAAATAGGTGTAACCATAGCACACCTGAAAATGGCCGATCAGCTGGAAGAACTTATACAAAAGGCCCTGGAGCAATACGATTCTAAAGCCAGACTGGATGATGAACTTCGCCAAAAATTTACAGCTACAGAAATACTGCGCAGAATTTTAGGGCTGGCGCAATTGCCTTTGGAAATTGATCTCAGCAGGCGAAAGGAACTAATGGAAGAAGCACGGGCTGTTTTACTCGGATAAGCTCATCACATTGAAACACTAACTCAAAACACCATGAAACAGGACTTTAGCAAGATAGATCGCATTTACTGGGCTTTTACACAGCTCTGTAATGATCATTGTGACCATTGCTATAACAACAGCGGCCCGCATGGCGAACGTATTTCGGAAGAAGATTGCCTGGCTATTGTGGATAACCTTCCTGAGGGGTTGGAGCGGCTGACCCTTAGTGGTGGAGAGCCTCTCGCTGAGCGTAAAATACTGTACTCCATCCTGGATAAGTTAAAGGAAAAGTACCATAACAAGCTTTATATAGCGCTGCAATTTAACGGTGATCTTCTCACACCAAAGATCCTGCAAATACTTATTGATAAAGGCGTAGATCGCTTTTCCATTGCCAGCATTGACCGTTACCATAAAAAACAGGGAGAGCGTAAAGAACTGCTTTCCAATCTCTTTGAGAGTAAAGGCATTCAATACATTGAAGGACAGCCTCTGCTTACCAAATCAGACCTGGACAACAGCCAGCGTGATGCCATGACCTATGGTTTTTTCGGGGCTACTGAAGATATGTGGCTGGGAGGTAACTGGGCACGTGGCCGGGCGATGGAACACGATATCTGGAAAAAGGATGGCTCACATAACTTCTGCGCCATACCATCCGGAGCCATTGCTTTTTTGGGTAATGAACAGGTGGACATGACCCAGGAAATATCCATCCAGCTGTGGAAGATTAACCCTTGTTGTCCCGGCACGGCAGAGCCTTTAGGCGATGCAAGGCTAGAAAAAGTGGAAGAGGTGTTGCTGCGCTCTTCCAAATCTGAAGTAATGCGGATGCTTAACGAAGGTAATGCCTACGGCATGGGCGAAAGCCTTGGTATAAGTGAAGAGTACGGCCGTAAACGTTCAGAAGAGCTCAACAACGTATGCCTGTGGTGTGATGAGTTCTTTACCAAACATTACGACATCCAAAAACTGGAAAAACGAAAGCAGGAAAAGATAGAGGCGGCAGGGTTTATTCCTGAAAAAATGGAAAACCGTGTCTCCATCCATCGAAAATAAAGGCTGTGCAAAGCCAAACAATTACTTAAGGTAATATTAAATAAACAATTGATAAACAGATAAATTAATTCAAATTAAAAATTAATGCGAAACATCTACTACGTATTCTTGCTGCAGTTGTGTATGTTCTCAGCTATAGCACAACAACGAACTTACCAGGGGGTGGTTCAGGATGCTGAAACCAAAGAACCCATACCCGGAGCCACCTTGCAGGAGGTAGACACCGATAACTATACAGTAACCAATGGCGAGGGTGTCTATAAGTTACTTACCGCCTCCACTACCTTTCAGTTACAGGTAACCGCAATAGGCTACGAAACATTTGTGCTCAATGTGGCACCCGGTTCATTCCGTCCGTTGATTAGCCTGAAAGCTAAAACAGAGCAATTGGATGATGTGGTGGTTACAGCCCTGGGTATTGAGCGGGATAAACAATCATTGGGCGCCTCTGTAGCCGAAGTAAGTTCTAAGCAACTTACCGATGTACCTATGAATAATGTGGTGAACAGCCTGGCAGGCCAGGTACCCGGAGTGCAGATTACCAATGGTTCTTCCGGAGTAGGCTCTTCCTCGCGTATCACTATACGCGGTGAAAATTCATTAAGTGGAACCAATCAACCTCTTTTTGTAGTAGATGGTGTGCCGGTAAGCAATGAGCTTATTGCCAGTGATCTTACCAATAACGGAGCCGGTCAGGAAGTAGATTTTGGTAATGGAGCATCCGAGATTAATCCGGATGACATTGCTTCTATGACTATACTGAAGGGGCCGGGTTCAGCCGCTTTATACGGCTCACGGGCGGCCAATGGAGTAGTGGTGATCACCACCAAGCGGGGGCAGAAAAAACCTGGCTTTGGTATCTCCACCAGTAGCTTGCTGACTTTTGAAAGCTTACTCACCCTGCCGGATTACCAGAATGAATATGGCAATGGCGGGGCCAATGGCTATGCCTTCCAGAATGGTGCAGGTGCTGGTATTTCCGATGGTGGCATTGCCAGTTTTGGTGTGAAACTGGACGATGGTTATGAAGCTCCGCAGTTTGATAGTCCCTCAGTAGACGCCAACGGAAACCCGGTACGGGGTGGTGATGTGATTGCCCGTACTTTACCGGACGGATCGTATACACCTATTGAATCAACACCCTTTATATCGCGTCCCGATAATGTGCGCAATTTCTATGAAACCGGTGTAAGCTCACAACATAATATTGCCATCAGTTCTTCTTCTGAAAACACCGCCTTGCGTTTTTCGTATAGCAATTTCCGCAATGAAGGTATACTTCCCAATACGGATATGAAACGCGATGGGCTTTCCATCAGTATTGATCAGCAACTGAGTAACCGCCTGCGGGTAAATGCCTTTGTAAATTACATCAACTCCCGCAGTAATAACCGCCCTAACCTGGGCTATGGTTATGAGAATGTGATGTATGGTTTCATCTGGACCGGCCGTCAGGCAGATATTTCTGCTATGCGTAATTACTGGCAGGCCGGACAGGAAGGTGTACAACATTTTGATATCAATTACCTGTGGCTTACCAACCCCTATCTGACGCTGTTTGAAAACACCAACAGCTTTAACAAAAACCGGATATTAGGTAATGGAGCGGTTACCTATGATTTTACGGACAAGCTGAGCCTGAGAGTGCGTACCGGTGTTGATATTTATGATGATGCGCGTGAGTTTCGCAGAGCTTACAGTACCAACCGTAATCCCTTTGGCAGCTACCGTGAGGATAATGTAGATTTTATGGAAATGAATACCGATGTATTGCTGAGCTACAAAGATCGTATCAACAGTAATATCAAGTATTCGGTGTCTTTAGGAGGTAATCGCTTTGACCAAAAGATAGAATATCAGTACAGTTCTGCCAATCAACTGGCCGTACCGGGAATCTATTCCCTGGCCAATTCACGTGCTCCGCTGGAAGGAAAAAGTGAATTGTTTGAAAGACGCATAAACAGTGTATATGCCATTGGTAATATTGGCTATCGTAACTGGTTGTACCTGGATCTGAACCTGCGTAACGACTGGAGCAGTACACTGCCGGAGGACAATAATTCTTTCGCTTATTATTCAGCTGGTTTAAGCTATGTTATTTCCAATAGCATTGCCCTTCCTGAGCTTGTTTCATACGCCAAGCTGCGCCTGAGTGCGGCCAGTGTAGGTAATGATACGGACCCTTACCAACTGAAAAACACCTTTCAGTTTAACCAGAACTACGGTTCAAGTTTCAGGGTAACCAATGAGTCCGTACTCAAAAACGCAAACCTGCAGCCTGAAAGGCTTAATGCTTACGAGGCAGGGGCAGAAGTATGGCTTTTTAAGAACCGCTTGCAAGTGGATGCATCTGTATACCAGAACACCAGTATCAATCAGATCATTGGTCGTCCGGTATCATCTGCCAGTGGTTTTACCAATGTTATTGAAAACGGTGGAGAAGTGCGTACCCGTGGCTTTGAAGCCTTGGCCAGCCTGCGTATACTGAACGGTGAAAACTTCAAATGGACCACCTCTGTAAATTACTCCCGTTACCGGAGTGTGGTAACCAAATTACCGGAAGGGGTAGATCAGTATGTAACCGGTGTAGCCAATATTTTTGGTGGAGGCGGTGGTTCCAATACCGTATTTTACATTGCCCGTGAAGGCGGAAGGGTTGGTGATATGTACGGAACCGGCTTTGTTGAAGTGGACGGTGAAATACTGTATGGCTCAAACGGATTGCCGGTGCAGGATGCTGCCCTGCGAAACCTTGGTAACTACAATCCTGATTTCAGTATGGGTTTTGGCAATGAGTTCCGTTATAAGAACTTTACGCTTTCCGTACTCTTTGACTGGCGCTATGGAGGAACCATTGTCTCGCGTACCAAAGCCATAGCCAGTACCTCCGGAGTATTGGCGGAAACCCTTGAGGGCCGGGAGAGCGGTATAGTAGGAGAGGGAGTGATGATCCAGCCCGGTACCGAAGAGAACCCGGTTTACGTGGCCAATACCACAAAAGTGTCTGCCAGTCAGTATTACAATGCCTTTTACGATAGGGGAAATGAAGCCAGTGCTCTTTATGATGCCTCGTATATAAAATTGCGTCAGCTGAGTGTATACTATGATTTCTCAACAGCCTTATGTAAACGTATTGGCTTCGAAAAGATCAGTGTGGGGCTGGTGGGAAGCAACCTGTTCCTGTGGACGGAGAACCCACATTTTGACCCGGAACTGAACGCCTTGCAGGGAACCAATATTACCTACGGAGTAGAAGATGTGAGCTATCCCTCAGCCCGCAGTTATGGAATCAGTTTGAAAACTCAATTTTAAGATCACAAACGATGAGAAAGATACTTTTAAGCCTTACCGCCTTTAGCTTACTTAATCTGGCGTGTACCAAGGATTTTGATAAAATAAACGAGAACCCCAACGCACCTGAGAATATTGCTCCGGAATTTTTACTCACCAACATCATTACAGCTGCGGCAGAGCAGAATACGTATGACCAGGGATTTTTACTGGCCAGCTACCTGGTACAACATTCAGCCAGTGTAGAGTTTGAGCGTATTGACCGTTATGAGATGGGTTCCAACAGTGATTACTGGAATACTATTTTCAGTTTGCTTACAGACATTGAATCCATGAAGAACGCGGAGGCCAGTAATGAAGCCTATGAAGCGGTGGGTGATATTATGCGGTGCTATCTCTTTTCACAGCTTACCGATATGTGGTATGACGTACCCTATACCGAGGCATTGCAGGCCGGTGAAAACAACTATACTCCGGTGTATGACACACAGGAGCGTATTTATACCGATTCGGAAACCGGGCTGTTGGCGGTGTTGGAAGGAGCTGCTGCTACTTTAGAGAATACCAACTTTGCTATTAATGGCGATGTAATGTTTGGAAACAACCTGAGTAAATGGGTACGCTTTGCAAACTCATTACAGGTGCGTTACCTGATGCGTATGAGCAAGCGCTTTGGTGATTACCCGCAATTGCAAACCCGATTACAGGATCTGGCCAATTCCGGCCAGCTCATGCAAGGCAATGGTGATAATGCCGTAGTGCCTTACCTGAGTGCATCACCTAACCAGTTTCCGCTCTATAACGCATCTCAGGGTGGTTACCAGGAGCACCGGATGACCGCTACTATAGATTCTGTCCTGAAACTATGGGATGATCCCCGTGTAATGATATTGTATAAACCCAGCAATAACTCGGTCAACGATACTATTCCTGGGGTAGAATACAACGGTTTGCAGAACGGTCAGAGCCGGGAGACAATTGATGGTAATAGTATTGACCTGAATGATATCTCCCTTTATGGTTCTATATTTCGCGATGAGCCGGCTGGGGTAGATGCGCAGTTCATGCAGTACTCGGAGTTGCAATTCGCTTTGGCAGAAGCCGCAGAACGCGGTTATATAGGTGGTAGTGCCGTTACCTATTATGAGAATGGGGTACAGGCCAGCTTTGATTATTACAACGCCCAACGTCCCGCGGACTATTTTACCCGTGCTGCGGTTGCTTTGGACGGTACCGATAACCTGAACCGCATCCTCACGCAAAAGTGGCTGGCGCTGTTCAACAACGGCCATGAGGCTTGGTTTAACGTGCGCAGAACGGGTATGCCTTACTTGAAACCCGGTCCGGACAACTTCAATGAAGATCGTTATCCCGTGCGTTACCTCTATCCGGAATCGGAGCAGGCTACCAATGCAGAGAATTATCAAACAGCCGTCAATCGTATTGGCGGTGACAACATCAATAGTAAAGGCTGGTGGGAAAAGGATTAGTCCGGATCTGTCATCAACTAAAAAACCCGGCCTTGAGCCGGGTTTTTTGTGAAGAACGCAGTAAGTTAATCCGGGATGTTTGGTAAAGAACCGGGAGCACAAGTAGTGCTTTTAAAATCAGTGGCGGTAGGGCATGGACAGCCCACGGAGCCACACGTAAATACCTGTACACCTATCTTTTCAGGTTTGGATTGCAACCATTTCTTATTGAGTGTTAAGCTCAAAGAAGTCTCTTTGGCGGTAGCAAAATGCCCTAGTTGTTTAGCCACAATACTGTCGGCAGGAATGGAGAAACCACCATCCTTACCATTCCCGATCAGCATCAGGTAATATTTGGCGGAGGGTGATTGTCCGGCCGGCACCGTCCAGTTTACCGAAAGTGTATAATCATCCCCGCTTTTGGCAAAGGGAGTTAAGCTGATTATTGTTACCGGAAGTATAGGTTTAACAGAAGGAAGTACGGGGTAAGCATGAGAGCCCATGGCACAACTCCAGTTGGAAAAATTAGCAGGAGTAGGGCAGTCACAACCCTTAGCACCGCAGGTAAACACCTGGAAGTTGACATCATTAAGGTTGTTTCCCAGCCATTTTTGATGGAGGGTGATGGTGCCTGAGCTTTGATCATAAGGAACAAGATTGCCAGCCTGCATTTTAGCTAAGGTATCCGAAGGAATAGAATAAGTACCCTGGCTCAGCATAATAAAATAATTTGCTTTGGATGACTGATGCACAGGAACCGTCCAATACACTTTAGCGGTACATACCGAGTCTACACAGCTAAAGGCTTGAATAGAGTCTATCTGCACACCTTTAACGGTGTAGGCATCTGCGGGATTGGGAATAGCTACATCGCCAATATCACCAATGGTTACGGTAATGGTATCGGAAAGGTCTGAACTGGCAATAGTACCATCCTGGGCCAATACATCATCATACGCAAAGGCATAGATAACGGCACCGGTGGCGTGGATGGATTTAGCGTAGAGATCATACCAAGGCCCTTTACCGGTGGCAGTTGAAGGGTTTAAACTGTCAGGAGTATAATACGAGCTCTGATGCTTTTTAAAATAAGCTTTACTAAGAGTATCGCCATCCGGGGCGGGCAATAAACCCACTGAAAAGGCAGAAGTAATGCTTTCTACCAATATGCTTTTCACCATTTTGTTGGGCGTATCAAAAGGAGCCGTTCCGGGTCCGAAAAAGTCATTGGAGGTAACGGCTCCCATATCAATACTTACTTCAATAGCCGTGTCTTTAGCAAAGGAGGTGTCAGGTGAGTTTTTAAAACGCCATACATTATCAGTACCAATGGTGCCTTTAAAATAATAAGCTCCCGTATCGGCATCAGGCATTCGGTTGTATTTGTCAAAGATCTGGTCGCCTGCCACATCTAACTGCCGGCAATCCACCCAAAGGCTGTTCGCTTTATAATACGAGATGAGGGCATCTATGTAATTGAAGTTTGGTGCAGGCTTGTTCAGGTACTGAGCATCAAAGCGGGGAGCAAGGGTAGGAGAGGCAATACGCAAAATGGTTTGAGTGCTTTGGTCACGAATAACCACTGATTTCCATTGTTGGGTGGCCGTGCTATCGTATTTCGTAATCACCTTGGTAATGGTGTCCAGCATCTGAGGGCGTTTCATACCAGCAGGGGCGCCTGAGTTTTTTGCGCTGGATCCCAGATGTACCGGTATACCAAAAAAGTCAACCGAGGTAGGATTGATGTAAAAGGTGCCATCCGGAACACCGGTGGTTACGGTGTTGTTAAAGGTAAATTCAAACTTGTCAAAAATAATATTGTAGCTCGGGTCTGTGGTATCATTGACGTTAGGTGGAATAAAGCTAAAATCACCGGTGGAAGAATCCTGATGAACGCCAATACTAAGCGGATAATTTACCGAGAACATGGCCCGGCCGCTCTGGCAATGCGGTATCATAAGCTGGATGCTGTGATGCGTGGTATCGTAGCCTTTCATGGTGTCCAGTTGAAACATAAAGTTGCTGGCGGTAGAGCCGGAAGTAAGCGGAACAAGGGTTCCTACTTGTGCATTTAAAGTGGAATCATACGTAAAAGTAAGTCCCCCCATTTCGGCTGCTTTATTCATGGTTTTAGCCATAAAGATGAAATAGGTATGCTCCACATTTTCACTGTTCATAATAGTGTTTTGAACCTTGAGTGGGTAGCGTACTACGTTATCGGTAGAGAGAAGGGGTTCTTCATTGGAAGTACAGGCTGTCATGCAGCACAGGCCACCAAGGACCACCAGCAGGGGCAGGAATTTCATGGGTTTGGTTTTTTGTTTGGATTGCTTTGTCCTTTCTTTAAGGAACGAAGCAAACATAGAAATTTTAAGGAAGCGGATTATTGGTTTTAGCGTAATTAAACAAAATGGTGTGGGTTGTTTGGAAAGAGAAACCCCGGCTTAGATTTGGGTTTTTTCGTTATAGGGATGTGCACTTTGAGGGGAGATTATTCCGTTATCAGGTCTAATTAATCTTAACGATATGAAACTTTTGCTCGTTAGCCTCCTACTGGTTAGCAGTAATTATATTTTGTCCGGTCAATCTTTGGGAGTTCGTGGAGGATACACTAAGTATAGTACCAGCCAGATACCCTCCGCCACGGGTAATACAATTGAGGCCTATTTGGTTTTTGATAGTATTACTCCGTACAGTGAAATTATGCTGTCCTATGGGCATTCAAATCTTCAGGGCTATTCCGATTGGTTTAAAAGTGAAGTCGATATTTCCACACGCAATATTCAGTGCGCCTGGCAACGCATTACACCTATTAAGGATAAGTTTCAGATTCTGGTTGGTGGGTCTTTCAATTATCTTATTACGTTCATACAGTATGCGCACTCAAGAGGTGTGAGTGAGAATTTAAAACACCATATCGGTCCAGGACTGTACACGGGACTTCGTTACGGTAAAACAGCTGGCCTACCCTTCGGGATTGAGCTGACTGCCGGATCAATGATTTTTTACCCAGACGATTGGGAAGATCCGTTGCCTTATGTTCTGAATGTACAATTGGGCATTACCTATAGTCTATATAAAAAATCTAGCCGATCCAATGATAACACTGAAGAGAACTAATCTTTGAAAGACTCCTAAAGTCACGTGAGTGTGTTAAAGAGTATTATTTGATTTTGGGGTTAGAAGTGAGAACCCCGGTTTAGGCTGAGGTTTTCCATTTAAAACTGAGTAGTTGAAAAAATAAAGTGAGCACTGTCTTCCCGGAATTCTTCAAGGCGCTGGGGCACATGGTTTTTGAGATGTTGGTATAGACTGTCGTTCAGGTTGGCAAATTTTTTCCATTCAGGGTTAACTAGGGGGTATCCGTATTTAGACAAAACTTGATTTTTTGTAAAAAACAGACGTGACAAAGGGATGGATTTATTTGATAGTAAATACTTTCTTGATTTCAAGAATATTTTCATGTTATGGTAAATCTTAACCTGAGTATTTGATTTAAGATTTTCCTTAGCCAATTGAAAGTAATGATCGAAGTAAGAACCTGGCTTCTTCAAAAACGGTAGAACTTCAGAAAGTAATACATCAATATCATAGGTAGTGGAAGTATCAATGGCGTTTGTATCTAATAAATAAGCACCAAATATTCTACCCTTTGCACCGTAAAGGTATATGGTGTCTGACTGATCGTACATCTTATAGAATCTCCCAAATAAAGCTCCGCTTGTATTCACGTCTGTTAGTGTAGCCCCTTGCATCTTTATACTTGATAAAATAGCTCCGGACATGTTAGCCTTAGTTAAGTTAACTCCCTGCATATCAGAAAATGATAATTTACAACCTTTTATGCTCGCATTTTGCAGATCGCTACACTGCATTTTTGCACCGCTGAGGTCACAACCATCCATATTAGCATGTATCAGGTTAGCTCCCTGAAGATTGATGTTACGCATTACAGCGCCACCCATTTTTGCATGGCCTGCGTCTATACCTTGCAATTCGCTATTACTTAGATCGCTCCCTTGCAATTTAGCATGACGTAAATCAGCCCCGTGCAGTTTGATATCCCGAAGATTAACTTTTTGAAAATTAGAATTTTGTAGTTTAGCACCCAATAAATTACTCTGACTCAAATCAACCCCGGAGAAATCAGTTTTCTCAAAATTAGCGTAGCGCAAACTTCGGCCTGTGAGGTAAATAGTTTTGCCCAGTTTATTAATAGCCTTTTTTCTGGCCCGTTCTTCGCTCAAATTTTCTTTATTGATATAATGAAGGATGTAAGCGGCATCAATTTCCTTATTAATAGAGGCTTCGCTAACATCCAATTTGGGCTTATACCAAACCTGGTTGAATAACCAGGTTGGATAATCTGTATTTCGCACATACGAGGGGCAATTCATAAATAATGATAAGCTTCTTGAATAATCCGAATTCAGCACCCTGCACAGAATTAAAATATTTGAAAAACCATATAGTATTGCCAAACCTGTAATAAAATAGAAAAGCAGACTCTTTATTCTGCGTGTAGTAGCATAAAACAAATGATTAACGGGCCGGTATAAGCTTAGAATAATGCCATACGTGGAGATGAGCAAGAGAAAGTGAATGAACGTTATTGTGAAGCTCTGAAAATCGGAGAAGCGGAGTTGAAAGAGTAACATAACCATTAATGGTAAATAACAGGCTCCGAAACCCACTAAAACTGCGCTTGTTCGGTAGCCTTTGGAATCAGGGAAGAAAAGATTGTTAAAAATAAAGGGATGCAATTCTTCTCTGGTGTGGACTCTATCTTTTTGATAATTGAGCCAGTGTTGCACTTTGGCGTTATGTCTATATAGATTCAGTAACATATTGAGGTGCAGACCCAGGACCAGTATTGGCGCAGCAATGAAGAAGGCTTTTAAGCCAATTTCTATGTTAATAATAGGCAGGGTAACTAGGCTGTCTGGTAATAAAAGAGTCATATCCGTAATCGATGCTATTGTAATGAGCATATAGATCAATACACTCATAAAAGCTAAGCCTAGTGTGCGGTTAAGAGCAGAAGAAGTGTCTAACTGCTTTTTAAGTTCTTCGGTGCTGGGTGTATCTTGTTTGTGTTTGATCTTGAACGGTTGATTCGGAGAAGTTTGGTTTGGTCGCATGCCTCTAAGTTAATTAAGATTTAACACCGATATCTATGCATATACTCTGCTCAACTTCTCCCAATACCCTCCAAACGCATTCTCCATCACATAACGGTATACCTCTAAAGCATCACTTTTTCCGTCTAAAGTATCGGCCAGGGCATGGCCGGCATAATAGCCCCCGGCCAAGGCAGAGGTAATACCAAAGGAGGAAATAGGATCATAGGCGTAGGCCGCATCGCCCACGGCTAACCAATGGGTGCCGTAGGGTTTATCCAAACAAGCAGTACCGGAGGGGCGGATCTGTACATCAGTTGGTTGGAGGACGGGAATACTAAAGGTTTTGGAGAGCTGGGTGGTCTGCTGGAATTGCTGTTGTAAAAAAGTGGATATAAGGGTTTTGTGTGGAATACGCTCTTTACGGGTGAAAAACATCATAGTAATTTGCTCTTCACCAAAAGGTGCGGCATACCACCAGCCCTGATCGGTGCTTTCCACAAAGATCTGTTTGGGTGCTTTGCCCTCGGCATGAAACCACAAGCCAAACCACTCATCCAGTACGGTGGGGCTAATGCCTAAATGCCGGCATACACTGGCCTTGCGGCCGGTAGCATCTACTATGTACTTTGCCTTAATGGTTAAGGACACTGCATCATTCTCAACCAGCGCTTCTACACCCTTTTCAAGGGCATTTACGGATCTCAATTTGCAGCCGGTATAAAACGGAGCTTTGATCAAGCCCCGGAGTTGTTGTTCAAAGAGCAAACGGTCCAGCAGGTAACCTTGGCCGTGCACATCCTTGATAAAGTCTTCGGTACGCAGGGGTGATCCCTTCCAGATGCTTTGATTGCCGTGATAGGGCAGGTGAGCCGGGTGTTCCATCAGGTGATGGATTCCCAATTGTCGTAATAAAGGTTTGGCGTTGGGCGGCAGGGCTTCTCCGGCTTTGCGCTGGGGTTCCTTTTGGGCTTCCACCACCATGTGTGGTATTCCCCGTGCAGTAAGGGTTAATGAAGTGGCGACCCCTGCGGGGCCGCCACCTATGATTAGTACATCCGTGTGACTACACTTCATGCTAAGAGTAAGTTCTCATAGCCAGTCTTCGATACACTCCGTCCCGTCCCGAGTACTCGGAATCGGGGCACTCAGACTGACAATTATGAATTTTACAACTCTCCGCGTCCGAAGGTGCGTTGCTGCCTTCTGATGGAGTCTTTCTTAACTTTCTTAGCCTCACCGGATTTTTCTTCAACTGCGATGGCTGCTTTCAACAACGGTTCGGTTTGTGGTTCTTTCACGCCTTCGGCAATCAGTACCTGCTCAAAGGTCGGGTCGCTGAGGGGATCAAAGTTGCGACCGGTTTCTTTCCAAACCTGTTGGGGTAAGTAGTTGTCAGAGCCTTTATTGTCACTGCTGTCCTGGGCAATAATCCCCAGGTCGTGCCAGCGCTGTACCATATAGTTGATCTTTTTCTGGTAAACGGTACCAAAGTCGCGGAGCCAGTCCTGGCGGTAATCAAAATGCTTGAGACGCTGGGGCAGATTGAGCTTTTCGTCCTGCATACGCTGGTAGCTTTCCTCACTCATCACCTGGTTGGGTACACGCGCTGCCCAGAAAGAGGGAAGCGGGAGGTAATAGGTGGTATTGTATCCGGAAAGGCAGCTGGCCTCATCAGTTTGCCAGGGGACACCCAACCAGCGGGTCAGGGCACCGGGACCACTTTTAGAAAGCGGGCCATTGGCGGAAAGAGCAATTTCAGAGGTCAATAGCGGGCCAAAATCCAATTGGGTGGATTCGCCTTCTTTCACCGTTTTCAGGCGATAGGGCTCTTCCCACATGAGCTTTACACGCATGGGCCAGGTAATTTCAATGCCGGGATGGAAAGGACCGCCCAGGCATTCTTCAAAGGGAGCCTGGTTGAGAGCGTTGATCTGCTCTTCAGCGCTCATTTCCTCAAAGCTTTTAGGTTCCTCTGGTTTACCGGTTTTAAAATCGCCATTCGCCCATTTTTTGAGGCGGGCGTATTGAGTTTGTGTTATCGGTAAATTGTCCAGGGCGGTATTGTAATACTCACCAAAACCATCACCGTAAAAGGGCGGGATCTCGGTAGCGGTATCTTCAGCATTGTCCGGGTTACGGAACCAGTTGAACACCCGCATACGGGCCGCTTTATTGGCTTCTGAAGTACTGGCAAGCTGGGCGAGGTAATCCGGATCGGTAAAGTCGGAAGGTGAGTTTTTACCGAAGAGCATAAAGAAGCCTTCATTCACCCACTGGGTATTGGTCATACGCTGCAAGATGGGGTAGATGTCTCGGTAAAAGACCACACCGTCCGCAGCGGGATCGGGGTAATTCATTTCATTGATGAACAGGTTCTGCACCACATCATTCATGGTAACCACACCATAAAGCCCGGGACCAAAGTCAGGGGGAGTAACGGCTACCATGGCCGGGGTGGCGTCAAAGGTTTGTCCGTTTACCGTTACCGTAGCACGAATCACACCATCAGAAGTATCATCATGCCAGCCATCGTTATTGGCAAAGGTTACGGCCGGGGCGTTATTTAGTGAAGCGGAATGTCCGTCTCCACCAAAATAAAGCAGACGACCCTGTTCATCGGTACGAAGTTCACCCAGCGGCACTTCCGTACCAAAGAATTTCCCACCGTCCAGTTGATATTCAGAACCCTGCTGGTTAAGTCCGGAGATAGTCCTTGAACCGGGATCAATGACCATTTGCTGGCGATCATTACCGGTCACACTACTGTTGCGATACAGTGAAGATATTCCACGATCGGGAAGATCCAGCGCATTATTAAACTGGTACCAGGCGGCCTTTACGTTGGCTACATGAACGCGCCATTCAATTTGTACAGCATCTTTATGGGTAAGTTCACCCAGTACTTTACCGTCCTTATCAAAAGCGTAAACGCGGAAGCGTACCACCTGCTTTTTAACGCGGTTATCACCGTCTTTATAACCCCCGGGAGGGTCAGGTGCCACACCGGGCACGTCAGAAGCCATAAAATATTCATCCGAGTTACCCACGCGGGCAATACCCAGGGGCGGATAAATAGCCACCCTGGAGATAGAGTTTTTGTCCATTTTGGTTTAATTTATTGGTTTACAAAATGCTTGCAGAAAGATAGCGGGAAAGTTTACGAATAACAACCACCAAACGTTCATACTTATCGGGTGAAAAGCCTTTCAGTACAAATAGCTTGTTTTTTCTATTGAATGGATATATGCCGTTGTTACTCCTGAACCTTCGGCTTACATTCCTGTAATGGTAAACAAGCCTCCGGTACCCGTCATCAACCTTCCAAAAAGACTGATTCCTTTTTCAAAAGCACTACCAGAAGGTAGTAAAAGGCAGTACGGTTTTTATGTCGGTTGGACTGTCCCATTTTAGTACATACTTCTTCTATTAGTTCATCAAGCTTATCGCTCTCAGGCATATTGAGCTTACCCTCCAGAAAATTCTTCTTTACGGTTTGTAATTCCTGTGGATCTGAGCAGGCTACCAAAGAAGCATCACGGTCGTACACAGCCGGCCCCAGGTATTTATGTATAGCTTCATACAACTCTGTTTTATAGAGAACACTCATCCGGTCCAGTTCTCTTTGAAGAACCTCATCCGGTGCTTCACTTACGGTGGGAAGTTTCAGTTTAGGGGCTCTTTTTTTAAGAGTATGCAGTATATTTTTCCCCATTTCGTTCAGATCATCCATCGTATTTACCTGGTCAATATGCCCTTCATATAGTTTATCCAGTAATTCCCGTGAATAATTATTCCGCTTGGCGGTATGTATGAGGTAGCGGTGCATAATCATGTGTTGCAGCTCATTGGGATAGTGGAATTTACCCGGTTTGCAAGTATTGTCCAGTGGTGAGTCAATATCTATATTGATACGGGCATTTTGAGGCGTACGCGTAATTACATCGCCAAAGGTAGGCGTATTGGCTGTTCGTGAACCCAACTGCCATTTTTCGCGGGCTATGCCAAAATGATCTAAAACCGTAGCTAAGACCGAGGTATGATCAAAAGGGGTTTCTGTAGCGGAGCGAATTACCGTTTTTTCATCAATTAATGGGGAGACCAGTAGCAGAGGTACGCGTACTCCCAGTTTGGTAAAAGAAAAAGGGACATCAAAGTCATCCGGTGGCAAAGTTCCGTCAACAGGATTGTGCCAGGGAGCAAGAGTGTCCGGTGGCGTTACATGATCATAAGTGCCTCCGTGCTCATCAAAATTGATGATAAGCAGTGTTTTAGCCCAGGCTTCGGGATTAGACTTGAGAGTGTTGTACAGCTTATGCACAAACTGTTCACCACAACCCACGTTGCCGGGTGGATGATAATCATTGCCATTCCAGCCTATTCCATCTTCTTCAAAAAACCAGGCGGGTTCTATAAAACTGAATTTTGGCAGATTTCCGCTTTCTGCCTTACTCATAAAATCGGTAATGTCCGAAAAGTGATCAGGGTAAAGGGGCAGCCTGTACGGCAAATGGCGGAAATATTGTTTTGACATGGTGGGCCAAAGAAGGTCTTCTGTAAAACAGTATTCGCCCGGAAGATTAGTAGGCCATTTGTTGTGGTAAAAGATCATCCAGTCTTCTGGTGAGCTAAAGCCATTTTCCGATAATACATTCCAAACATTCTTACCGGTAAAATCATAAGGTGTTAAAGCACCATCTACCTTCATCCAGTAATTATTTACCATAGCCGTTCTTTCAGAACCGAAATCATGGTAATTGCCTATGGAGTTTCCGGTTAATGAAAAAGCCCGGTTACAATTGGTTTGTGTAGGAATAGAAGAAAAATAAGCATCTGAGACGGCAAACTTTTTAGCCAGGTCATTCAAAACCGGTAATGAGCCCGGGGTATAAGCCGCCATGATCTCTTCCGGCTTTTTAGAAGTTGTGGTAGCAAAATCATTGTAAAAACCACCCATGGGGTTCCCATTGGTATTAGCCGTCTGGATTTGTACGTGCTTGAATTCTTCATGCGGATCCACAGCGGGTATTTGCTGTCCCTCTCTTATACCTATTTGGCTAGCCGGAAATTTAGTACCGGAACGATCTTCATTATAATAGGTACCGCCCTGTAAGCCATCAAAGGGCTTATCTGAGGGTGGAATCATTTGACGGGGCTTATCATTTTCATAAAGCCATCCCAGCACGCTGTCAAACGACCGGTTCTCCAGCATGAGATACACAATGTGTTCAATATTTTTCATGTTTAAATTTTAAGAAACCACATTATTCCAGCTGTAAGGCCTATGTAAATGGCCTGGAAGAAAATACTATGGTTTTGGTTTGGTACCAGATTGGTATTGGTAATGTAATCACTGCTGGAAAGTTAGGCATTCAAAAAATGAAATCAAATGAAAAAAATATCTTTAATAACCTATAAAGTTTTACGTAGTATAGTTTTATCCATTTTGAACATTTGCAGTATTATGAATAAGTTGTTCGTACTATTAAGGATGCGATATATAATATTCTGTGCTACTCAAAAAGAAAAAGCCCGGTTAATACCGGGCTTTTAGTTTCAAAATGCTTGAATGTGTTACGGAAAGAATGAGTAGCAGGTAGGCATAAGGTGAACCTGTACCTCTACACCAATGGCTCCGCTTCCATTTAGAAGCACACTATACGAAAAGGTATAGGAGGAGGGGTTTAACTGCCCGCCCTGGCAAGCCACGTTAATGCTGTTGGCATGCGCCACAACCCGGTCCATAAGAGCTTGTTGTTTGGCTGCTGTACACACTCCGTTCACCAGGTTCCCGTCTCCGGGGCCCCAGCTCTCAAAAACATCAATCCCATGGCTGTATCCTGAAGGCGTGAGATACACCGTTACAGGACTACAGCAGTTAGGGTCATAAGGAGTTGCCGGATAGTTACAGTCTACATAACCGTCCATAGTCCCCGGGTTATCGCCCGGATAGGTCCATGCACCAAACAATGCATCACCTAGCTGAGGCGAATAATTGTTGGCACTTACATCCTGGAAGGAGCAGAGGATCTTCTTATCTGCTGATGATTGAGCTTCTTTCTCTTCCTTGGAACACCCTGTGCTGATCAGCAAAAGGCCTGCTACCAGCACAGACGCGCCAGTGAGTGAAAATTTTAGAGTTTTCATACAAATGTTTAAATAAGCGCCTACTCTGTTTTAAGCTTTTCGGCTTCCGCTTGATTAAAAGAACCGATAAGATCTTAATGCCAGACCTTATCGCCCATAATTGTACGAAAAATCTGTAAAATACACGACAATTCTTCTTAAAGTAATGGGAATTTTAATTGCAGGAGCTTTGGCGGGAATCAATTATATGCAGGATCTTCCAGTTATCATTTACCCGGACCAGAGTGAACAGGTTACTGCCGCAATGGCTTAGTGTATCGTTCACAAAAAAACCGTAATCCATCCACCCCATAGCTAAAGAACCATTTACCTTTACTATAAGGTTTGATATCTTTTCTTCAAACTTTATTTTTCCGCTGGTTAACAGCATATTTCTGAATAGTTTCAGGGGTGTTTCTTTGACTTTTCCATTTGTTTGGGCTGTTTCGAGCCGGCAGGAAGGATGGAGCAAAGAATTCAGCAATGCGGTATCCTTCTGGTTCATACCTTCAAAAAACTCGTGTATGACAGTACTTACCGGCTCCGAGGGTCCGGAGGAAGGATCTTGAGCCATCAGTACTGAGCTACAAAGAAAAGTAAGGATAAAAAACCGCATATCTTTATTCTTTTATTCCTGTTTTGTAAAGTGGTTTCCCCAAGCTGTGATCAGCAGTTTACGCATTCCGGCATAGTTGCGGTGCTCACAAATATAAATACCCTGCCAGGTACCCAAAGCCAGGCGGCCATTAGTGATTGGAATGCTCAGAGAGCTATCCAAAAGTGAGGATTTAATGTGGGCAGGCATATCATCCGGGCCTTCAAGGGTATGTTTGTAGTAAGGTTGATTTTCAGGCACCATCCGGTTAAAATGACTTTCAAAATCATGGCGCACAGTGGGGTCGGCATTTTCATTAATGGTTAAAGAAGCAGAAGTGTGTTGAATAAACACCTGGCATATACCGGTTTTAAAGCGTTTTATTTCTGGTAAAGCCTGTTCCACTTCATGTGTTATCAGGTGAAAGCCCCTGGGCTGCGCATAAAGGTTTAAAACATTTTGGTAAAGCTCCATTGTATCAGTCTACTGGTATTACATCTTATAAAGTAAGGAAATATCATACTTTTTTGCTGTAATTTAGAAATTTCAATTTAACCAAACCCTATGATCCGTGAACTCGGAAACCTGAGCGATAAGCTCTTGCTTTTTGGTGGAGTCTTTTCAAACCTTCAGGCTCTGGAAGCGCTGTTAAAAGTGGCGGAAAGTGAAAAACTGGATGCTTCGCAGGTAATATGTACCGGTAATATTATAGGCTATTTTGCACAACCCAATGAATGCCTGGACCTTTTGCGTAAGCAAGATGTTCAATGTACGGCTGGTTATATAGAAGGACATATCCGAAATGGACAAAACCAAACGGACATTTCCGGCACCTTAGAATTTTCATCATCAGAAGACACAAAGTTGTGGTATCCTTTTGTGGAAGAGAATCTAAACTGGGAGAACCGTGAATGGATAGAAGAACTGCCTCAATACATCCATTTTAATTTTGGTGACTACAATTTTTTTATGGCACATAGTGCGTATAATGATTCCGAAGCACTAATCTTTCCATCTTCACCGTGGGGTGTTAAGAAAAAACTATTTGAGGAAACCCGAACGGATGTAATGATTGCAGGCCGTTGTGGCATACCTTTTAAACAGCAAAAAAACAATAAGGTGTGGCTTAACCCCGGCTGGATTGGTATGCCTGCTAATGATGGACGTTCAGGAGGCTGGTATATGCTGCTGGAACAAAAGAAGAAGGGCTTTACCACAGCATTGCGTTATTTGGAATACCCGGTGGAAAATACGCGCTCACTCATCAAAAAGCACGGTTTGCCCAAAACCTATTCTGAAGCCTTGAAAACAGGTTTGTGGCCCAATACATATCCCTTACCGCCCGGTGAACAGAAGCGGAGAGGAAAGCCTTTACGGAATAAGGAATACCACTTGTTTGGATAGGGGCTGAAAAGTATTGGTTTAATTAACCAGGCCCTCTTTAACCGCCCGGTAAATAATACCGGCTGTATTTTTGGCTTCCAGCTTTTCCATAAGGTGTTTACGGTGGGTTTCTACAGTACGAACACTCACAAACAACTTCTCAGCAATTTCAGAAGTGGTCATTTCATGGCATAAGAGCTCCAGCACTTCCTGTTCGCGTTCTGTAATACGTGTGGAGTTGTTGAGGGCCGGGGGTGTTTTACGCTTTTTCCGGAGCCCTCTTAGCATAATTTTCGAAATGTGATCGTTGAAATAAAAATCCTTTTCCGCAACGGTTTTAATGGCGGTAATGACTTCTTCAGCCGATGAATTTTTTAATAGGTAACCACTGGCTCCCATATCAAGTAAGTGCAGTATGTAGTCATCCTCATCCAACATGGTTAATATCAATACTTTAACATCGGGGTAATTCTCCTTCAATTCCCGAAGGGTTTCCATGCCGTCCTTCACGGGCATTTTAAGATCCAGTAGTATAACATCGGGTTTCTGCTCCAGCTTTTCAATACGGTCTAAGAGTATTTGTCCGTTATCAGCTTCCAGCACCAGTTTAAAATCCTGGTTACTACCAATAATAAGCGTTAAACCTTCCCGGAAGAGCTGATGATCGTCTGCAATGGCAACGTGAATAGGATTAGAATTTGTCATGTTCGGAGAGTTTGAAGTTTAGGGAGGATGATGGTCACTTTTATGCCCTGTCCGGGGGCACTTTGGATATCAATCTCTCCATTGAGTATTTGTACCCGGCTGCTTAAGGAGGTAATACCAAGACTTTGACCTGTATTGGCCGTTTCCGGTTCAAACCCAAATCCATTGTCAATGTATTGAAGCTTAAGGCGATCGCCAGAATCGATAAGATCCAGTTTTACGTTGGTGGCCCGGGCATGTTTAAGGGTATTATTAAGCAACTCCTGAACTATTCGGTAAAGATGAGTTTCAACATCAGACTTTAGCCGGTTTTCAAGATTGTGTTCAAAGTTTACTGTAAAAACGTTAGCCTCCTCCAATATCCGGCATTGTTGATCTATAGCACTGGTCAATCCAAAAAGCCTGAGATTTTCAGGCGATAGATTACGCGATATTCCCCTTAACTTGGTCACTGCATCATCCAGCATCTGCTGCGCTTTTTTAAGGGTATTGTCATTATCAATGGCAGGAACGGCTTTAGGAAAGCTGATGTATAGTTTTACGGTAGATAAAAGCGCCCCTATTTCATCATGAAGGTCAAGGGCAATACGGCTCTTTTCACTTTCTCTTCCGTTAATCTCTGCTTCAAGCCGCTTTTTTTGCTCTTCGAGCTTCAATTGTTCCAAAGCTACCCTTTGGGCATAGAGCTTACGTTGGTAGTACACAAAAAATACCACTACGGCCAGTGATAGTAAGAAGGTAAGCGATATGCCTATGAGTATTAACCAGGTGAATTCGAGCTCTTCGGGACGATCCATAATCCGATGGATAAAATAAAGTTAAAAAATACGAAGAACAGGCTATGTATAAACCATATCTGAATACCTAATTCCCTGGAGTAAAGCAATAAGTAGTTACTGTAGAGAAACACAAACAGGCTGCTGGAAAAATAAATAAATACAGAAGTATTTATCCAAAAAAACGGGTCGCGTTCAGGGTATGCAATTTTCAATTCACCGGCCAGTTTGTAGAAATACATAAGTGAAAAGCTAATGAGGAGCATAGCTTCCAGTATCTTGATGTATGAATTGTTCTGCTGAAGATTTTGAAAAAACAGACTATTGACAAGTACCAATACAGAGAATAATATCAGGATAATCAACAGGCTCTTCCGGGAAATGGATCTGCCTAAAGCGTACCGGAAAGCATTTGCCAGAAAGAAGAATTCCACTAAAGTACTCAGGTGGCCCAGGAATAAATTAGGGATGCTGAAAATCCAAAAGACCCGCGATATTGCATCGAGCAGAAAGGAAACTATACAGAACCAAAATACGATCTTCAGCGAGACAGGTAAAAAGTTATAGTGCTTCCAGCCCGCCCAAATAGGAAGCAATGTAAATAGAAATGAGCCTAAAATAACCCACTGAAAACCCGAGATTATAACCAGCATGGTTGATCTTATTCAGGGCAGGTAGGGGGGCATGGTGCTGAAAAATCATAGAAGGATGAGATGACGTTATTATCCTCGGGGTTGTATGCGGCAACCATCAATCCTAAACATCCACCAATCTCCTCCTGAGGCTGGCTGTCATCTGCTATTCGGCTGTGGTTTACAAGGTAAAAGCCAATTTCGAAATCTTGTGTGGTTGCATTAAATGCCATCAGTGTTTCAATAAAATCAATATGTTGAAAATTATACCCCTGTAATACCTGGAGGTCTTTACAATGCCCTGTATAGGTGTAGAGCTGGCAGAAGGAGGCAGGAATGCGGGGAGCTTCCAAAAGATTCCCCCAGGCACCTGTCCATTGTTCAAATAAAGGCTTAGGAACGCTGTTGATCCCAGGACTCGCATTTCCCCACTCACAGGCTTGTATAATAGGTTGCTCCAGTAAAATATAGTTGCCACGAAGGTTCTTATTAGCACCCAAAGCCCTGATGATGAGCTTGAATTTAAAGTCAGAATTTTCATCATAACCAAAGTGTAGCATATAATGGGTTATTCCAATTTGGCTAACCACTTCAATGAATTCATCTCCAGACAGGGAAAAGCCATACAAGGATTCTGAATCATTTGTAAATATATCCTTGATATCACTGGTTTCCCCATCCCTGCTACTTTCAAGTATCAGATTATGGTACGCCCCGATTAAGGTTAAGGCTTGTGATTCAGAAATTTTAGTAAACCCGGAAGTAGTTGACATAATTTAAAGTTTGATTGGTTTAAGACTATACAAACATCTTCTAAAAAATCTCCTGAACCAAATATTGCTTGAGGCTTACTTCATAGGATGGTAAGATTATTTTTTTGATTTTCAATACTATAAGCAGATGCACACTACATGTGTTTCCGCTTAAATCAGGATTTTCACGGATAAAAATACGCGTTTTAAGCGGTGTGCCATCTCCTGACCACTTTCACCTTAGAATTTAATGCAGTATGGTCTGCAGCCTTTTTATAACGAACTTTCTGTATAGCCGGTATCACGTTATTGGTTTAAAGTTTAATTACCTGAAGAATGTGGAATACCCTGATGTCCTTAAAATCGCGGTTTTTCCGGATAAGGGAGTTTCAAAGCTGTCGGATGTTTGTTCCGTCCGATTCAATAAGGACAGGCGAAAACCGAAAAGCCTCTTAAACAGAGTAGGTACATTTTAAATCAATTAACTATGAGTTCAGAAATCAAAATGAACAAAGCTGAGATCTTAAACCAGTTGAAGAAAGAAGGTGTAACCAATTTGAATGAGTTTGCCGATTTTCTGGTAAGCAAAACTCACAAGAATGGTGATGAAAACGGACCCATTGTTATGGCTGCTATCATTTACAGCCATGGCTTTGTTTCTCATTAATTCTTATACGGGTGCAGCTTCTGCCGCACCCGTTTCTTTTAATGCTTTAAAACAACCCTATCATGGAATCACTATTAACCAAACCTCAGCGCGATGATATGCTGGATGGCGTGCTGCATTGGTTAAACAGCAGTATCTCCGGCTTCAGTACCCCCGATGAAACTTCCCTTTGTGATAAATCTCCAGAGCAGATTGCTCCGGACCTGAGCCGTAAAGCCTATACCGAATTAGGCCTGGCCCTTCGGCTAGTGCAACGTTGTTCCACTTTAGCTGCCTATCCCGAAGTACAACGTTTAAAAGAAGCCTGGCTGGATAATCTGAAACAAAGAAATTTCTTTTTTGACACCCGCAGGAGGATACAGATCTTTCCACACCAAACTATTGCCTGTGCGGTATTGAAGTCTTTTGGTGAAGAAACAGAACCCATAAAACAAGAGCTACAGGCCGTTATGGATCGTAATTATATGGATCGTGTGGAACGGAGTGCCTGGGAAAAGCTGGATATGAAATATTATACCGAAGCGGCAGGCCTGAACGGTGTATTTCCAGATTATGTTAAACTGTATGACTCCTGCATGTTGCGAAAGTTACCCAGCCTGTCTTACATTCAAAAGTTTGATTTGTATGGCCTGACTCATTTATTATTTCACTTCTCTGATTTTGGTAATCTGGATATGCGTGTGTTTTTCGGTTCCGACTATGAAGATATTCAGGCTTATGTGGATAGCTCACTTGCTCTGAGTTTAGTACAGCAAGACTGGGATCTGCTGGCCGAACTACTCATTAGCCAGTATTGTATGAACAAGAGTTTCAATGAGCTGGACCGCAGGTCGGCCCGGGCCCTTAAAAACATTCAACAAACCGATGGCTTTATACCCGGTCGTGAATGGGTTAAAAACTACCAGGAGAACCCGGATTTCAACCATAATGATCATGATTTTAAAGATGTGTATCATCCAACCATTTTGGGATTATTCCTTTTAACCCTTGAAATGCAGAACTAATATGAATACCAATACGACTCATCTTTCCGAACGTTTGACCCGGTGGATTCTCTCTTTGCCATGGGAAGTAATGGCCGGGCAGGCCACTCATACTTTAGCCCTCATCCGGGTTTGTCAAAAAAACACCGGGCATTGGGAACCTGGCTTAAAAGAGGTTGCTCAAACACTTATACAAACCCACCCGGGAATTAACTATGCGGCCTGTGATCTTACCACGGCCTTATTGGCTTGTGACCTGGTAATGGAACTAGGGGGTTCTGATCAGGTGCAAATGACGAAGGCTTATCTTGCTATACTGAGAGAATTATCAGCCGAAGAGACCTCAACGTATAATTTTCATTTACTAAAAGCTGCTCTCCATGAAGTTGGTAATGAGGGTGAACAAGTAATGGAAACCTGTTTCCCAAACGACTGTCATTCTATAGATAATGCTATAAAACAAACCCTGGAAAACATTGAGAGTTCTACTCTTTTTGGAAAACGGGCCTTTGCCGCACCGGAAGCGGATATTGCTGAACTGGAAGGTATGAGCCTTTATGCTCAAAAGAAATACGATATTCCACTGGCTATGCGCTGCCTTAGGTGCCGGAATTACTTAAGCAAATCAGATTCATTGACTTTGCACACCAGCCTTCAGTTTATGATTCACCATCAAGCTGCTGACGGAAGCTTTGGCGATTATGGGGGAATAGTACAAATTATTGAAAATGAGGATGAACGGATGCGGGTACACACCGAAATAAAAATGGCTGTGTCTTTACAAATTATGTGGACCCTTTACGAATGGGAGGGGAACCGCCTTCTGTCCAGCCTGAACTCTTTAAAAGAATGGAATACCAATTTAAATCAACCGGCTCATGTTAACCAATCAGCAAATCAGGTCGTTTAAAGAGAACGGAGTGCTACATCTTCCCGGCTTTTTTACCGCAGAGGAAGTAGCCTCCTGGCGAGAGCAAGTGGTGAAATTTTACCGTGTTCCGCAAAATTACCTGGAATGGAAAACCGCTATTCAGGGTCACTGCAGTACTGGTTTTAAACTTAAGCCGGATCCTACACCCAAAGGACACGCTAAAATGCGGGAATTGTATCGTTGTTTTCATAATGAAATTGAATGGACGGGAGAAAATGAACTGGTGGCACGCAGGCCTGAATTTGATGCTGAATGGCTCGGAGCGCGAACCCCTCACCTGGATTACCCGCTTTACGCACCCATACGTACGCTGGCCAATAGTGTGTTTTATGTAAATGATGTGTCCCCGCAAGGAGGCCCCTTCATGTATTGGAAAGGCAGTCATACAGCAGCATGGAACTATTTCCGGCACCATCCGGCTGATTATATGGCCAAAGGAGACCGCAGCCAGGGGCAGGTTTTTGAACTGTTAACTAACCAAATGAAAACACAGGCTGTTCCCTTTTACGGTAAAGCAGGCGACCTGCTTATCTGGCACTCCCTTCTTTTACATTCACCGGCTGTAAACCGCTCGCATGAAGCACGTTTGGCCATCATTGGTCGTTGGGGTGCACCCCTGCAGGCAGATGAATGGCGCTTTGATTTTTCCGGAGATATGTGGGAAAGTTGGAAGCTACAGTCAAGGGGTGAACATCAGCTTGCTTCAGAAATCGCCTGAAATTCACGTTTTAGTTAAAATATCTTGTCTGGTAACGCATATTGATTGTCCCGGTTTGGTTTTTCCATTCCGGGCTTTTTATGTTTTGGTTTACGGAAATAACCCTATGCTCTTTAAACGGGAAGAGATGGAATACACGGAAAAATCAATCGTATTTCACTTTCAGGTGGAAGCCAGGTGGTATATCAACTCAGGGAGATTTTCTCCCGGTAGTGGCTAAGCACTTTAACCAGTCTCCGCAGCAATTGGGCTGCGGAGACTGGTTATGAAGAGTGTATTTAGAAATTAAAAATTTCGTAGATAACAGGAGTGCCAGGCACTACAGCGAACTGTTGGCTGGGACCCGGACAAGGATCTATAGCTGGTGTTTGACCATTATAATTACCACGGCATCCGCTAGGGTACCAGGATGAGGCGGAACCATTAAAATTAGACTGAGCATATACTTCATAAAGAGTTGCTCCACCACAGGCAGCACTGAACACCATACTGGCAGAAGCCGGCACTATCATAGTAACTACCTGGATAGGGGTACAGAATACCGGGGCACCGGTACAGGCAGCATTGGCATCATCAAAGTATACACGCACTTCTTTGTCTTCACAGGTGCTATTAATTACCTGAATAGTACTTTGAGCAAAAGAACTGAAAGCGAAAAGGCAAAATATTGCCGAGTAGAATAGAGTTTTCATAGTGAGTTTTTAAATTACACCTCTAACTTATGTAATATTATTCTTGCTTTCAAGTCTTTATTATCAATTTGAATGTCAGCAACTTATTTAAGAGAAGTGCGTAAAAAAACCGATTCTGTATTCAGATAATCACCTTATATAATATAACAGTTTTAGCCAGGGCCACTATGAGTTTAGAGTACTTAAGGCTTATGAATGGAATTATGTGCGTACCTCAGGATAATGCCGTATATATTTTCGTATTGCGCAAAAAGACGGTGCACTAGGATTGATAGATCAACTCAAGGAGATCTTCTCCCGGTAGTGGCTACCCACCTTAACCGGCCTCCGCAGCATTTTGCTGCGGGGGTGGTTAGGTTTGAAAGGTTTTAATTATTGATCTCAAAGTCGGTAGGTGATAACGGGTAGATTTGATAGTTGCCACCACAATCTTCGTTACCTCCATTATCTGCACCACAACCGGTGAGGTAATGGTTTGCAGAAGTACCGGTACCAAAGGTTTGTGCAAAGATGCGGTACGCATATTCCTGGTTGCATGGAACCGTGAATACCATGTTCCCTCCGGAGGGAACCGTTTGGTTTACCACTGAGGATGTTACACAGGCATAACCATTGGCACAATCGTGGGTGGGGTCGTCAAAATACACGGTTACATTCATGTCAGTACACAAATTGTTTTGCACCGTTATACTGTTCACCTGAGCAGAGGTAGCAATACCGCATAGAGTAAATGCAAAGAGTAGAATCAGAGTTCTCATAAAATAGAATTTTGGTTAAATGAAATTTTAAGATAGGGCATTGTGTGACCGTTGTCAAGAGTTACGTAAAGTTATGGCCCTGAGAATTATACTGTTTTGAGAGAAGCAAAAGTAGAGGTGTGTAAATGGAGCGATCAACGGTTTAATACAGCCTAAAGGCTAAAAATCAACCAAAAAACACATCCTGAAGCTTCGAATTTATTAAAATTGAAAGCGATGAAAATAACATCCAAAGACTTAAAAAAAATAAACTTTCCGGAAGGTTCGGCCTTTGGGATGGCCTTAAAGCCGCATACCCAGTACAGCAAAAAAGTGTACCTGGAAACCCTGCAAAAAGTGGCGAAAAACCCGGAGGAATACCTGGAAGATGAGAGCCTGGGAGCTATTGCTAATGCATTAGTGGAAGAAGCTAAAGAACCCATCGCTATGCGTGAAAAGCACCTGGATTTCAAGATATACGGAGAAGAGCATATTGAGCAGGGTGCCATGCACCAGATGTATACCGCCATGAAACTACCGGTAGCGGATTCCGGGGCTTTGATGCCGGACGCCCACCAGGGTTATGGTTTACCGATCGGGGGTGTACTGGCTACCAAAAACTCCGTGATTCCGTATGGAGTGGGGGTGGACATTGGCTGCCGTATGTGCTTATCCATTTACGATATGCCGAAAGAGCGCTTACAAACCGATAAAGAAGTTTTGAAGAAAATGCTGAGTAACAATACGCGTTTCGGCAGCGCTTCTTTTCAGCGCAGTATGGACCATGAGATCTTTGAGCGTGATGAGTTCAGGGAACTGGAAGTGGTGAAAAACCTGAAAGACCGTGCCTGGCGGCAGATCGGTTCCTCCGGTGGGGGTAACCACTTTGTAGAGTTCGGGGTGGTACGTATCACCGAAGAAGAGAACGAGTTCAATCTTCCGCCTGGTAGTTATATGGGTTTGTTGTCCCATTCCGGTTCACGGGGGCTGGGTGCTAACATTGCCCGCCATTACACCAACCTGGCTATGGCCACCACCAAATTGCCGCAGGAAGCACGTCACCTGGCCTGGCTGGATATGGATACCGATGCCGGTAAGGAATACTGGGCGGCCATGAATTTGGCCGGTGATTACGCTTCGGCCTGTCACCACCAGATCCACGAACGTATGGCGATAGGTTTGCACACCACACCACTTACCAGGGTGGAGAACCACCATAACTTTGCCTGGAAGGAAAAGAACGTCCAGGGCGAAGAGGTAATTGTACACCGTAAAGGCGCCACACCGGCCGGTGAAGGGGTGCTGGGGATCATTCCCGGTTCCATGACGGCTCCGGGTTATATTGTGCGGGGGCGTGGTATTGCCCATTCCATTAACTCCGCTTCGCACGGGGCGGGGCGGGTGATGAGCCGTACCCAGGCTAAGAAAACCCTGGATGAAACTGGGGTGAGCCGCCACCTGAAGGATCATGGGGTGGAAGTATTGGGCTCTGGCCTGGACGAGGCACCCATGGCCTATAAGGACATCAACACGGTGATGAACAGCCAGCGGGAGCTGGTGGAGATCCTCGGATCTTTTACGCCTAAAATTGTGCGGATGTGCGGGGATAAGCGGTTTAAGGAGGTGGACTAAAATAGGAGCGCAGGATTCATAACCCTGCGCTAGTTTGATTATGCAGTACTAAAAGTTTTTCAGTGCAGGTTTGGGATTGAGACCCTTGGTGACATACACGATAAATAAGAAATTGGGCTTTCCCGCACATACTTATTGGCCGATTAGCGAATTGTGAAATCCTGAATAAAATAACGCCAACTGAGTCGTTTAAACTGGAAAAGGCTCTAGATTCAAGAAATGATTCTATGGCTTTTACTTTGGTGTTCTTTAAAAACTTATTCTTTTCACTGTCTAGTCGGCAATCATCTAAAATTATGATAACTAAATAAACCCGTGAAAAACCAAACCTGATGGTACCATTTGCCTGAACTACACCCTTTTTGAGTTTATTAGCTCGGTTCGTAGTGGAAGATTCATTTATCAGAGATTCTGCTGTAACAGTTTTAACCTGACATGCAACTGCATCACTAAGAGTATGTTCGTTATAAATTATAAAATCAATGTCTCCTGGTTTAGTCGCTGATGAATTAGTAAAAGGTTCGGTTACCTCGGTCATTAGGCCAATTGGCCTGTTTTCAAAAAGATGCTCTGAAAATAACTGTTTACAGTGAAAATTATGTTTAATAAAATCAACAGCTTGTTTCTCAGTAAATTTTGAAATACTATCATAATTGGTTTGCTCGTCATCAATAAAAAGTGGAATCCTGTTACCTTTGAGTTTAACAGGGATAATATTCCAACTTATAAAGCGCCATGTAGCTTTCATAAGAGGAAGATCGTGTCTTTTGAGGAACCCACCTTAACACCATTTCAGACAACCATTTTGGGTAATATTATCCAAAATGGTTGTTAATCGATATTCTTCCTGGCATACTTGTACTCAAAGCATTTGTAAATAATGGGTTAAATCCCTTATTTAGAAGCCTGCTAAATCTTAACCTATGAATGCAGCCATTACCCTTACCGAATATTGTCAATCAGGACCAACTGCTTAAAGTGATCCACGATGGTAAGGCATTGGTTACTCTCACCCCTGATTGCTTTAATGATGGTATACTTGATCAACTTTTAAGTCAATTAGATTCCCTTGTGTTTAACCTGAATCGTGTTCAGACGAAGGTGTTGGCGCAATGGATCAAAGTATCGGGCTTGAAACTCTGAATAGCGACTAAAATTTAAAATCTGCTGAAGCAGGTTTTAAATTTACCGAAGGATTTGCATAATTATCCCCATTTTTGGAAAAATGGAAACCATAGCCCTGATTCTTTTTGTACCCGCACTTTTAGTGTTGCTATACTTTGGTGGACGTGATTTTTTCCGGGAACTAAAAGCCGGCCGTGTAGCCAGTGAAAAGTTCTGGGTAATCCTTAGTATTCCGGTACTTATCTTTTTGACTATAAAAGTCAGTTTTACAGAAATAACGGGGCCTGGATGGTCATCAGAAAGTGTAAAGCGCTTTTTTTCGGTAGGGGTGGCCGGGCTAATTTCCTTTTTCTGGATACTCTATCTCACCTGGCTTGATCTCTATGAGAGAGAGAAAAAGCGCTACCTGATCCTTGTTTTTGTATTGGGCTGCATCTTTACATTTTTGGTTTTCCCGGTATCCGGAATAGTGAATATGCTGGGTTTTAACCTGAACGGAAACGGATGGAATGACTTTCTGTATTGCATCTTTGGGATCGGTACGGTAGAGGAAATTGCCAAATTCATTCCCTGGTTTATTATGTGGCGCTTTAGCCGACAACTGGATGAACCTTTCGATTTTATACTTTATGCGTCTATAAGTGCTCTCGGCTTTGCCTTTATTGAGAATGTAATGTATCTCTACCGTTCGGATCTTACAGCAGTTTATACCCGTGCTTTATACAGCAGTGTAGCACATATGTTTTTCTCATCTATAATAGCCTACGGTTGGATGTGGTGGGAATATCGTGGTCACCGTTTCAACTTAGGTACCTTTCTGGTTCTTCTAATGCTCGCTTCCCTGGGGCATGGTTTTTATGATTTCTGGCTGATTCGTTATGACCTGAAATTGCAATTGATAACCCTGTTGTTCTTCCTGCTTAATCTCCACTTTTGGGTAATGATGAAGAACAACCTTATCAATATTTCAGGCTTTTATAATCCTGTATTGAAGCTGCGTTCACACCTTTTTATGTATCGCCTGGTGAGTTTGCTGCTGATTGTACTTATAGTATCAATGGTAGGTTACAACATTCTTTTTGGCCAGGAAGCTACCCGCAATTTCGGCTGGTATATACTTAGCCAATACAGCTATGTTTTTGTGTACGTTACTGTTTCATTCAGCAGTTTTCAGATAATTCCGGGCTACATAGGTTCTTTTAAGTGGCCGGGTAACGTAATATCATTACTGCTCCCTAAAATAATTTATCATCCGGATTATACCGGATATCAGATTCAATTGGACAGAAGAGGACGAAGGGCCACCGGCAGCGATTCTGTTTTAAATTACCTGGCCGGTACTCAAAAGCAACTGCAACATAGGGTGGTCATTGACGGTTTGCCCAACTGTTATGGTATACAGGTGAACCAACAGATATATGTAGTTCAATTTATTAAAGAGCATCCCCGTCAGGAAAATGTATGGCAGGTAATGGTGTTTAAGGCAAAGGAGGCTACTTTAGAAAGTAAATCCTATTTTAAGAGTATTGAGCTCAGCCGGCAGGGGGAGATGCTGGTGCGAATTCTCATACCTGAATAAAATACTTAGCACGCTCATTTCTTAAGCAGTCGGAACTTTTAAGACAATGAGAAAATTTACTTAAAGATCAAACGGTACCGGGTGCGGATAAGCTTTCCACCTAACTTCTACGGATATATTCTAATATTTCCAGGTGTTTTTCAATACACAGGTTTTAAGTTGTTTAGAGTAAATACTTATAAGAAAAAGTATTATAAACCACTTTCTAAATAAGAACCAGCCTTTATCAAATAGTACTCTACCGTATTCAAAAATTCTAAAAATCAAGCGTTAATCTTAATAGTTTAGGGGTAATGGCGGATACCGAAAAGCCATAACAGAGTAGGTATTTTAAAACTCAATATCTCATGAAACAAATGAACAAACTATGGATTAACCTGGCGTTAAAAGCAAGGATTGTTTCAGTTATCTGCATTTTTAGCATGTTCTCATTTTCAGCTAATGCACAATTTATGCAAGATGCCTGTTTGCCGGACTGTCCCAACGAAAAATTTATAGGACCTTTTTCCATTGTATTGGAAATATGCCCGGGTCATTTCTTTAATGTAGAATATGGCTACAGAAATGCATGTAACATTTGGTACGATTACTATATCGGAGATGAGATTACCCCAGCAGGCGGAACGTCCAGCACCGATTTTTACAACTGTATCAATAGCGTAGGTGGAATGAATGAGTTTATTCGCTTAGTAAGTGAGCAGCTTATTATTGCCAACCCGGCTGCATTTCCTCCAACTAATCCGGGAGGCTGTGAAACGCATTGGAGAGTCCTCAAAGGTTCGTGCTGGAGAGGCGACATAGTATTAGGTGTAGGGGAACAACCTCAATCCGGTCCTTATACCAGCGGACCGAACTATATTGATATTATATGGCCATGCACCACCTCGGATTGCTGCCTGGAGCGGTTTACGGTTTGTATGGGACAGGACAGCACCCTGAATATTACTAACACCGGTTACCTGCCGCCTGAATTCCCCGATTGCAACGGTCAGAACGATCCATGGAGCATAGGAACTATTTTTGAATGTATTCCGGTTTGTGGATCAATATATAATCGATAAATAAAAGAAGTTATGAAGTATATTTTATTATTACTCAGCTTCGGTTTTTGTTCTTCCACTGCCTTATACGCCCAGGATGTAAGAATAGACTACCCCTATGGCCTGACTAAAATCAGTTCAGACAATGGGAAAACCTGGACGGTAAAAAAGCAGAAAAAAGTTATTTTCCATTATCCCTTTGGTATAAAAAAAACCAGCCTGGACAATGGAAAGTCATGGACAACAAGTTCCTTTGGTCAGGTTACCTTTATTTATCCGGACTATTTGCGTAAAACCAGTTTGGATAAGGGTAAAAACTGGGTTATTGAAGAAAGTCAGGGTCCGCAAGTCTCATACTTAAATGTGTTTCCTAACCCGGCAGGAGCGTTTACGCGTATTGATCTCAACGGTTATGGTAAACAGAGCAATGCACCTGAACTATTTACGCTAAGCGGCCAATATGTAGACCTTCCAACCGGATCTTATACTCAAGAAGATGGGCTATACTATCTCAATACAAATAGTCTTCAAAAGGGGTATTATTTTTTACGTTTTAAAAACGAAAAAGGTCATATGAGTGCTAAAATTCAAGTATTGCATTAAATTTTTCGTAAAGTATTTTATGTTATAAGGTCCGGAAAATCAGTAACAGGGTTTGCCGGACCTTTGTTTTCCAGATATATCCTTTCACGCTTAGAATAGAGTGCACTTGTTTTAGCAGCTTTATTCCGCTAAATTTAGTACAAAGCTTAGATATATCTCCGTCATGAAAATGCAAAACCGTTACTCTGAAAAATATACTCTTACTGCTCTGATCGTAGATGATGAAGAGTATAGCCGGATGAACCTCTCACTTCTCCTGCAAAAGCATTGCCCTCAAATCCAGGTTTCAGGTTTTGCCTGTGATATCAATGAAGCTCAAAGCGCAATTGAAGCTATTCGTCCTGAGGTGATTTTTTTAGACGTGCAAATGCCGGGCGGGTGTGGGTTTGATCTTTTACAAAATTATACGGATTACCCCTTCGAAGTAGTGATTGTAACTGCTTATCCGGATTATGGCATACGGGCGGTAAAATCGGGAGCCCTTGATTATATTCTCAAACCCATCCGGGCTGTGGAGCTGACCACTGCCGTTCAGCGGGCCTGGAAGATAAGGCTGAAAAAGAGGCAGTGGAACTCTTTAGGCGTGGAAGAGTCCCGTAAAATAGCAGTATCCCATAGCAAGGGCGTGTCCTTGATCTGTAAAAAGGATATTGTGTACCTGGAAGCCGACAATATGTATACCACCCTGCATTTAGAAAATGATACGACTCTTCTGGTTTCTAAGTCGATAAAGAGTTTTGAGCAGTCATTACCCGATGACTATTTCTTCAGGTTACATAAATCCTACATTATAAATTTCCGGCATATAGAAGGGTTCTCAAAAGCCAATGGAGGCACGGTTTGGATGAAAAATCAGGTTGAAATCCCTGTGTCAAGGAGACAATTGCCTTTATTTCAGAAGTTGGTAAAGTGGCACACTATTTCTATTTAACTGAAATGCGATGCCAGGTATCATACCTCCTGACAATACTTTACTGTCATTTTTCTTTTCTTGCTGGTTCACAAAGTCTCCCGGTTTTTGAGTATACAGTAAACGATGGACTACCGTCCAGTTCTATTTATGAATGTCTGCAAGATTCAGAGGGGTATATATGGTTGGCTACAGAATCTGGTTTGAGCCGTTTTGATGGCTACAGCTTCAAGAATTACTCCATAAAAGACGGGTTAAAAGTCAATGACGTGTGGGGTCTTTTTGAAGATTCTCAAAACCGAATCTGGATCAGAAGCTTCAGCCCTTACCTCAGTTATTTTCAAAGAGATAAAATCCACCATATCCTGTTGCCGGCTTCTTTGGATGCTCCTGGAGTACATCGTATTACAGAGACCGCAGATGGCACGCTATGGTTTTCTTTTAACAGAGGCATTGTACGGCTGGATACCAATGATACTATAGATTTAATAAAATACCCGGATGAATCTACAGATATGGCTGGTTTTTTAGCAGAAGACGAGGACGGTCAATGGTTTCTGACCTCAGAGAAAATAATACTGCGTACCACGAGGGAAGAACATAGCTGGGCTTTACCTGTGGGTTCTGAGAAGATACTAAAGATTACAAGAACATTGGATAAAACAAGGTGGCTGATCTTTTTAAGCGATCGTATCATCGTTTTTGAATCCCATACAGGAAATATGAGCCTTGTTTCTTTAGACACCCTTTTAGGGGAAGGGCATCGCATCAAAAATGTTATTGGCCATTCCCAAAATATAGGTCACCATTGGTTGTGGACCAATAAAGGGCGATTCGCACTTAGAGATGATCTTTCGGTAGACAGCACTTTCGCTTTCAAGCTTGAAAAGTACTTTGAGTTTGCCTACCAGGACCGGGAGGATAACTTATGGATGTGTGGAAGAGGTACAGGGCTGCTTTTTTTGCCAGCCATAGCCTTAAAAACCAAAATGATCAATTATAGAGCTGATTCTTCTGGCGAGTCCTTTAAAGCTCTTTGTTTTCTGAACCTGGGAAAAGAATTACTGATAGGAACCTACCGGGGGGTATTACGGATGGATCAGGCGGGCTCTCTGAAGTGTGTCACAGGTTCCTGGGATGGTACCGTAAGAGCAATGTATTGGCATAAGGAAGCGAACCGGATCATTCTCGCTACTGAAAAAACACTGCTTTACCTCCCCCTAACGGAACTTGCCCATGTAAGGGAATGGGAAGAGAAGGCTACAATTTTCAGTATAGAAGAAAAGGAGCTTTATCAGACTTATTCTTCTGCGCCCCGTGGGTCCATAGGAATGTTTGGTAAGAACGGCCATTTTGACACCACCTCTCAAAAGTTAACTATATCTGCAGGAAATGGCATAGCCGTAATGGACTTCTCTATGTCTCCACCCACCTTTACTAAATTATCGGCAAAAAGATCCTACGCCTGTTACACCACTGATACTTTACTATGGTATGGTCGTACCAATGGTATAGGATGTATTACTCCTGATTACCAGGATCACTTTCCTTTTTCTGAGGATTCATTGATGAAAGTATCCGTTTTAGACCTGCAGGGCAATAATAATGGAGTATTATGGGTAGGTTCTGATGGATACGGCCTGTTTGGGTATCACAGCGAAGAGCAGGAATACTTCAAGATCAGGGAACTCGAAAACAGTGTGGTAAAACGAATTATAGTGCATGAAGACCACACTCTTTGGGTTTCCAGTAATAAAGGGGTTTGCCGCATTCAAATTCATTCCTATATACCCTTTTCATATACCCTTGAAATACTTACAAGCAGTACAGGCCTGGTGTCCAATGAAGTGAATACACTTTGCTTTTTTAAAAAAAGACTTATAGTGGGTACCAACCAAGGGACCTCCGTTTTTAAGCCCGGTTTATATGAACGAAGCGCGACTATTCCCAAAATGACGGTAAGTAAAATAACGGTAGATGGCAAGGAGTTATCTGCTTATAAAAAAGCCCGTTTAGAGTATAATCAAAATGACTTGGTTTTTTACTTTTCCGGTCTCTTGTTCCGGAATCCTGAAGCGGTAAACTACTATTATCGCTTAAAGGGACAATCCAATAAATGGAAGGTTACATCAGAGCATTCCGTCAGTTTTCACAACCTGGAACCGGGCTCTTATCGTTTTGAGATAAAAGCCCTGACCACAGACGGTCTTAAAAGCGTAAAACCGGCTCTGTGGGAATTTGAGATCCAACCCCATTGGACACAGATGGCTTTAGTAAAGCATAGTGTTGTTTTGGCTGTTATAGGCATGGTTCTATTGGCTTTGCTGGCTTGGCATAAATCACAAAAGGTAAAGCTTCGATTCCAAAAAGAAATATCCTCCCTGCAAACCGAAGCCCTGCAAGCACAAATGAATCCGCATTTTATTTTTAATGCTTTAAACTCCATTCAGTATATGATTGGTGTGTTTAAAGCTGATGAAGCCACTGAATACTTGGCCCTTTTTGGTCGTTTGATACGGCTGAATATTGAGATGTCTCACGAAAAGAGAGTCCCCCTGCAAAAGGAAATCGAGTGCTTACAACTTTACCTGGAACTGGAAAAAATGCGTTTTGGTGACCGTTTAAACGTACTTATTGAAACAGATCCCTCTGTTTCCACTTCTGAAGTACTCATTCCTGGTTTGATCCTGCAGCCTTTTGTGGAACTTTTACTGGCTGGCCGCTCCGCTACTCCAAATGGTCTGGATCTGATCCGTATAAGTGTTACTTCCTTTTCCGGGTATATCAGTATTGATCTTTTAAGTCCCGGGTATAATAAGGAGCGACATGTCTTTACGGCTTCAAAAAGAATTCAAGGCATTCAAAAGAGATTCAAACTCCTGTACGGTAAGCTTAAAGATGTGGAGTTGGTTGAAATAGTTCCTTTCAACAGCGGTAAACATGGTTTAAAAGTGAAACTGATGATACCCCAGACTATCGATACCTTGATCATATAAAAGGAGAAAAAGAAAATAACCAATGGTATTGGTAAAGGATTTCTATCTTTGGTTGAAACCAACCCAATCCAAAACCATGAATAAGAAAATCCGTATTCTCTCCATTGATGGGGGAGGTATCCGCGGTATCATCCCTGGGATGATACTCGTAGCTCTTGAAAAGAAATTACAGGAAAAAAGTGGAAATCCCAACGCCCGTATCCCTGATTATTTTGACTTTGTAGCCGGCACCAGTACTGGTGGGATACTGGGGTGTGCTTTATTTTACCCTGAAGCATCAGGTAGCAATAAAGCTAAGTACCAGGCACAGGATGCCGTAAACCTGTATCTTAAAAATGGTAGTATGATCTTCAAGCGTACCTTTTGGCATAACCTTCGGTCTTTATGGGGACTTTTAAGTTATAAATTCCCCACCACCAATCTTGAAAAAGCTTTAGAGCAATATTTAGGGGAAGAGAGGTTGTCTTCACTCTTAAAGCCCAGTGCAATAAGCTCCTATTACATTGCTGATGCTCAGCCTTTTTTCTTCAAACAACATCGTGCTAAAACAAGTCTGGATTATGATTACCTGATAAAAGACGTAGCGAGGGGAACATCTGCAGCCCCTACCTATTTTGAGAGTGCGGATGTGAAATCACTTCAAAATAACACTTATACTTTGATTGATGGAGGAGTTTATGTAAATAATCCCTCATTGTGTGCTTACGCAGAGGCCAGGACGATGACCTATGATCAATTGCGACCTGATGTAAATGATTCCGCTGAAAATGTAAAGAAAAAAAGACCATCGGCTGATGATATGGTAATTTTCTCACTGGGTACAGCCAGCAGTGCTCAGAAATATAGTTACAAGGAAATAAAGAATTGGGGCATTATCAGTTGGATCAAACCCCTTATCGGAGTCATGATGTCTGGAGTTTCTCAGAATGTAGACTACCAGCTTCGCGAAATTTTTAAAACTACCAGCACACCAGATAACTATCTGCGCATAGAACCCAACATTTATGAGGCTAACCCGGCTATGGACGATGGAACTCCTGGCAACTTACAGAGGCTTAAAGAGGCTGGAGAAAAAAATGCCCAGATATACAATAAAGAGCTCGACCGTATGGCTGATCTTTTAATATTCCATCATCCGGAATGATTCCTAAAAAGATCTTCACTCCCGAAAAGAGACCCCTGTAATTTTTAATTGATTCTGTTAATCAGTGGATTACATTTTGGCATTGATGTGGGTAGTATTAAGGTATGGCTAATAAAAATATCATCTCACCAAAACTGTCACCATCTGGCTTCAATATTATTTATAAGTTGGATGGTAAAGGTCTTTTTAAATATATAAGCCCAAGAATGGCTGTATTTCTGGATGTGGAAGAGAAGGATATACTACATACTTCTTTTTTGAGGTTTGTACGTGCTGATTTTACCGAAAGAGTGGAGAGCTTTTATAAAAAGCAAATGGTAAACGGTATAGTAAGTACTTATCTTGAGTTTCCCATAATCAGTAATAGCGGGAAAGAGAGTTGGATTGGCCAAACCGTTGAGATGATTGTGGAAAAAAATGAAGTGAAGGAGGTTCTGGCCGTAGCCTGTGATGTAACTGAAAAAATAAGAGCTCAACAGTTTTCATCAAACAGTGAAGAAAAATACCGTAGCCTTATCGAGAATATTAAGCTGGGACTGATGGAGGTTGACCTGGAGCAACGTATTCTTTTTGCCAACCGTTCTTTTTGCGAAATTACAGGTTATAGCCTGGAGGAAATGATGGGGAAAAATGCTGATGAACTTTTTATTTTTCCTGAAGATTCGTATAACTCCCAGCGTATCGGTGAGGTAAACCAGGAAAGATTAAACGGAGAATCATCAGTGTACGAACTTAAGATAAGACGTAAAAACGGTAAACCGGTATGGATGATTATTTCAGGGGCTCCGGTGCGTAATTCCGATGGTGAAATTGTAGGTTCGGTAGGAATCCACAATGACATTACTGAGAGAAAAGCTAAAGAAATGGAGCGCAAAAATTTATTGGAAGAACTGAAGGAAAGTGAAACCAAATTGCGTGCTGTGGTTAATTCAGCTTTAGATGCGGTAATTATCATTAACGAAGAGGGGGTGGTTCAGGAATGGAACCCCCGGGCCAGTGAGATATTTGGTTATAAAGAAGAAATAGCCTGTGGTCAGAAAATGACGGACCTTATTATTCACCAACCTTTTAAGCGAATTATGGAAATGGGTATACAGGCCTTCACCGAGTCGCCTAAAGCACCCATGTTAAATAAAAGGATTGAAATACAGAGTGTAAATAATCAGGGTAAAGTTTTCCCGGCAGAGTTCAGCATAGTACCGGTAAATATGAGTGACCGGGTTTTTTATTCGGCTTTTGTTCGCGATATAACTCATGAAAAGAAGATAAATGAAGAAATGATGAATGCCCTGAACCGCGAAAAAGAACTTAATGAAATGAAGTCGCGGTTGGTTTCAATGGCATCACATGAATTCAGAACCCCTTTAACTACAATTCAAACCAATATCGAATTGTTGTCATACCACCTGGAGCGTGAAAAACTTACCAGCCGATCTAAAGTTTCGCGGAACTTTGATCGTGTAAACTCTCAAATAAAGCGATTAAATGTGCTAACTAATGACGTATTGATGATCGGTCGTATAGAGTCCGGTCAGATACCCAATACACCTGCCTACACAGATATTATCAAACTCTTCAAACACATTATTCAAACTAACTTCACTCAATTGCCTGACGAACGTACGGTGGATATTCATTTAGAAGGTAAACCCAAAAAGGTTTTCATTGACCCTAATATTTATACACACATTATTTCTAACCTGCTTTCCAATGCTTTTAAATATTCTCCGGATTCAAAAAACCCGGAATTATGGTTGAGATTCAAACAGGACATGTTACAGATTGATGTAATAGATTCAGGCATAGGTATATCGGAGAGGGACTTACCGCATATTTTTGATTCTTTTTTCAGGTCAGATAATGCTGAAAATATACAGGGAACCGGGCTTGGTCTGGCTATAGTCAAAGAATTTTGTGAAATGCAGGGGGCTCTGATAGCTGTAGAAAGCCGCTTGTGCTGGGGTTCAACCTTTACTATTATGCAGCCCTATTCTTTAGAAAAAAACCTGCCGGTTAGCAGGAAAGATAAGCAAGTAATTTCCAAAGTATTAAATCAAACACCATGAAATACAGGGTATTAATTGTAGAAGATGATGAGTTGATAGCCGAAAGTCTGGGGGATATACTGGATTGTTTAGGGCATAAAGCGGTTGGAACGGCACCAAGCGGAGAAGAGGCTGTTACACTCTTGAAAAAAACGGATATAGATCTGGTTATGATTGATATACAGTTGAGTGGTGGGATGGATGGTATAGCGGTAGCCGAACTAATTAAAAAGGAATACGATCTGCCTTTCATTTTTACTACGGCCTTTGCAGATCCTGAAACCATTCAAAAAGCAAAGAGTATGGGCCCGTTTGGATACATTGTAAAACCTTATGGTATAAAAGATATTCATGCCGCCCTGGAAGTAGCGATGGGTTCCTATCAAACTCTACAGGAGTTAAAGCAGTCGCAGATGAAGGAGTCTTACGTTCGTAACAATCATCTCTATATTAAAATAGATTCACGCCTGATGAAGATCAAAGAAAATGATATTCTTTTTGTTGAGGCCCAAGGTGATTATGCGTTGTTTAAAACGGATGAAAAGAGTTACCTGGCGCATACAACTATGAAAAATATTGAACAGAAATTAGACCCTGAAAAATTTCTTAAAGTGCATCGTTCCTTTATAGTTAACCTGGATCATATAGTAGATATTGAGGATACTACCCTTTTGATCAGAGATAAAGTTATTCCGGTAAGCCGGGCTAAGCGTGAAGGACTTATGAAACGAATCCAAACCATATAATTGAATGTTAACGTATCCGGTTTCATTCCAAAGCATCTCCTGGCAGGGGACTTCCTTGTTTTAGGAGATTAACTAATTATTTTTAACTGCAAATTCTGTAGAAAAAATTATACTTAAAAAGCCTAGTAATAAACTAAGCTTGCCATTCATCGAGTATATATATTCATCCACCACTGGATTTATCGGATTGAACGAAATTTCAAAAATAAGCTGATGCTTCATCTTAGTTTTGTAGGAGATTAACTGCATAAAGCTTTGAAAACAGGGAAATACGATTTTATAATGGAGATGCCTGGGTTCTATGTATAAACATGAGGAGTACCCATTTCTGTATCCTGGTTCCAAATCTGTAAATCACAGAATATATGTCCTACTGGGGTTGGTCTTAATAATTATGGCTGGCTTTAGTATATGGATAGCCTTATTCAGGACTTCTTTCTTTGATATAAGTGGACAAGTATTGAGTAAGGAATATGAAATCAGGCTTGGTGAAAGTATCCTTATAAATAAGGTATGGGCAAAAGATAATCAGAATGTCCGGTCAGGTGATACACTTTTCTCATACCTGCCACATTACCAAGACCAAAAGTCTTTTTATCTGCGGTCTGATGTCAATGGAAACAATTGGCACAACCGTGAAGAAATGTTACTCAAAGAAAAAATTGCTACAGTCCGGGAAAGGTTAAAAGTAAATATGGACATGTTGAACCTTCAAAAGAAAAAGAAGGTTCAGGCCGAGCGCTTCGTACACTTAGGGCAATGGCGTAAAGAACGCCTTTTACCTATTGATCAAACTATTAAGGGTCTGGAAGCAAAGATCAGCTTGGGAAAAACCCAGCTAAAAGCATTGGGTAATTCGTTGAAACAATTAAGGAGTAATAAACTAAGAGCTTCAATTAAGAAAGGGAAACCTGTGGATAGCCTACCGGGCGTGATATATTACCTGGCGCCATACAGCGGTAAAATAAAGCAATTGACTGCTACAGCCGGACAGGTAATACCTGAAGGTGAAAATGTTGGCGTTTTAATGAGTGCCGAAGAAAATTATGTTAAGGCCTATTTATCACAGGATTATCTGGTTAAGTTGAAAGAAAGTAAAACGGTGCAAATCATTTTTCCGGATGAAACAGTGGGAGAGGGGTTGATCAGTAATTATAGTCCTCTGGATGTGGAAGAAGAAGTTCCCCAGGCGTTCGAGAAAAAGTTAGGTAAAGCGATACCACTAATCCTTGAAATTTTACCTGTAGAAAGGATTAGCTGGCTTGGCGAAGATTCGTCAGAAGTTATTGTAAGGTTAAAGAAAACGGGTTGGTAGTAATTGGTAAAAAATAGTGTGAGGAAGACGAAAGAGCGGAGCCGAGGCTTCGCTCTATTTTCTGTGTAATTACCATAATCATTTTTGACGTATCCATTCTCCAACTAAGGCCAAAGGCAAACATTATAAGAGGAGGAAGTGAGTAGTTTTTGAAACCATTATATGGCAAAGTACCTTTTTTAGGAGTTTAGACCTTCTGGTCTAAACACGTCAGGGAGGGGTGACGCGGTGATCCTGTTGACCAGGCAGGTGATCCGCGTCATTACTTTTTATAAAATTTAAGAGCTTCATTTTTCTGGAAATCAATTTTTTACAGATTTTTCTTTCATTTTACAGAACGGTAAAAGAAATATAAATTCATCATTCTATTCATATGTCACTTATTTTCATATATTTAGGACACCAATTAATTTAAATCCTTTATTATGAAAATTCTGTCATTTCTGACTGGGATGCTTCTCTTTGCATCCAGTGCTTACGCACAAAACTACCTTCAACTTGAAAATGGAACCAGTTGTGATATTTTGGTTCAGTTATACGCCAGTGACCCTGGTAATGGCTGCGCATATTCCAGTTATCAGAACTTTACGGTAAACTCAGGTGTAAGTCTGGGAGCTACTGCTCCGGCTGGCACGGAATGGGTGTACGCAGAAGTTACACCCTTACCATACGGAAGCGGTGGTTGTGTTTGGGGTCAGGCATTAGATACGGATGGTTATCCATCCTGCGTTAGTTGTCCGGGTTACGGAGCTCCAACTTCTGCCGTTGTTTCCACAGGTGGTTGTAACGGGTGTCCCAGCACTATTAATATGTTATGGACAGCTTATTGTGGAAGTGGACCCGGGCATATTCATTTTTATTAGTACTTCGTAAAATACTCAAGTCAAACAACTCCAGGGGGTGCTTATAAGCATCCCCTTTTTTGATACTTTATCACTTGTATCAGGGATAATGTAACCTGGCAACAGCTCCTTCAGGTCCCGAAGCCCAGGCTGAACCATCCTTACCTACATTGATGGTATAGAATGCCCCTTCCAGGTTTTCCCAGGATTCACCGCTGCTGTTGGAGTAGCTGCATCCATTGCGGCTTACCGCTAATAAGGTATGCTCGTTAAGATAAGCTATGCAGGAGCGGTATTTACCAATAATTGCGCCTTGCCCGCTAAGAAACCATGATCTGCCTCCGTCATTGGTCTGGGCCAGGTTAAAGGAGGTGAGCGAATCTGCCCGATAGTCTCCACCAATGCAGAAACCTTCCATCTCATTGCGAAAAGCAAAGGAAAAAATACCTTGTGAAGGCTCTCCGTGATCAAGTGGTGCTTTAGTTTTATACCACGTTTTTCCATAATCATGAGACAAAAGAACGCTAGCATCAACCCCGCCTAATCCTATAATAACTTTGCCTTTACCCAGCACTTTTAAGCAGGTGCCGGAAGCTGCAAAACCTCCTTGTTGCGGAGTCACTTCCGGAAGCGAACTTTCCGGTAAGGCCTGCCAGCTTTGTCCTCCATCGGTAGTTTCTATTACTAACAAGCGATCAGAGGGAGCATCACTAAAGACCATTCCCCGTTCGGTATCCCAAAAGTCCATAGCGTCAAAGAAAACGCCCTGGTCTTCATTGCGATAAACAGTTGCCCAGTTTTTACCGCCATCAATGGTTTTGCATATTACTGCGGGGATACCTGCAGAAAGAACTAGTGCTGTATCTGCACCAAAGGCGTGAATATCCCTGAATTGAAGTTTTTCCATACCCGAAACGGAGCGGTTCTCCCAGGTTTTACCACCATCAACTGTAAGGAGTACGGTACCTTCAGACCCACTGGCCCAACATACGTTTTCAGACACGGCATATAAACCTCTTAAGCTTGCTGATGAATTCGTTTCGAAGTATTCCCATTGCGGAGATTGTGCATTGAGACTTTGGATAAAAGTGAAGCCAAAGAATATAGCATAGCAGTATTTCATAAGGCTAAGATATGATATAGAGCCAGTCAGAGCCTGATAAGTACAGTAAAGCCAGAAGGCTATACTCGTCAATGGTTTGACTAGTATTTTTTTAAATCATTAACTCATGGCGATGAAAACCGCATTGAAATAGCAAATTCAAGGGAACTTCAGAGATTCTCAGGTGAACAGTAGCATTGGTAATTATTCTCTATCAGCCTTTATAAAATCAGCCTTTGGGTTATAGAGGTCATGGTCCACATTACCTACTGCACCTTCTACTTTACCACGTTCACTGCGTTGCCAAATCAGCCAGCCTTCTTCTTTCCAGGCATTGGGGATTTTTGGAGTATCAACTTCATACTCGGCAATCCAAAGATCATATTTGGCAAAATCCGGATGATCGAGGTATTCGTTGCCAAAAGGATGGTTGGTATATATTATAGGACGAATATTTAGTTTGGTTTCAACCAGGTTTAACCATTTTAAAACATTTTGCTGATAGGTTTGGGCGTTGATACCTTTTTTCATACCTCCCTGCTCAAGGTCTAATACCGGGGGCATATCATCACTGGCATAATCTACTACCGCCAGAAAATTATTGGCTTGCTTTGCAGGATCATCACCAGCTACATAAAAATGGTAGGCACCGTGTGACAATCCAACTGCATGTGCCCCTTCACGGTTTTGCGCATAATCAGGATCGCGGTAGCCTTCACCCTGGGTAGCTTTGTCATAAGCGAATAAAAGTTTAGCGTCTTTAATTTCCTTCCAGTTTATATCTCCCTGAAAGTGAGACACATCAATCCCCAATACCGGTCCTTGAGGTTTGGGTGGTTCTACCGGTTTAGTTTCAGTTACTTTAGCTTTAGGCAAAGCCGTGTCTTTAGTTTGCGCTTGATCACTGGTTGAAGGGTTGTTGCAGGCCATCACAAGGATAGTAGCAGAAAAACAAAAGTGTTTCAATTTCATAATGGTCAGGATTTTTCAGGGTTTGTGGTTATACTTTTTACTTCTTGTTCTTTTTGCCGGATGATTTGCAGGGGTTGTCCATAGCCAAATAATCGTTTAAGGAAAATGCTGAACACATACCAGAACAGCAAAGGCATTAAACCGAATATGATTAAAATATTGACCAGGCCCGAAATAGCTATTTGTACAGCCTTCTGGCTGGCAAAATGAAGAATGTCTAAAAAATCGCGGCCAATTTTAGCTACTTCATCTTCTACTTTGTAGGAAGCTTTGAGTACACCGTCTTCAATACGTTCACCAAATGTAAGATGGCCACTATGTTTAGCCTTTTGCTGGCTCTCTAGGCTATCCAGTTTACTTTGGTGCATTTTTTTCTGTGCAGTTATGGAATCCTTAGTAGCAGAAAGGCTTTTATGAAGTTCGCTACCCAAATTCATATTCATGGTTTTTACCACGCCCTGCATAGTATAGGTATATATACTAAGTCCGGGAGAGATCATAAGAGCCAGTATGAGTAACTTAAGGCTTACAGACCGAAAAGCAGGAATCCAAAGCCCGGCAAACAGGACTACCATGGCCCATTTAAAAACCATCCATTGGCTTAATTTTAAAAGCGTAAGTTGAATCAGGATCAGCAGACTGGAGAAATCCAGGTAATTTAAAAGCTTATTAAAATCATCTTCATAAGTGTGTGCCCAATCTTTCACCACCGGAATGCTTTCGGCAAGAGGTATGGTAAGGCTTTCTATTTCAGACAGCACGGCTACACTGCCTAATATTTCCTCTGAAGCTTTATTCTGAAAATTAAGAGCGTCCTTATAAAGGAAGTTTAAAAAAGATGCGGCAATCAGAAGTGCAATAACTATAGCCGCTATGATGTGTTTGGTTCGGTTGTTCATGGGTTTGGCTTTCCCATGCAATATAGTTCAAGTAGTTCAAAAAAGGGAGCCGGAAAGGCGAATGAAGAACAAAATATGAGGCCGATCAGAATGAGTGTACCCTATTTTTGATTGAACGGCAGGGATTATTTAGCGCAGGTGTGAACAAAGCCAATGGATTTATTGAACTTTAAAACTCCGAAAGTAAAGGGCCTTTGACGGTATCGGATTAAGATTTTAAAGACCTTAATAAGTCTGGATACAACCAAACCTTTTGCCTGGTTATGCAAAGAAAGAGCTCACCTCACCGGTGAGCTTTTTTCTTTTAATAAGGAGTGGTTTAAGGCATTTGAAAACGTCAGGACTCCGCCTCATCTACTTTTTTAGTATTATCATCAACCACACGTTCCATTAATAATCTGCGGGGGTCTATGGCAGCTTTCACAGGTTTTTTGTCACTTATTAAAGTGAATTTCAGCTTTTCAGCATCAAACTTAACCCGCTTTACAGTTAGCAGTTCTTTTTCGTCACCATCTGCATAGAGCCCTATATCCACCCAATCACTGGGAACAAGACGCTTTTCATTGCCTATGGTATCCGCGTATATCTTGGTCGCTTCAATATCCATATCCACGGCAAAGCGTCCGTCCGGCAGTTTTCTCATTATAGCTTCTTTCAACCGGAAATCGTAGAGTGTGATCTTTCTGAACCAATCTTCTACCAGGTATTGCAGGCTATCCGGAACACGTGGTTCCAGGTGCTTTAGAAAGTCTGGTGAAGTAGGATAGGGGGGCTCTGCATAGCGGTACTCTTCAAGGAAATGCTGCAGAGCAGCGTTTACTGAATCTTCACCAATATAATCTTGCAAGGCATAAAGAATGAGGCTGCCTTTTCCGTAGTGGATATAGCCCTGGTTTTCCACTTTATAAAGTGGCACCTCCTTAATTCGCTCAGAGCTCCGTCCGCCCAGGTAGCGATCAAAGTTGTACTTCAGAAAATCTTTCATGTGCATATCGTCTTCTTCCTGTTTCATAACCATAAGGGAGGAATATTCAGAGAAACTTTCCGTCAACATGGTTCCACCCTGCATTTTGGCGGGTATTTCCTGGTGTGCCCACCATTGGTGCGCCATTTCATGCGCTATTACGGCATCTACAATATTATTATCGTCTTCACCTTCCAGGTTGGCAATAAAACCAAGCGATTCTGAATAAGGCATAGTACCGGGGAAAGCCTGGGCAAAACCCTGGTAACGTGGAAATTCTATAATACGCGCCTGCTTATGGTAGTAAGGCCCGAAGTTTTCGGTATAATACTCCAGTGCTTTTTGAATCGCATCCAGCATCATCTCTACATTATAGGGATGCTTTTTATCGTAATACACTTCCAGGCTGATACCTTTCCAATTGCGTTTGGCCACTTTGTAGCGGGCAGACATAAAGGAGTAAAAGTTTTGCGAAGGCTGATCTACTTTATATTGATAATAATTCCGGTTGTTTTCCTGCCACTCTTTTACCAACCGGCCCGGAGCAATAGCCATTTGATCGGAACTGGTGGAGATCACCGTTTCTACATCCACCCAATCAGAAATACCGTCTGACAGGTAATTGATCATACACAGGTCGGTGCAATTCTCTTGCAGCTCAGGAATCCTTTTCTTTGGTTCAAGGTCATATTTCTTTCGGTCATTTCTGTCCAGCAGTTCCTGACTTTCCTGGTATCCCAGGGATGGTAATATCTGGGTGTTATTCACAAAAGTCCCGTTGGCAATAATAGAACGGTTGCCGGCTGTGTTTTCAAACCCTTTGCTAATGTAGTTGGAAGTTACCTCCATCGAGAGCACAGCATTGGTGTCCAGCGGTTTTTCCAGTTCATAGATCAGGAAACCCAGTTCTTCATCATTCATAACCTGCTGTGCCCCGGGAATTTGAAGTTCGACTTCCCAATCATCAGATACATTAAAAAATAAGGAATCAATGGGCTTCCCGGTTTTATTTTTCATCCGGATCTCTGCTCTTACATGGAGATCTCTCTTATCTGGAAACACATCAATGAAGTAGTTTACTGCGGTTATTTTGGGCAGGGGGTAATTCTCATACTGTTTATATTCTTTCTCATAGTCTACCCGCAGTTGTTCCCATTGGTCAGAGGTTTTAAAATCATTTAAAACCAATGTGTTGTAATACACAAAACCGGCCGTACCCAGCCAGATCAGTAAAACCACAAGGGTAGCAGTAAGGTAGTTGCCCTTAAAGACTTTACCAGCCTGGCTCAGGCGTTCGCGAAAGCTATTCACCACATTCCGGTTCATGAATAAACCTGAGGCCAGTAACAAGAGTACCGCAAAGAGTACCCAATACATACTGAACCAAAGCGCTCCGGTAAGCCCGGGACCAAAACCATTCATATCTGAATAAAAAAGACTGGGGCCTCCGTTAAAACTGAGCATGTTAGTACTCACATCCATGGCTATCCAAATAAAATCAAGCATAAAAAGGAATAATACCGCTACAAAGTAACCGAGATAACGATTGTTGGTAATTACCTGCAAGAATATGAAGAGACAGCTATAGGTAATCAGCCCGGGTAAAACATCCAGAACAAGATCACCAAAGTATACCGATAATTCAATGGCTGTATAGCCTTTAATAAGCTGGTATAAAACAGCCAATACTATAAAAAAGAGGTGAAATATTACCGCTAGTGAAACAAGGGAAAGTGTTTTGGCCGCCAGCGATGAAAAGGAATGATGTGGTGTGGAGTTGACCACTTCATCCAGGTGATTCATCCGGTCGCGCCAAACTAACTCGCCACTGAAGAATACCAGTATGATCATAACAAAAATACCGGATGAACCGGAAATCATATCTGCCATATCATAGGTAACCGGATAGGACTGCAACCCATAGTACTCAAAACCCGCTACCATTTCAGAGATAATAATGATAGCACAAAAGATGAAAAGTATACGGAACAGGGTGCTTTGGACCATACTGCTCAAAGCTGTTTTAAAAAAGCTCCAGAACTGTAAATAGCTGGTTTTGAAATTAAAAACCGGATTTATCTTTTCCTTAACCTTAATAAGAGGAACCTGTTTCAGGTTTTCAAGTTCTCCTTTAGACTTGCGTATGCGGCTTTTTTTAACCCGGGTGCTGAAGGTGAGGAACGAGAGGATACTTACTACCAGGGCAAGACCAATCCATATCAGGCGGTTTTGAAGAATAAGGCCGGTATAACCAGGACTTACGGTATTCTTTTCAAAAGGGGTAAAGTACTTGGAATACACATCATAGGTTCGGATTCCGAAAGGGTCAGTAAGGGCAGCTATAGTTTCATTATCCACATCAGACAACAGAGTGCCTGAAACCAGGTAGCCTACAATGATCATAAGCACGGCTACAAAAGAGATCACGGTGCTGCGGAAACGATGAGCCAGCCAAAAGATAATAGCACTTCCAAAAAACATATTGGGAAGCACAAATACCATAAAGCTACTCATCATGCTATCCCAGGGGATGGGCCCCAGGCGGTCTGCATCAAGCCAGCCCAATGGCGGAGCCATTACCGAAGCCAGCGTCATGCCAAAATAAATACCCAGCATAGGAATGGCTGATAAAATAAAAGCGCCCAGGAAACGGCCCAGAAAATAACCGGAACGGCTTAAAGGTGTGCTGAACAGAATTTCATGGAACTGATTGTTGTAATCACGCAGAGCAGCATTGTTGCAGAAGGCCGCTGCAAACAGTAATCCGAAAATGGAGAGGATGACTACAAAGTTGGTGAGGGTGTGTGGTGCGTTCTTATAAACATTGCCTACGGCTCCGCCAATAATAACGTTATCACTGGCAACCGCCCCAAAAACAATCAGTGCGTAAATCAGGAAGAAGATATAGATCATAGGCCGTCCCAGCGCCCCGCGTATTTCGCGAACGAAAAATTCTCTGAACATGATGGTTTAGTTTACAGGGTTAAGGGTGGCACCCGAATGGTGGATCTGGCTGAAGAAAACGTCCTCAAGGTTGGGCTCAACCCTGGTAAAACCATGGGCAGGGTCCTTTTCACTCCATATATGGATGATCGGTTTACCGGCCACCATTTTTTCAGAAATGATCACATAGTCATTCTGATAATGTTCCAGCTCACTGCGTTCAATGGTTTTTTGCCATACCATACCGCGAATGTTATCCATAGCGGTTAGCGGGGAACCTTTGTATACTATTTTCCCAAGGTTCATAATAGCCATTTCAGTACAGAGTTCCCGTACATCATCTACAATATGAGTAGAAAGAATAACAATAACCTCCTGGCCCACATCAGCCAGCAGGTTGTGAAAGCGGTTCCGTTCCCCGGGGTCCAGTCCGGCAGTAGGTTCATCTACTATGATCAGGCGCGGATCACCAATGAGAGCCTGGGCAATACCCACCCGCTGTTTCATACCACCTGAAAAGCCTTTTACACTTTTATTCCGCTTATCGTAGAGGTTTACTTTGTGCAGCAGGTATTCTACCAGCTCTTTGCGCTCCTTTCGCTGGCTTATTCCTTTGAGAATGGCAATGTGCTCCAATAACTGCTGAGCGGTAATGCGTGGGTAAACGCCAAATTCCTGGGGAAGGTAACCCAATGCCTTACGCAGGTTTACCGGGTCTTTCAATATATCAATGTCATCCAGAACAGCAGATCCGCTATCCGCTTCCTGTAAGGAGGCGAGGGTGCGCATGAGAGTGGATTTGCCTGCCCCGTTGGGACCCAACAGGCCAAACATTCCGTTTGTGATTTCAAGGTTGATGTTATCCAGGGCCTTTACGCCATTGGAGTAGGTTTTAGAAAGTTGCTGTATGCTGAGTTTTGCCATGGTATAGGTTTAGTTATATCCCGAAGATATTAAAACGACACCAACGACAGCTTAAAGGTTGTCCGGTAATGAACAGTTTTTACAGAATCACCGTCAGAAAGAGAGCTACCGGCAATTGCAGATTGAAATCAGTGATCTTAGCTTCAGATTCTTCATACGAGCTGGTCTCAATTAATTGACCGGTAGAAAAGTCTTCCCGGAAATTCTGACGTTTCACACTCAGTTTATCCACACCTGTGAGGAAATAAAAAGTGGCCTCAGTACCTATTTTTATGCGGTTAGAGATGTAATAGGCAATGGTAAACTGGGGGCCTAAACCATAACTGCTGGAAATAGATTTGGTGGTGGTTAGGGTAGAGTCCAGAACGCCTGAATTAAAGGCCTGTATATTAATGGTCTGATTGTTTTGGGCGTTTAGCACCAGGTCTAAACCAAGGCCCGCTTCAAAGCGGCTGCCCAGCATATACTTTTTAGAATAACCCACCCGGAACGAGAGGTCAGAGAGGTCGGATTTCAAATCATTTTCTGAGGAAGTTTGTGTATAGCGATACCCCAAACCCATTAATATTTCGGAACGTGACTGGTTAAAGCGTATTGCATATTTTACCAGAAAAGGGTTGTCAATTTCAGGGCTATTGCCAAAATTAATGATCTGCTTTAAAAGTGGGTTTACCTGGAAACCAACATGGTGACTGATACGGTCATTTTCATCAAAGGTCAACTGTGCGAAAGCGATGGACAGTGCCACACAACTTACGCATAAGGTGGCTATAAGTTTTTGAAACATCAGTAGGGCTAAGGTTTAGTATTTTTTGAAAGGATCGGAAAAACGCGGATCAGTGATCATCTGGTTATCGGTTAAGGCATGCAGAAAAGCAATAATCTGCTGCTTATCCTCTTTACTGATGTTAAGTACCAGCGGTTTGCCGGAGGGATCTCTTAGCTTTTGGTCCAGGTTAGTATTATTCTCTATACCGGTGCTGTAGTGATCCAGCACTTCTTCCAGTGTACCAAAACGTCCATCGTGCATATAAGGAGCAGTAAGGGCTACATTACGAAGGTTGGGTATTCTGAATTTTCCATCATCGGCCGGATTACCGGTTACAGCCCCTAAACCTTTATCGGTATACACGGCATCCAAACCGATATTTAAAAGCTCGGAATTGGGTTCTTCAAATCCGGAATTGTAACCGGTGGGAGAGTGTAGCTGATGGCAACTTCCGCAGTCATATTTCCCGAAGAAAAGATCCATACCTTTTTGCTCACGTGCAGAAAGGCTTTTATTGGTGGATGCATTCATAAACATGCGGTCAAAAGGAGAACTGTGACTGCGGATATTCTGGACAAAGCCCATTAAGGCTTCAGAAATGCGCTCAAATGTTACGTTTTCATCCTGAAAGGCATCTTTGAAAAGTTCGGGATAATACGAGCGTTCTTTTACTCGACTTACCAGATCATTGGTATTGCGGACACCCATTTCCACGTGGTTGAAAATAGGCTGCACTACCATATTTTGAAGAATCCGTTCGCGGCCATCCCAGAATAAGGCCTGACCAATATTGGAATTATTAGAAATACTACCCAGTGTAACGAAACCGGAAAAACCAAGATTTTGAATAGGAGGTGTATTTCGGGGCGTTTCAAAGTTTTCGAAACCACGGCTTCCGGCCCGGTTATCGGAAAACGCAAAAGCTTGTTTGTGGCATGACCCGCAGGACACAGCATTATTTACGGAAAGCGTTTTGTCGTAAAAGAGCACCCGGCCCAGTTTAGCCATCTCATCATTACCCATATCGTACTGATAATCCTCTGAAAGATCCAGCGTACGCGAATTGGTGTTGTAGGCCGTGTCTTTAGAGCACGAGTATACTACCAATAAAGAGCATACTAATACTGAAGTGCCAACGGCAATTTTTTTTGCTTTCATAGGGAAGGGTTTTAGCAGGTGGTTCAAATTTAATAATAAATTGAATATCAGGTAAGATGGTGTTTTAACGGAAAAGGTTGCTCTTCTGATATAATTCATTTTATTTTTAAGCCTTCCAAATCCTTATCCATGAAAAAAGCTTTTGACTTAGTACTATTCCTGGGGTTTGTCTTGCTCTCCTACTGTTCCTGTCTTTGACAGCTCGTACCGGGAGTATATCAATGCTTTTACCAGTGGTTTATAGCTCCGTAGCATTGTCAATTGGTTTTATTGGAACCCACTATTCAGCACCCAACTTCTTATTGAAGATGAAGATGGGCAAAGCCTGCGCACCTCTTTTAATGTAGTGGGCCGGCAGGAGGCTTTTGACTATTGAGTCGCTTAATGAGCATAGCGATAACACACTCCAAAACAGATAAGCAGCTGGTGGTTCCCTTATCGTATAATTAAGGACCTCTGGATCACATTCGTTGAAGAACGGATCAGCAGGTGATATACCCCGGGCGCTTGGTGCAGATCCAACCTTATGGGCGTGTTTTCTTCAAATTCTTTATCGTACACCCTTTGGCCCAGTGTATTAACAACCGATACCGTAACCTCCTGATGGTCCGGTATATCTATAAAGATCAGGCCTTCAGTGGGGTTGGGGTATATCCTGAGTTTATCGTTTGGAAAAGCGGGGTGAAGCCTTACTTTCTGATCTTCAATACAGCGTATACAACCCCCGCAATTACCTACGGCTACCTGGGTAAAGAAGTGGCCATTGGCAGCGGTAAGGCTAAGAGCGTGACCCCGTGCAAAACTACCTGTTCCGAATTGGGTGGTGCTCCAGAAAAAAGCTCTTTCATTAAGACCACTGTAACCCTGTTGATTACCTCTGAAACCACTTCCGCGGCCCGTAAAACCAGAAGCATTATTTACGGAGGCGTCTGTTGCTATCCAGTGCGTGGTTCCGATTTCCTTAAGAATGTTTCCGGCCAGGCTATCGCCCCCCAGAAAAACCCGTAGCGTATCCCACTCTGCCAGGCTGGGTACATGCCATCCGGCCGGACATATATTTCGATGATCCACAGCGGCATACCAGCTGTATAAACGGCCGTAGGCAACTACCAGGCTGGTGTCATCATTATAAGCCCATTGATAAATGGCATTGGTATCATTATTAGTGGCACCAATTTCAGTCCCTATGGAATCTCCGTTGGCAAATCGCGTGGTACGCAGGTTTTCAGCCATCCAGCTTTGGTTTCCTATCATTATTACCGGATAGGTGTGGCCATCAATATCAGTTACCGTTTGGGCCTGGGCTGTACTGCTGAATACTAGTACAAGAGTTAAAACAGAAAGTAAGCCGGATAGGTACATGGTTTCATTATTTAATAGCTTGGACAGCCCGTATACGTTTGGGTTGCATAAAGATGGGTAAAATAAGTGGTTTACAGAAGGTGATAAGGGTTTGATTATTAATGATCTAGGTTTTTTAGTGAAAACTCCCCGATCCGTCTGCTAAAACTCCACGGAGTTTTTCTTAAAACGTCCTGAAGTTTTTGATAAAATGTCCCGGAGTATAGATTAAAACTCCGTGGCGTTTTGAAACAGGCTTATAAATGACACCTTTTTCAGAATGATTTCAATGCCATTATCCATATTGGATATTACCGTTTTGAAAGCAATTCAGAAAAACTTCAGGCTTCTCTTAAAGCCAATCGGCAGGAGAGGAAGTTCTCCAACCTTCATATTTCCTAATTTTGCCTATCCAAAATAAACCGCTCATGCTTTGTATTGACAATACCAGCACCGAGGCCTATTCTAAGCAGGCAAGGGGAGTGCTGATTATTGATAAAAGACTTAATTAGCTTCCTCAATAATCAGGAACTACCGGATCTGAATAGTTTCTACCTGAAAAGTATTTCCCACTGAAAATTTCAAAAGATAAATCCCTTCCTTAAGGTGAGGAGAAATAGAAAGGCGTTCCCCAGGGTTAAGATTTACCTTTTCCAGTTTATAAACCTCTTGACCTGCCAAATCAAATAATTGAAGATGGGCGGTACCACCGCTTATAGTTTTACTTAACTCAAGATGAAATTGCTCTGCAGATGGATTAGGGTAAATGGTGAAAAAATCGTTGGTAAGAAAGGGTTGCTCCCGAAGGCCTATAACGGAGTTTACATTAATCATTACGGTATAGTCGCGTGAGAAGTTATCATCTGAAGCTCTGAAAGTAAGCAGGTAGGGTCCATTATTCTTACGTTGAGGCTGAGGCGTCCATGAAAAAATTCCAGCTAGGGTATCAGTTGACTTTTTAAACTTTGAAATGGCGAAAAAAGCATCCGAATTGTTAAATTGAAAAGGAGCGCCAAAGGCCTCCATATTAATAACCGCGTTGGTGTCAGAAGAATAAAAGGGGATAATAATCTCATTCATACTATCTCCGGTAAAACTGGCAACCGGTATTCCTGAACTGTGGTTAACATTTGAAGGGGGTAATACCATAAGTTGAGAAGTATCCGCCACCACGGCAATTACCATTTCGCGATAAACTTCACCGGCTTTAACCCAAATAGAATCGTGATCTCTCCACTCTTCAACTTCGAAGCCAATAAGAAACACCCCTTTCTGGGAGGCATTCCAACTTATCTCGCCACTGAAGCTGTCTATGGCCAGATCGCCCCCGGGGTGGGCAGGTGGCGCACTGTAATCAATAATTCTATTTCCGGCTAATCTGAAAAACAATGAATCACCATCCGCATCAAAAGCTGTAGGGTTGTAGGTCCATAAAGTATCCTTGGGAAATTTCACAATGGGGTCCCCTAAAAAAACGGGAGTTACAGATGGTAAATCTATACTATTAATGGAAGTGGAATAATATAAAAAAGTTGTTATGTCAATCAATTTAGCCTGAGGATTAATAACATTTTCAATAAGTTCACTTCTGCAGCATTCTTCAAATCGGATGTAGGAAAGGCTAGCCAAGTTGGGAACAGTGTCTGACTGGTAAATGTGTTTTTCAATAATGATGGGAGAACTGCTAATGGTATCCGTAGAAATTTTGTAAACCTTAATAGTAGATCCTGATGTTTTAAGATCATAGTCTGGTTGCGCGATAGCCGAACCAGGCTCAGCGTCTCTGTATAGAATAAGGGTTATAATACCATCACCAATACTGTCTGAAGTGGCCGTTATTTCACCTCCTAAAATGTGGGAACCAAATGATATATTACTTGTAAAGATAAAGAGTAATGAGAGTAAAAATAGTCGCATAGGAAAGGCTTTTTTATACCTGATAAATATAAGGATTGAATTATAGTTTTCATAATCTTGCCATCAGGATGGCTCTTAATCCTCATTTCCTAATTTTGCTTTTCCAAAATAAACCGCTCATGCTTTGCATTGACAATACCAGCACCGAACCTTACTTTAACCAGGCCGCAGAAGAATACCTCCTTAAACATAAAAAGGAGGATGTTTTTATGCTTTGGCGTAATAACAACGCCATTATAGTAGGGAAGCACCAGAATACGCTGGCGGAGATCAATGCCGAGCATGTAAAGGAGCGTGATATTAAGGTAGTGCGCAGGCTTACGGGCGGGGGTGCGGTTTTTCATGATATGGGCAACCTCAATTTCACCTTTATCATGAACTTTGAGAACCAACCCGATAAGCTGGATTTTCAAAAATATACCCAGCCCATTATTGAAGCTTTACAAACCCTGGGTATTAAAGCCGAATTTACCGGCCGTAATGATTTATTGATTGACGGTTTGAAATTTTCCGGTAATGCCGAGCATATTGATCATAAGAATAAACGGGTATTGCACCACGGTACTTTACTTTTTGCTTCGGAGATCAAGGATATTTCAGATGCACTAAAGGTAAACCCACTGAAATATGAAGGCAAAGCCCGCCAGAGTGTGCGAAGCCGGGTCACCAATATTTCATCGCATTTGCGTGAAGAACTTACGGCAGAAGAGTTTCGCCAGATGGTGATGGCTCACATTGTGAGCCGTTATGCAGATGCGGTGCCTTATGAGCTTTCTGCTGAAGATAAGCAGGAGATCCAAAAACTGGCCGATGAAAAGTACAGCCAGTGGCACTGGAACTTTGGCTATTCACCTAAATACGGACTAAAGAAAGGAATTAAGGCTGAAGGTGGCCATGTGGAAGTACACCTGAACGTAGATAAAGGGCTTATTGAGGAGGTAAAGATCTACGGAGATTTTTTTGTCCATCGTGATATTTCACCCGTGGAGCAGGCGCTGATAGGGAAGGAGCACCGCCATGAAGTGGTGCTGGAAACCCTCAAGGCCATTCAAAGCAGTAAATACTTCAGCAATATTAGCGAGGAGGAACTGACGGAGGCGTTTTTTTGATAATTCTACCCCGCCTAAGCGTAGCGTCCGCTACGCTTTAGTATAAATTCCCTATTCACGAGCTACAATTCATAACTGAGTAAACAAGTAACCGCAAAATCATTGGTCTCTAAATTCCCGGAATATTCAAAGGGAGGAAGGTAATAGGCCGGAAGTATTCTCATTTTAAAAGGACCGCTCAGCGGAATCCGGATGGGAATACCTACTGATCCGCGGATACCACGCGGCAGTCGATCACTCATATAGTAATAGGTTTCGCCATCACAGCGCTCTCCGTTTTGATAACAATCATAGCTGTCTGAAAAAATTATATCTGCTTTTAAAGCCAGTCCTAAAAAAGGCCAAATATCAAATTCCACACCGGGCGATAGAGCCAGGTATTCAAAATTTACGGAGGTATTTCCATCTTTAATACCCTGTGCCCGGCTATAATACAGCTCCCATACCAGCCACCATTTATAAGAGTTAAAGGCAAAGCGGCTGTACTCAGCACTTATTCCCTGAAAGGATGAGTAATAATTCTGTGCTTCTTCGTTCAGTATAAAATATTTATAGCCTAATGAAAGCCGGTTTTTGGCAAGAGTTTTTTCCTGGGCCAACGCATGAATAACGGATACACTCAGTAATACTAAACATACTAGCTTTTGGAGGATTGGTGTTTTCATATTAAAGCAGGAACATCTCTTTGCAGCTTATCTTTGAGAACTAAGGTAATACCTTTGAAAGATATGCAAGATCAAAGAATTATCAGGCGGGTGTATGATAAGCTCCGGATAACCCTGATTATGGTTTTACCATTTTCCCTGCTCGCTCAACCCGACTCACTTCGCCTTCAACGCCTGTCGCCAGAAGAAGTCAGAGTCTATTGCAATGTGGAGGATATGCTGGAGAGAGAAGGGATGAGCTGTTTCCAGGAGCTCAGCGTGTCCAAAGGTTTTGCCTTTTGGGGTTATAAGTTTGCTTATGGTTCCGGTGGCCGGTGGATGGTACTGGAATCTAACCAGCTCAATGTCAACACGGGTTGTGAAGCTGGTTTTATGGACCTACAAACCGTACATATTAATAAAACGGGTAGGCCGGAGGTAATCATTCGCTTAGCCATGCAGGAATACGGTAGCCGGGGCGGCACGGATTACGAATATATACAGGTATGGGATGTTGATATCCCCGCTTTGATATTGGAAGCCGTGACCAAAGATCATTTTGCCTGGTTTTCCAGCGAGGAAGACGAATCGCTTTGTGAACGAAAAATAGAATGCCGGCCCGGTGAAATACAGATTGACAGCTGGCAATGCAGCATCGGGGACGGGGAGGAGCCGGATGATCCGATTATTCCAGGAATCTATAAATGGATCAATGGGCAATACATCAGGATGGAGTAAGCCCAAAATCGTTCAACCTTCAACTAAAACAACTCCAGCTGATCCCCGCCTTTAGGTTTCTGTTCTTTGCCAAAAACCGTTCGTCCCCCGTACTTCCATGAATCTTTGCGTTCCTTTTCAATCACCTTTTCAAAACTGGCGTTGGGCGTAAAACCTTTTTCTGCGCGTTCGGCAATTTTGGAAAGGCCCTTCAGCGCTTGTGTCTTATCCGTAAAGCCCAGTTTAGAGCGGTCAATAGCGGTTTTCAAGGTGCTTAAAGTTTCATCGTAGGTTTTCACCGGCACCGGGAAAGGGTGACCATCCTTACCACCGTGTGCAAAAGAAAAACGGGCGGGATCTTTAAAACGTGAAGGGCTGCCATAAATCACTTCGCTCACCAGCGCTAAGGATTGTAGCGTTCGCGGTCCCAAACCCTTAAGCAGCAATAGTTCCTCAAAATCTTCCGGGCGCTTTTCATGTGCCAGCCACAGTATACTGCCCAGGCGTTTCAAGTCTACATCTTCAGCCCTTACGTCATGATGGTTCGGCATAACGAGTTTCCGGGCTTCTGCCAATATTTTATCCGGTTGTTCATTGCTCATCTCCATTACGGAGTTACGGGAGACTTTCGCGTCCTTAGCCGTCATGTTTAAGATCAATCCCTGGTTTTGCCCTTCAATAGCTGTGTGGGGCTCCTCCACAAAAGATTGCAGGGCGGGTGAATGCCAGTGATAACGCCTGGCCAGTGAAGTAGCGTCACTCATACCTTGTTGCACTACGGTCCACTTACCTTCCCGGTTTACAATGAAATTGTGCAGGTACAATTGGTATCCATCCTGTATAGCTGTATTATCCACTTTGGCGCTGAGCTTACTGCAGCGCACCAGGTATTCGGCATCCAGGCCGGTCTTTTCGCCAATACGCATCAGCTCATCAGGGGTTTGGCGGGAGTATTTACCCTTTCCACCCGTAATGTACAGGCCCAGTTCCGCAGAACGGGGGTTGACAGCTCTTTTTAAAGCACCCATTACCGAAGGGGTAATGCCGGAGGAATGCCAGTCCATACCCATTACTGCACCCAGGCTCTGGAACCAAAAAGGGTCACTAAGCCTGCGCAGTACTTCAGCCGTGCCTTTTTCAAGGATAAGGGTTTCTACGATGGCTTCTCCCAGCAAGGCCATGCGTTTGGCCAACCAGGGAGGTACATGGCCGTAATGGAGTGGAAGGTCTGCAGAGCCGGAGCGTTTCATTATATGCAAAGATATTAAACCAGACTACCGTGTAGGTGTGTAGATGGCGAACCCATTTTCCCGTAAAGATTATATGAATCAGAATCCTGCCTCCTGAAGCTAAATTTTAAGATATTCACTTCCTGAAATAGGTAATCCCCGCAAGGCAGTAGCGCAATACGTGGGTAACGAATATGTTCAGCACAACCCGGATGTGGAGAATGGTACCGAAGGTTTTATCCGTTACTTTGAACAGATGCAGCGGGAATACCCGGAAAAAAGTATTGAGTTTGTGCGATGTGTTGCCGAAGGAGACCTGGTGGCCTTACACACTCATCAAACCTGGCCGGGAAATGATCAGTATGTAACCATGGACTTTTTCCGTTTTGATGCCGATGGAAAAATCTGTGAACACTGGGACTCCATCCAGCAGATTCCAAAAACCTCTAAAAACCACAATAGGATGTATTAAGCCGGCAAACTTAAAAGTAGCTGCAATGTGTATATTTGGACTTGAGCTTTGAAAATAAAAAGCTCAGGGAATGAAGCAAGAGGCACTTAGCAGTATCTAAATGAGAGGTATTTTTGGATTACTGCCCGAATATTAAAACCTCAAAATGTACTACTTAAACCAATAAATATGCATCCAGTTTTACGAAACATTTTAGCCGTTGTAGCCGGATGGCTGGGCGGAAGTATTGTTAACATGGGCTTAGTAACGGCTGGTCATACTCTAATACCCATTGAAGGAGTGGACCCCAATGATATGGAAGCCCTTGCTGCTGTTATGCCCGGGCTTACAGCCGAGTATTTTATCTTCCCTTTTTTAGCGCACGCCCTGGGTACTTTGGTAGGAGCAGCTATTGCTGGTTTAATTGCCGCAAACCGTAAAATGGTATTTGCACTGCTCATTGGAGCTTTCTTTTTAATTGGGGGTATTACGGTGAGCATTATGATCCCGGCTCCCGCGTGGTTTATCACCTTAGATCTGCTTATAGCCTATATCCCTATGGCCTGGATTGGTGGAAGGTGGGCTTTGAAAAGGACTGCCTCTTAAAAACACAGCCGGTATCCCTTTAAATTCCTTATGTACACGATGTCCGGGCAGCAGAACAAATATTAGTACAGGTGCAGTCTGCTTTGTACTTTTGTCAGCTTTACGTTTAGGGTAGTCTCTAAGTTTTTGGCTTTCCGAACGTTGATAAAATGACTTTATGAAAATTGTGATAGCGGGTGCAGGCGCAGTAGGAATACATCTTGCCCGGTGGCTTTCCAGTGAATCGCATGATATTACCCTAATTGATCAGGATCAGGAACGGCTTACCAACGTTGATAATAGTATCGATGCCCTTACCATAGCAGGAGAGGTCACTGATTTTAAAGTTCTGAAAAAGGCCCGGGTTTCCTCGGCAGATCTTTTTATTTCCGTAACCTCGGTGGAAGAAGCTAATATCTTGGCGTGTATACAGGCTAAACGTTTTGGCGCACGCAGAACTATTGCCAGGATTAGCCGTATGCAATACCTGAATGAATGTGATACCCTGGATATAAAGAGTTTTGGCATTGATGAACTCATTTCACCGGAGTCATTGGCTTCACGTGAAGTACGTCATCTGATCAATACCAATGCCGCCAGCGAATCCATAGAGTTTGAGAACGGAAAGATAACCCTGCTGGGGCTGGATATTGACGAAGAAGCACAAGTTAGTAATAAGTCTATTGCTGAAATTGCCGAACTATACCCCACCCGAAACTACATAGTGGTAGCTATTCGCAGGGGAGAGGAAACCATTATCCCCAAGGGCCACACTATGGTTCAGCCGGGCGATCATCTTTTTGTGATTACCGATGCAGAAGGTATTGAGGAAGTGCTGGAAGTAACCGGGAAACGGAAGATCAAGGTAGAGAACATTATGATCATGGGTGGTAGTCGTACCGGCCGTCACCTGGCCCGTAAACTCGGGAAGGACCATCACGTAAAACTAATTGAAATGGATCCGGAAAAGTCGCGTGAAATTGCGGCTGACTTCCCCGACACCCTGGTGCTGAATTTTGATGGTACGGATGTAGAGAAACTGGAAGAAGAGGGTATTCATAACATTGATGTTTTTGTGGCGGTAACCGGTAACTCAGAAACCAATATTTTAAGCTGTCTGGTGGCTAAAGACCGTGGTGTTAAGAAAACCATCGCCATGGTGGAAAACATTGAGTATCAAAATCTTTCGCACAGCATCGGGATTGATTCTTTAATCAATAAAAAATTAGCTGCAGCCAATTTTATTTACCGCCATATCAGGCGGGGCGACTTTGTTATTCTTTCCGCTATTCACGGTGTGGATGCAGAAGTAATGGAGTTTGAGGTTACAGAAAGAAGTAAGATCATTAAAGATAAGATAAAGGACATGGGCCTTCCTGAAGGGGCGCTTATTGGCGGGGTTATCCGTAATCAGAAGGGACTGATACCTACCGGAGATTTCCAGATACTGCCGGGGGACCGGGTAGTGGTGTTTGCCAAGGTTACGTGCGCTAAAAAAATGGGACGTTTCTTCCGCTAAACCGGCATATGCAACAATTTAACTTCAAAATGATCGCACGGCTCATCGGTACTTTACTGATGATCGTATCGCTCATGATGCTGGTTAGCCTGGTGTGGGCCTTTTATTATGATGAAGACTGGAGGCCCTTACTCACTTCATCAGGAATAACTTTTAGCTGTGGCATTGGTTTATACCTGCTGAACACCAACAACTCCAATAAAGACGTCCGTAAGCGTGATGGTTTCCTCATTGTAGCTTTAGGCTGGATATCCATGTCTGTTTTCGGTAGTTTACCTTACCTTATATCCGGTACCATTCCAGACTTGGTAGATGCTGTTTTTGAAACGGTAAGTGGTATTACTACTACCGGAGCCACCATACTTACCGATATAGAAATAATGCCTAAGTGTTTGCTTTTTTGGCGTAGTATGACGCACTGGCTGGGTGGTATGGGAATTATTGTTCTTACGGTGGCTATATTACCCCTGCTGGGAGTAGGAGGTATGCAGCTTTTTGTGGCTGAAGCCCCAGGGGTAACCCCGGATAAATTACATCCCCGCATTACTGAAACAGCCAAGCGGCTTTGGTTAATTTACTTTTTACTTACTGCTTCGGAGGCTATTTTACTAAAGGTAGCAGGCATGGGTGGATTTGATGCTATCAATCATGCTATGGCTACCATGGCTACGGGTGGTTTTTCCACTAAAAACGCCAGTATAGCCTACTTTACTTCACCGGCCATTCATTACATCATTATTGTATTTATGTTTTTGGCCGGGGTTAACTTCACCTTACTTTATTTTGGTTTTACGGGTAGAGTTCGCACACTCTTAAAAAACGAGGAGTTTAAAGTGTATGCTATTAATATCCTCATCTTATCGGTGATCACGGCACTGGGCCTTATTTTTATTCAGGGTACAGATGTAGAGTTGGCCATACGCAACGGTTTTTTTCAAATCGTATCCATTATTACCACCACTGGCTTTATTTCAGATAACTATTTGCTTTGGCCAAATTTCCTTATGGTATTGATCTTCGTACTTTTCTTTTCGGGAGGTTCTACCGGAAGCACAGCCGGAGGTATTAAGATGATGCGGATCATAGTGCTGATAAAGAACAGCTTTCTGGAACTTAAACGCCAACTGCATCCAAATGCTGTAGTACCCGTGCGTTTTAACGGCATGGCGGTTCCTCAGAATATAACCAATACCGTAGCTGCTTTTGTGCTTATCTACCTCATCATCTTTTTCTTGGGTTCACTGGTCATGTCCGCTATGGGTCTTGATTTTATGTCGGCTACCGGGTCAGTAGCAGCTACACTGGGTAACATCGGACCGGGAATAGGAAGTGTGGGGCCGGTAGATAATTTTGCCCATATTCCGCCCGGAGGGAAGGTGTTCCTTAGCTTTCTGATGCTATTGGGTCGTTTAGAGTTATTTACTATACTTATCCTGTTTATGCCCTATTTCTGGCGGAATAGTTAGGGTATTTCTCAACTATTAAGCCTTTTATTAGTTCCTGATACTATGAGCAGAGGATTTGTAAAAGAAGATGACCAGGAAGAAGCACCCTTAATTCCTCCCCGGGCAGCACTGCCTCCGGGAGTTCCTAATTATGTTACGCGTTTTGGTTTAGAGCAATTGAAAACCGAAAAAAAGGAACTGGAGCAGGAACGTGCCAACCAGCCCACTGATAATGAAACCGAAAGAAGAAGAGCCCAAATGATAATTGATGGCAAGCTTCGGTTAGTACAGGAGCGTATAAATAGTGCCCGCGTATTAGACCCGGCTGAACAACCTAAAGATGAAGTTCGCTTTGGGGCCACGGTTCAGCTTAAAACCCTGAGTGGCTCCCGCAAAGGAAGCATACGCAAGTTTACTATTGTTGGGGTGGACGAAGCTTCTGTAAAGGAGGGTAAAATAGCCTTTGTTGCACCCATTGCCAAAGCCATTGCGGGTAAAAAACCTGCTGAAATCGTAACGTTTCAATTGGGGGACACCACCGAAGAATTACGTATTGAAAATATATCCTATCCATAAAAAAAGCCGCCTGACAGGCAGCTTTTTTTATATCTGTAATGGATCAGGAGTAAACTTACTTGATCTCTACCAGTTCTACTTCAAACGTAAGATCCTTACCAGCCAGCGGATGGTTAGCATCAACTACTATACTTACATCTTTTACTTCAGCTACGGTAAGGCGCATTTCCTGACCTTCAGGTGTTTTAGATACTAAGCCCATACCTACTTTCGGGTCAATTTCAGGAGGAAGCTGATCTTTAGGAACTTCCTGCATCATGTCTTCTCTTCGCTCTCCGTATGCTTCATTAGAAGGAATTTCAATGGTTTTCTTTTCACTGACCTTCATATTAAGCACACCTTTTTCAAAGCCTGGAATTATTTGTCCTTGTCCCAGTGTAAACTCAAGTGGATCACGACCTTCAGAAGAGTCAAAGACTTCTCCGTTGGAAAGTTTACCGGTGTAGTGTACGCGAATGGTGTCATTCTCTTTTACTAAATCCATGCGATTTGTTTTTCTCTGATTTTTAAATAATTGAACTACCGGGGATCAATGACCCTGCCGAAGGTCGTACACCTGACGTATTGTCTTCTTTTACCACCATAGCTTTAATGTGTTGAACTCGTTAAGCTACTTATGCGTATATACAATCAGAAATAATTTAGCAATTCTCTTATGAAAAATATACTGACTCTATCCATTGCCCTCTTAAGCCTGGCTCTTTTTGCCTGTACCTTTCAGGATCAGGTTAAACAGGAATCGCCACTTAGCAAGAGTAAGGTAAAAGTTAAGGTAGAAAAGTCTGAAGCAGAATGGAAGGCCCAACTAACTGCCCAAGAGTATAAAGTACTGAGAGAGGCGGGAACGGAGAGAGCTTTTACAGGTACGTACCTGGATAACAAAAAAAACGGGCTATACATCTGTGCAGCTTGTGGTAATGTATTATTCTCTTCTGAAACTAAATTTAAATCCGGTACGGGCTGGCCCAGTTTTTATGATGTAGCTTCCGATACCTCTGTAGTTGATGAAAGTGATATGAGTTACGGCATGAACCGCACTGAGGTGATCTGCGCTAAATGTGACGGACACCTGGGGCATGTTTTTGAAGATGGCCCCAAACCAACCGGTTTGCGTTATTGTATTAATTCAGTGGCGTTGGATTTCCAATCAGAATAACTTCTGAGAAGTTTTTTGAGTTTTCGTTCACAAAACTTTTCTTACCCTTTAATAATTGGGTCTTTACAGCATAGCAAAATTGAACAACTTTGTGGTAGCTTAAATATAACCCGCCACTTATGCTCGTAAAAAAACTACTACTGTTATTCGTTTTAACTTCACTAACCTTTGGTGCAAAAGCCGGTCATGAACTGGGTGGTATGATCATTACCTACCGCAGTGCACCCGGGCCGTCAAATGATCCGCTTCGGTATGAAATTATAGCCTATTCCGTATACGATAATTCAGGAATAGCACCACCTACCTCTTCCAATGTTGCCATTTCAAGCGGTTGTTTTCCTAATCAAACCGTTCAGGTATCACGCATCGGAACCTCGGGAGGCAGCCTTACCACTTTAAGTGGCCTGGATTATTGCACCGGAACTGTTTCCGGATCCATAAGTCTTTCCATGGCTATTTTCAAAGGTTTTGTTACACTGCCCGGAACATGTGCAGATTTCAGGTTTTACGGCAGCTCCTGTTGCGGTCGTTATACGAATATGATCAATATTACGCCTAACTTTAGTGGATCTGATTATTTTTATGCAGACCTCAATAACCTCAACGGCCCCAATTCCACGCCAGAGTTAAATGTAACCGACTTTATCAGGTTTGCATGCCCCAATAAACCCCTGAATATATACAGCTTTACGGAAGCAGATGGAGACAGTGTGGTATACACCCCCTCAGCACCTACTTACCAAAGCGGGTCTTCCTTTACAAATCATACCTATAGCGCAGGGTACAGCATCAGTAATCCGGTTGGTTCCACCACGGGTTACTCGCTGAATGCCTCTACAGGTGCTGTGCAAACCCAGGTGCCCAGCGGAGGGCAATATGCCATTACCATTATGTATGAGGAGTACCGTCCGGATCTTGGTGGAACGTTTATTAAGATCAGTGAGGGTCGTTTTACTCCGGTTTTAGGTATTGCCAATTCCTGCACATTGCCCAGTTTTGATATGGTATATGCCCCTGTTCTGAATGCCGATTCAGTAGATTGTGGTGCCCAAACCCTCAGACTATCCGCCACCCGAAAAATATCTATTGCTTCATTAAGTACCAACGGAAGTGAATTTTTAGTAAGCTCCATGCAAAAGGGGAGTATGACGGTATCCGGGGTTCAACTGATTCAGGATAGTATTGTAGAACTTACTTTTACGCAACCGGTGGCTAGTAATGATGTCTTATTGGTTTATCTTCAAACTGGTTCTGATGGTGATGCTGTAGTGTCGGTCTGCGGTCAGGAACTGCCTGTTGGTTCGGCTAATGGATTATTATATTACTCACCTAATATACCATCAGCGGTAGCTAGTATTACCCCAACTAATACCTTTCTGAATGTTTCTTTTTCTTCATCAGGAAGTAATGGCAACTCTTTTATATGGGACTTTGGTGATGGGAGCCCTTCATCATCCGATCCCAATCCCAATCATACGTATACTATGGCCGGTCAATATACAGTAACCCTGGTTGTATTAAACAGCTGTGGGGAAGGAGATACGGCCATTCAGCTTGTTGATGTGTGTGATGTAGTTTCGGTTAGTGGCTTTACTGTTAATCAAACCGGAAACACCGTCAATTTAACACCAACCGGAGTATCCGGTGCCTCATCCCTGAGCTGGATTATGGGAGATGGAGCGGTACTAAATGGAATGACCGGTATAAATCACACGTATGCTAATGAAGGGAGCTATATTGTTAAGCTTGTAGCTGTTAATGACTGTGGTGATGCCGATACCGTAACTCAAACCATTGATATTTGCGCTCCACTTTCCGCTGATTTTGGCAGCATGCAAACGGGTAATATTGTGGCGTTTGATGGAAGTCTTTCTTCCAGCGGAGCTACCGCTTACTACTGGAATCTCGGTGATGGATCAAGTGCTACCGGTGCTAATTATGTACACACCTACAGCACCTTAGGGAATTACTACGTTACACTAACGGTTGTGAACGCCTGTATGGATAGTGCCGTATTTGGCGACACTATTAAGTTATGTTTACCCGCCATACCTTCGTGGACCTATCAAATCACTTCCAGCGGATCCAATGGAATGGTAGTGCAGTTTGACGCTTCAAACTCGCAAAATGCGGTTTCTTACCAATGGGACTTCGGAGACGGAAGCGGGGGAAGTGGTGTGAATCCTCAGCATACATATTCTACCGTTAGCCTTAGCTACCTGGTTCAACTTACGGTTACTAATGCATGTAGTGAACAGGGTTCGTATGCTTACCGGCTTAGTCAGATAGGTTTGGATGAATTACATGCCTCAGAAAAAATAGAATTATACCCTAATCCGGCTTCTGAAAAGCTTCACCTTTCCTGGCAGGCCGAAAATATTTCTCCGGAGCGTATCACGCTTTTCACTTCAGCTGGCCAAAGAGTATTTGAACATCAAGTAACACCAGACCAGCAAGGAGAAGTTAAAATAGAGCTGAATATCTCAGATTTACCGGCTGGCTTATACCACCTTCAACTGGAAGGGGAGCATATATTTATCAGAGAACGGGTACTTATACAGCCCTAGTTTAATCCAACATATACTATTTAAAAACCCGGATGAATTCATGTCTTTCCGGGTTTTTTTTGGAACCTGGCTACCACTGACTCCTTTAAATGAGGGAGTATGGGGATTGATGAGCAGTATATGTCTAAAAAAGAAAAGGTGAAGAGACACATGAGTTTATGATTTAAAGTCATGCATCCCTCCACCATTATTTTAAAACTACAACAGCCTTGCCAGAACCCCGGTTATATGGGTTCTCCTGAATGTGCAGAATGGTATATTACTGAATAAGTAATGGGTATGAGCTTACACCCTGGTTGGTTTCAACCTTCATGAGATAAATACCATTATCCAATTGATTTACGTTTACTGATTCAGAAGTTGTTTCGTTCTGGTATTGAGCCTCCATCACCTTCTGTCCATTTATATTAAAGAGAGAGAAGCCTTTAAGTTGCATACCCCGGGTGCCTTCCGTACTAAGCTGTAAACGATCAGAAACGGGATTAGGGAATACCCGTAAACCTTCCAGGCGATGCTCATGAATGCCAATATTATCAGGATTGGGATTTGGGTTATTTAAGATGTAGTTATAAATACCCTTACCAATAACCCTTTCAAACAATATCTTATGGGCAGGATCATTCATATGAATACCATCACCACTATCATAAGCATCTACCAAAGTGCCGTCAGTTTCATTAAAACCAGTCCAGAAATCAATAGCGAAATTTCCGAAAACTGTATAAGTGGAGTCTACCATATCCATTTGGATCTGCAGTTTAGCAGGGTCGGTAAGATCACGCGGTTGGGGGGTAGCCACCCAAAGAGATGCGTTTCCGGCTGCCGCAATTTGACTGACTTGGGCATAGTTGGCCAGCTGAGTAGTTACCGGCACCCCTGAAGTGGCATCGTTGGAAGGAAGGTTTACAATAATAGCATCAGGCACATAGGTCATGGCTTTGGTAATATTTTTACTGGCATTTCCGGAAGGAATAATATTCTTGGTTTGAAAACCACCTACCGCCAGGTTTATCACTTGAAAGCGGGTATCCATTTGTGTAATGTATTTACGGTACCTCCATACCCAGGCGCTATCTAAAGAACTGGGTCCTGTACCTGCGGCAGTGGATGAACCAAGTACTACAATTTGGTAAGTATTAGGGTCTTGAGAAACAATTTCAAAAGACATATCACTGGTATCTGCAATGGTTGCATCATTGGGATCAAAAATGCGTACCAAGGCATTAGAAGATGTACCGCTGGGCACGGTCCAACTGTACGAACCCGAAAGGGCAGGGGCCGATGCGGCTACCGAATTCCAGGTAGAACCATTATCGGTTGAATATTCAATACCAATATTCACCAGGTTTTGGCTTTCCCAGCTTATTTCCGGTTGTTTACCTTCTTCCCAATATTCACCACCATTAGGTGAAGTAAGAGCTAGTGATTTAGTACCAGGGCCTGCTGTATTTACATAGGTTACCTGAATAGCTCCCATATAGTAATAGCCACTGCCATTGGTGTTATTCGGGCCGGTGGTAGCCGTTAACACAATGGTACTGTCCGCTGCAGGGTATATTCCAAAAAAGCGAACCTGATAATCTGAATTTCCAGCCGCGTTTAAATTAGCAGAATCCTTTACAACTCCCTCCACAATGTACTTGGTTTCACGATTATCGGAAGCTCCGCCCCTTGAGGCATATACAGCAAAGCTGTAGGGTGTATTGGGGTCCATGTGATAAAAAGTTAACCCTCCGGTTATCTGGTGGCCCTCTACAGCGGGTACTTTACTACCAAAAAAACTATCTCCGGCAGCATTATCTGATACCTTTAAGGAATCATTTGCCACCAAACCGGCCGTATTATTTCCATTAAAAGAGTCGGTTACAGCTACACTGATACCAGTGGTAAAGCCATTCTGGTTCAAGAGGTCAGCTATTGAACCCTGATCTTCATCCGTAATATTATTCCAGGGAGCTGTACTGATGCTGGAAGGGTTCCCAAGATCAATCTTTATGGTGTCCAGTTGTGCTATAGAAGACATGGCACCTCCCAGCACCATCGCCATTAAAAAAGTATAACGTTTACGCATAGTAATTAGAATTTTATGTCTCAAATATAAGGGTAATTGTAATATGGACACTAAGCTTGAAGATCAGAGCTTATGCGTCTGCTTTTTACCAGGTAGATAGAAAAGGGTTCTATTTCAAAAACAAGATACCACAGAATAGCTTTAAGCTTTCTTAACCCACACTGGTTTGACCGACATGGCTCCAAAGCCATCAATTGTACAATCCAGATTGTAATCACCTTCCACCAGGCTTGTGTGTTTAACTTGAGTTCCGAATGCCGGATTTTACCACCTGAACAATTCATACTACATTACCTTTTCAATAAAAAATAATTAGTGTTGAAATTTCTGGCGGATATGAACTGCGATTTGGGAGAAGGCTATGGCAACGATCACCTTATAATGCCTTATATAACTTCCTGTAACATAGCGTGTGGGGGACATGCAGGCAGCACAGAGTCTATGCAACAAACCTTGCTACTGGCCAAAAGGCAAGGAGTTAGGGCAGGGGCGCACCCTTCGTACCCCGACCGGGAAAATTTCGGACGAAATGAGCTATCAATACGTAATGAAAAGCTTTTTGACTCTATCCTGAGCCAGGTGAAAAACCTTGTGGATACGGCCCGTGAAATGGAAATGATCATACACCACTTAAAACCGCACGGGGCTTTATACAATAAAGCAGCCCGTGAAGCGGAAACCGCCACAATTATTACAGAGGTTGCAGCGGCCTGTAACCTGATATTATACGCGCCATGCGGTTCGGTATTGGAAAGTTTGGGCTGGTCACAAGGATTGAATGTATGGAGTGAGGCCTTTCTGGATCGTAATTATAACCCTGATCTTAGCCTGGTTTCCAGAGATTACCCGGATGCGGTTCTAACCGATAGTGCTACCATAACAGAGCGCTTTCTGAAAATGCTCATCCAAAAAGAAGTGATAACCGGCAACGGAAAAACAGTGACTATTGAGCCACGGACATATTGTGTGCATGGCGACCAGCCAGAAACACCCTACCTCTTAAAATCACTGCGTAAGCAACTTTTGGATGCAAATATTCAGTTAACATGACTAAGCCCGATCCCTTGAATTACAAAAAGTTATCCAATCAAAGCTTGTTGATTGAATGGCCAGGTAAGATCCATAAATCCATATTAACTGCTATTCTTAAAGCCCAGTCTGCTCTTCACCGGAATATGAGAGATACCGTATTGGAAAGTGTGCCTGCCTATCATACGCTAACCTTATTCTTCCGGGAAGAATTCCAATTGGAAAAACGGATTGAGCAGGTAAGGGAAGTACTCTATTCGGTTGATTCAGCTCCCTCTCCATCTACCTTATGGGAATTACCGGTTTGTTATGATGATCATTTCGGGCCTGACCTAAATGAAGTTGCCGAACGTACAGAAATAAGCAGACCGGAGTTGATCCAGCTCCATTGCCAACCGGAATATCTGGTACACTTTATAGGCTTTTTACCCGGTTTCCTCTACCTGGGAGGAATGGATAAGCGTTTAGCCATGCCGAGAAAACCACAGCCACGGAAAGTTACTCCCCGGGGGGCCGTAGGCATTGCCGGTTTGCAAACCGGCATTTATCCCCAAAAAAGCCCCGGGGGGTGGAACATCATCGGGAATTGCCCGGTTTCTTTTTTTGATGCTGAAAAAGATCCGCCCTGCTTTGCGCAGGCCGGTGATCGGGTAGTTTTTAAACCCATAGACCGGGCGCAACACCATGATCTTTCCCGGAAGATGGCTGACTGGAGCTCCCTTAAAGCACACGAAAATGGGTAAAATCAAAGTAATACAACCGGGGCTTTATACCACACTACAGGATACCGGACGTTTCGGGTACCGCAAATACGGTGTTCCGGTTTCAGGTGCTATGGATCAGGATGCCGCAAAAATTGCCAATGCGCTGGTCATGAATGATGCGGATGAAGCCACTCTGGAAATTACACTGATGGGTCCTGCACTTCAGTTTGAGGGTAGCTGCCTGATCGCAATCACCGGAGCCGATCTTTCTCCACAAATTGATGAGAAACCAATCAGCCGTTATCAGGGCGTATTTATTGAGTCGGGGCAAACCTTAACTTTTGGAAAACCCCGGACTGGCTGCCGTGCTTACCTGGCTATACAGGGCGGTTTCAGAGCGAAAAAGGTATTGAACAGCTATTCGTGGTATCAGCCGGTTACCTCTAAAGGTCAGCTTGGTAAAGATGATGAACTGGAAGTGTTTTCAGTACGGGAGAAACCATCAGTGACCAACGCAGGTGTGGTACCACGGAATATTACCCCTCATACGCTGCACGTATCCATTGGTCCTGAGTACAACCGATTACCCAAATTCGCACAAAGAGAGCTTGAAAGTCGGGAATTTACAGTTTCAGACCAGGCCAACCGCATGGGGTACCGGTTAAAAGAACCTCTGAAAAGCGCAGGGCTGCCTGCGGCAGGAGATATGCTCACTTCTTCGGTGATGCCAGGCACTGTACAACTTACGCCCAGCGGACAGCTTATCATTCTTATGCGAGATGGTCAGACAACCGGAGGCTACCCCAGGGTATTGCAATTAACAAACGCAGCTATTAACATTTTAGCTCAAAAGGCACCGGGGAGTAAAATACGTTTCAGGTTCACCTAAAAACCGATTTAAAATTTTCATTTTTTTTTAGGTTTGCGAAAAGTTAAACCTTAACCGATGAAACAGATTGCAACTGCACAGTTTATAGTCATTCATTTACTCTTATTTTTCAGTATTGATGCTTTGGCGCAAGTAGAAACCCTAAAAGCCCATACTCCTGTCGGAGCCGTTAAAAACTTGCAAGTGGACATGACTCAATTTATTGAGGTGGCCGAGAAGGAGGTTAATATGCTTCCGTCTTTAATTATTGTGAATACCGATATTGTTTCCGTTCCGGAGGATTTTCAAGAAGATTTTCAGGATATGGTGTCAGAACAAAATACACTGTGGCAATACCGATACCTGCACCGATTATGTGAAGGGCAATCATTTAGTGCAGAGTCCCAGCGTATCGAATCCCAGATGTTTATGATCAGAAAGGAAGTACATACAGGAAATTATGTGGCTGATGTAATGGAAAAGAATCTATAGGCAAAGCTGCAGGAGTTTTTTTCATCCTCCGTGTGTTTTGCTTATAGAACAAACCTTACTGATAGCCTTGATATGCGTGCTGTAGGGGAGCGTTTTCATTCAGATTGGGTTATTTATCCCTCCGTTATGAAGGTGGACACAACTGGCGAAGACATTTTAACACAATTACAGGTTGAGGTGTGGGACACCCGCAAGGACACCCTTGTCATACGAAAGGTATTTGAAGGAAAGGCCGCAGATATAGAAGAAAGTGTAGCTACGTCTATTAAAAACGCCAGTGATTTTCTGGCTTATCAATTAATCCTTGATAAAGAATTCAAGGCGATGGCCAAATTAAGTTTTGAGCGTGAGAAGGTTGTGAAAGGCTTGCTAGCTCAACAGCCAGACCGGCCCTGGGTAAAGGAATTGTTGCAGGAATACACTCCTGATTATTATGATGATTACCGGGGTAGCCTGGCAAATGAAGACGAAAGCCGATTTTTAGCTTTCAGCATGAAACCTTATACTCCTGATTTTGAGCATAAAATATCCGATAAGGTAATTAATAACACGTATAGAAAAGTGGATGCCAGCAAAGATATTGACCCACAAAGAGCACGTTTCCGTTCACACACCATATTGGGTATTAAGGTAAATGGTGAGTGGGTTGTAATGCCGGTTAAAGAGGACTTTATATATACCTCGGAAGATAAAAAAGCGCTTAAAATCTATTTAAGCCGCTTTGAAAACCTGGGTTTCTTTAAGCCCGGCTCCACAAAGTTATACGATGATTATTGGTTTAAGGGTTTTCTAAACCCGGTGGATGCTGTCACAGCGGATAAGAACCAGCTAAAGAACTGGGAACAATACATGTCGATAGATGAAAGAAATATGATACCCTACCAGGGTCTACCTCACTTTATGGCCAGGGAGCTTCTCATGAAATATCAGTGGACCACTTCTCGACTATGGGAAGAAAAGATATGTGATGATCACCTTAGATCGGCTTTTAAGCAAGTTTATAAAAAAGCTGATGATATCAAGTTTATAGATAGGGATGTGCGCAGGTACGATCTTATCCATGACTATGAATTAACCAGAGGGTTGATTCCTCTATGGATATTGGAAAAGAATGGCAAAGAGGCTCTGCGGATCTATTACTGGCATGATAAGAAGCCGGATGAACTATACGAGTGGACCTACCTGCCCAGGGTATACTTTGATGAGAACGCTGGTAAGGTAAAAGGACAGTATCTGAATGAACAAATGAGTACTATTCTCCCATGGAACTATTTTTGTGCAGCCATATACAGTGATGACTTCTGGGAAACGTATGTTTTAGCCAAAGAGGATGGGAGCTATAAGTACCTGGTGAAGAGTACTGAGTAATCACGCCTTCTTCACAAACTCTGATTTAAGGGCCATGGCTCCAAAGCCATCAATTTTACAATCCAGGTTGTGATCCCCTTCCACCAGGCGTATGTTTTTAACTTTAGTTCCGGCTTTTACAGGCTTAGGCGCTCCCTTAACCGGTAGATTTTTCAGTACTATTACTGTATCCCCATTCTCAAGAAGGTTTCCATTGGCATCTTTAATAAGTAAGCCTTCCCGAATTACTTCTTCCTTTGGGTTCCATTCATGGCCGCATTCCGGACATATCAATAAGGCATCCATAGGGTAGGCGAAAGAAGAATTACATTGCGGGCAGGGAGGTGTGGTGTCTGGCATGATATGCGGATTTAGCGTGCTAATATAGTAATCTCATACCCCATGAGTTTAGTGAAATATGGCCAGGTTTTAATGTGATTATAAAAAACCCACCTGTATTTCTACAGGCGGGCCATTTCTTCATTCTATGAATTTACTTAATTGATTGCCACCCAGTCTTTGGTGCCCATTAAATTTCCTGCCGCGTCATAAAAACTGAAGGTAATAGTCCAGGGGTAAACAGGAAAAGCCATAGGGATATTATCTTCAAAAAAGAGGAGCTCATCCTCACCCGGCATAAGGGGGTTAGGTTCATTCAGAGCAATGGTGTGCAGGATTCCATTACACTCGCTTACAGCCGTAAACCGATCGAAGGTTACTTCATAAAGATCTAATTGTATACCCCCGAACACACCGCGGGAACCCATTACATGTGGTAAGGGCTTACGGCACTGAAGGCTAACCTCACCACCGGAGGTTACCCGGCAGCAAAAATAACCAGAGCAATCACAAGGAACCGGGTCGTCAACGGTTGATTTAGTGGCACAAGGTTTAATACAACCATTGTCATCAACAGAGTTGCCTCCACTATATTGGATCTTCAATTCGGTTTTAGCTTTTTCAGCTGTTTCTGTTGTTTTAGAACAGGAGAGCAGTATCAGACTGCCAATCATTACGCTTAGCGCAAGTTTAATCCAGTTTTTCTTCATGACTTGTTAAATTTTTAAGTTCCTTCAAATCTTCCTATTAAAAACCATACGGCATAGTACGAGTATTCCCGTGAGCGATATAAAAGGATAGGTGGGCGGTATTTTCTGATAAGTGGTAAAACCCCATCCATCATTAGCGTGATACAGGTTAAGGAGCCCAACTACTTATAAGGTATACCCATTTTGCAGCCCGTCTTTGTGGCAGTAAAACTTCTTTTAACGGATACTGTCAACTGCCTGTTTATAAGAGGCTGTGGCTTGGTGTTCAATAATTGATAGATGTACAGTCCGGGCAAAATTGCTTTTGGTATTTCGCACTCAAAATGGGCAAAGGCCTAGCTATGGTTAATCCTCTTATCTAAAAGACAACATAGCTTTACCATTAATAAAATAGAACACTGTTTCTACTTAATAAGGGGGCAGAGTATTGTGAAGTTAAAGATGCCGTGCATATTTTTTTCTCCTTATTATTTTAGACTTCAAAAAACTGAAACTTAAGATACTGTTATTTAAAACAGTTAATAAATTGATTCAAACACTGGCTAAGGTGCTGTAAATAATGTGGTTAAGCTTAGATTTTTAGGATGAGTTTATTTACTTTTTACACTCATTAACTTAATACGTTTAACATGAGAATTTTGAAAACCACCTCTGTACTTGCACTGTTTATGGCTTTGCTGGTACTTGTAAGTTGTTCTAAAGAACAAGCTAACTCTTACACACCCGGCCAACCGGATCAGGCCGATGTTTCTTTACAGCTGGCTAAAAAAGTAGCCCGTAATTTTGCCCATGACCAGGCCTTTCAGCACCATCCGGATACCAATACGTTTAGCAGGGCCCGCTTTCGTTCATCCCGTGATTTTACTTCTGAAAAAGAGGTAAAGGAAACGTCCACTGTTTTTGGTTCAGATGGCTTAGCCGCCTTTTATATAATCCAGATGCAGCCGGAAGGCTTTGTAGTAGTTTCCGGTACTAAGAAGGAAGTACCCATCCTGGCTTTTTCAGAAACCGGTTACTTTAATACCGATCCGCAGTTTATACAATCCTGTGGTTTGTACGACTGGGTAGAAGAGCATAAGGCACGTGCTGTAGAATTAAGACAAGTACAAAAGAAATCCATTTCTGGAGAAATTGAAAAACAATGGGCTTATGCTGCTCCCCCTGTGGATGAAGAGGTTATTATATCCGGAGGTACGGTACAGGAACAAAAAGGTCCCCTTATGGCTACCACCTGGGGGCAGGGCGTGGGCTACAACAACCTGGTGAATGATGGCAACCTCAATTGTAGTGGTTACAGTAATGGCAATGCCCCGGCCGGTTGTGTGGCCACCGCTACGGCCCAGGTAATGCGCTACTGGGCGCACCCTGCCACTACGTATAACTGGAGTAGTATGCCCAATGGTTCCGGTAGTAATGAAACATCAAAGCTTATGCGTGATATTGGAAATTACGTAGGGATGAGCTACAGTTGCAGCGGCTCAGGTGCACAAACCGGTAATGCCCGTAATGTACTGGTAAACAATTATGGGTATGCCAGCACGGCATCTTATGTAAATTATAGTGCCAGTACAGTGGTTTCTCAGCTTAATTACTTTTCCCGTCCGGTAATCCTGAGAGGACGTACACCCGATAACTCTTCAGGGCACGCCTGGGTTTGTGACGGGTATAAGCGCAATAAATATATTTCTATTCACAACCCGGGTACCCGTTATGAGTATGAAACGTATACGTTTTCACCCACTTATTTCTGGATGAACTGGGGCTGGTCCGGCAGCAGTAACGCCTGGTACCATTACAATGATTTCACCCCCGGCTCCCGCGATTACAACCGTGACCGGAAGATGATCATTAATATTCACCCTTAGGTACACAGGTGTATAAAACAGCCCCCGATCGAATTAATTCCGGCCGGGGGCTGTTTATGTACAAGCCATGCATTAATCCACAGTTGGCGCTGCAGAATACTTACTTAAATCAGCTTTTTCACTTTTTTACGGGCTCTTCCGGCATGTAAAACATTCTTTTTAGGAGTTAAGCTGTCATGCAAGGTGTCCAGGTGATCAGGTAAATTCTTCAAACCCTCATTTACAGGTGAAGGCAACTCCACGCGCGTTTGTTTCATCTTCAGCTCAGGACTATTTACCTCAGGGCTGTCTGAATTGGAAACGGTGATGTTGGCACTGATGATCACCCCGTCCTCCAACGTGATGTCTGAAAAAGTAATGCCTACCTTGCTGTTGGTCTGTTGAATGGGAACGTCTTCCTCAAATTCTAACTTTTTGGCGGCTTTATTAATGAGGGAAATAATCCTCTGCTCAATGGCCATCATTATAGAGTAGAAGATGATACCGTGTAAAGGTGATAAAGCCAATAAAACGGCATATACCGATATCAATGATATCACTACTGCATTGTCTTCATTGAGACCCACCTTAGAACTGGTCAGATCATTAGTTACCAATAAAGTTTGAGTACCGTCACTTTCATTTACAATCTCCAGAGTAGTGCCATAGCCAATGTTTGCTTCCATGGCATTGGTCATCTGAAGGGTAGTGGCTACCGAGTCATTGGCAATTTGTGAAGTAAGCTTTATGGAATAGCTCTTTTTCTTGCCTTTTGCAGTTAGCACTGCCGGGTTTTGTGAAACGGAGATGTCTGTAAACATGCTATCATTAGCCTCCATATTGGTGGCCATGAAATCAAACACCGTATAATCATTAAAAGCAAAAACGGCATTGGAGCCTTCCGGGAAATCCAGGGTGGAGGTGGAGTCTAAAGCTTCATGGGGGTCTGCAGTGGGAGGGGCTTCGCTATTTACCATCACCAGTTGCATCATCCTGGGGTTACTGCTATTGCCGGCATCAGTAAGGGTAATAAACTTCTGATAGGTAGGTACAAAATAGGGGTCCAGGTTTGCGGATGACATTTCGCCCAGTGAATGGGGGGAAGAAGCTACATAACTATCAATATTACTTTGCATAAAGGAGGTAAGGAGGGCGTCTGTGCTGCTATCCCCCGTATCTACCGTAAGCTCTGATACCACACCGCTCTCCAGGTATAAATAATTGGTCCAGGTAATGCCTGGCTCACCAGAGGTATTGGCTTGCGCCCCATCGCCCTCTATATAGAGCTTATCCAGATCAACCTGCGCGGAAACCGTGCCGCTAAAGGAAGTTTGCACTCCGTTTTCAGGCTGAATATTTCCGTTTACCGTGGCACTCAGCAAAATCGTATCCTGTTGATCGGTTAACAGTGTTATAGTAGTGCGCACCGGGTTAAAATTGAGCGTAATCACATCGCCATTATACGTAGTAACCGTATTGGGCGGAACAATTTTAGAATACATTAAATTGCGTAATTGGTTGTAAAGTGAGGAGTTCATGGAAAAGATCCAACTCCAGTTTTGAGTAACTGACATACTATTAAATTAAAATGAATACTTAGAGAAGGGAAACACCCGGCTATGTTGGCCCTGAGGTTTGGCTGATACCGGAGCCAGAATTTAAAGATTACCTGAAGAGGCAGGCATGGTGGCCTTTACATTTTTGGTGCCCCCCCGGTTTAAAGTTAAAGTAGTGTGCATACTATACGGTTTGGAAAATGTTAGGTTCGGAACTATTTCCGATGCCACAAATATGAAGGCTTCATAGCCGCTGCAGCAGCCCCTTTACCCTGATTATAAGGCCCGGGTATTCTCTGAAAACCCGCCAGGGTATGCCCTGATTCTGATGGGGGGAAGCCCTGAAAATGAACTCTGCCATATTTCCAGGATGTTGTTTTTCAATAGTTTGATATGACAGGTAACTTTCCATGCCTGAGCGTTCAGGTAATTCCGGCCTTTTGGTTTAATACCTTTACTTCTCAATCATTCACAAACCATACTAAATCTTAATCACCGTGAGAATTCCTTATTTATTAATTGTGCTTGGCCTCTTTGCTTTCATCTCCTGTTCACCCGGAAATGAAGCCGGGCAGGCAGAAGCTACAACCCTTCGTACCGAAAAAGCCGGAGCGGGCAATACCAGCTGCACCAGCACTTCGTACCAGATCTACCGGAAAACCGTGGCCATGTGGCACCAGAGCTGGTTGTGGGCCCATCAAACCAATGATTTGGCTGAAACGGTTATCTATACCTTTTCACACCATAAGCTCAAGATGCTGAAAGACATGTTTCCCCAAACCAGCGGGGTGCGTATGTATTATGCGTTGCGGGAGGGAGATGATATTCCTTTAATCGCCATGGTAAACCTGCTGGGGTGCAGTGACCAATTTGGGAGTGAAGGAAAAAGCGTGCTGCTTTCTGATGCCCATGGCGGTCATTTTATCAGTTCTGATTCTGCGGCTGTGCTCACCGCTAACTGGCAAAGTTTTTCCTGCACACAAAGACCCTATTATACGCCTGTACACGCTTATAATTACAATTGGGATATTATAGACTACATCCAGGGCCTGGGTATGAATGAGGCACAGGAACTTCACGTGAGTTTCGGGCTGCGTTCCATTTCTCCCGGAGATGAGTGGTTTGATCCTCAGGGAGTAACCCACAAGGGAAGCATTGTATATGTCAATATTCTTCAGGGATCTACTTTACTGGATGATGCTGAGCATGACTTTGACTTTACCATGCCTTGCCCACAATATTGTGATGATGAGAGCCCGCTGCTCCACTCATGTCATAATTAGACCAAACCAATCCATTGGAAGTCCTTCCTAAAATAGGTGTATTCATACCCTTGCTTCCCGCTTTCATGGCACTGTGGTACTGGAGGCGCCTGGGTTCTGCGGAGCAGTGGTTTGGAGTCATGCTATGGGCCATTGCCGCTATTTCCGTATCGGGCCGGCTGTGGACCCTCAGCGGACACACCAACAATCTTCCGTTCTTTCACCTGTATATTTTAGTGGAGGGTTCATTTTTACTGTTCCTGTTTCGTCAGCTTTTAGGTACTTCTTTACACCCGTGGCTCTGGAAAACAATGATCTTTGGGTTTGTGGCCTTTTGGCTATTTAACGGAATATGGGGTGAAGGCTGGCTGGGTTACCCGGCAGCCGTACATGCTTTGGAAGCCCTGTTGGTTCTGAGTGTAGCTGTAAGCTGGTTTGCCAAAGTGCTACGTGAAAAAGAAGTGCGGAATATTCAGCAAACCTTTGCCTTTTGGCTTTGTACCGGGCTCCTGGTATTTTTCAGTACCAATCTGCTGATCTTCTTATTCTCCACCTTTATTGTAGCCCAAAGCAGTATAGTATTTAAAACCCTTTGGGGCCTTCATGCGGTATTGGCTATCTTGCTCTACTTAATCTACTCTTTTGCCCTTGTATGCGCAGTGAAGACCCCGAAATAATTTTGATTTTCGTATCGGCTGCAGGGGTTGTTTTACTCATGGCTATGCTTATTGCCTTTTTTGTAGCTATCTATCAAAAACGGCTGTTCCGGCAGGATCAGCAACTGCAGCAACTGGAAACAGACTTTCAGAAAGGACTTTTACAGGCTACTATAGAAGGGCAGGAGCGTGAACGTAAACGTTTGGCTAAAGATCTGCACGATGGCATAGGCTCCCTACTTACCGGGCTTAATTTAAACCTTAAACACCAACTGCACACCGTGGAGGCTGGTACGCAGCAGGCAGCGTTTTTAGAAGAAGCCTGTAAAATGCTGGAAGAAGGAATAGGAGACGTAAGGAGGGTAAGCCACAACCTATTGCCGGTAACCCTTGAAAATTTCGGATTGGTACAGGCGCTGCAGGAATGGATGGAAACCGTATCCCGGGAAAGTTTCAGGGTATACTTAAAGGTGGAAGGGGCCAATAGACGGATGCACACCAGCCTGGAACTGGGGCTGTTCCGTGTAGCGCAGGAACTGTTGCAAAACACCCTGCGCCATGCCGAAGCCACTGAGGCCATACTGCAACTTGAATTCAAGAAGGAGGAGATACGGCTGAACTACTCCGATAACGGGAAGGGCTACCTGGTATCAGCCTTATCACGGGGAATAGGAATAAAAAACATGCAAAGCCGTATGGAAGCTTTAAACGGAACAATAGAATTTATCACGGAACCGCATCAGGGCTTTAAAGCCTGTATTTCGGTTCCTCTTACCCCACCGCAATGAATACAAGCATACGCATAGCACTGGCTGATGATCATAAGCTGCTCCGTTCGGGCCTGGTATCCATACTACAGTCGGACCCCCGCTTTAAGGTGGTACAGGAAGTATCAAACGGTAAGGAATTACTGGGAGGACTCTCCGGGTTTCGCCCTGATGTGGTTTTGCTTGATCTGGAAATGCCCGTTTTATCGGGTAAAGAAACGCTGGAGCAAATCCGGAATACGGATAAGGAACTGAAGGTGTTGATTCTTACCATGCATCAGAACAAAGCCTTTATGTACCAAATGATGGAGTTAGGTGCCAATGGTTACCTGGTGAAAGACACAGACCCCAAAGAGGTGATCCGGGCCATTATTAAGGTGTATACTACCGGTTTTTATTTTTCCGATCAGCTTTCCCGGGCTATGCTCAGCGGTATTTCCAACCCTGCCTTAAAGGCTTCCGCACAATTACCGGAACACGGCCTCTCGGAAAGAGAACTGGATGTATTGCGCCTGATATGTAAAGAGATGACCACTGCCGAAATAGGTGAAGCCCTGTTTTTAAGCCCTAAAACCATAGAGGGTTACCGTAAAATACTGATGGAAAAGGTAAATGCCCGCAATATGGCCGGCCTGGTATTGTTTGCGGTACGGCATAAGCTGTTGGAAGTGTAGCCGCTGGTAGTAGAAAGTGCAGTGTGAGAGCTAAGCCAGGTCAATCACCTTTTGAGGGCAGCGGGTTTCTGTTAAACGTGAGTCTGATGTAACAAAATGATGTCAGTTTGAGTAAAGTTCGAGTAGAATTTGTATCCAAAACGACTTATTTTGCCTGTTTTGATACTAACTTTCTTTGAAAATGTACTCAATAGGGCAACACAATATAAATCACATCTTATATCAAACTCATCTTATTAAGTTTCAGGCTTACACCCAAACCCACCCCTTAAGTGTGTATAGGTTGAGTACCGTATTGTACAGAAGATGTAATACATTGAGCCTTTTTAGCCCCGGCAGATTAGTATGAGCAAGCGCGCCCTTAAAAACTACCTGAACGAACTTACCAAACAGCAGTTGGAAGACCAGATTATGGATCTGTATCAGCGGTTTAAGGAAGTAAAAACCTATTATGACTTTACCTTTAACCCCCGGGAGGAGAAGCTGCTGGCTGAAGCAAAGTTCAGGATAACCAATGAGTACTTTCCACAGCGCAGGCGTAAACCCAAAGCCAGGCGGTCAGTAGCTCAAAAGTACCTGAAGCATTTTATACAGATAGGTGTGGATGCGCCCCTGGTGGCAGAACTGATGCTGTACAATATAGAAGTGGCCCAGGCCTTTAACGCTAAAAAACCCCAAAAGGCAGATGCCTTTTTTAAAAGCATGGCCACCTCTTTTGAAAAAGCCGTTGACTTTATTCGACTCAACGGTTTGGAACCAGCCTTTAGCAAACAGATACGAGACATACTTGATGAAACGGAAGCTCAAAACTGGTACAACCTGGAGGCTTTTGAACGCAAGCTGGAGGAGATGTGAGAAAGGTTTTTAGATAGTTAATTCTGCCCGATATAACATCAAGAGCACTATAACCCTTAGAAAATACGATGTGGTTATTATCCATCCATCTTTTCAGCAGTAGATTTACGGAACATAAGCAATAGAAAAGGGACCGCCTCCGATATTGGAGACAGCCCCTTTTTATAATATCCGTATTTTCCTACTTATAGAATTGTAACCTTTGTAGTAACAGTTTTACTATTTGTCTGTATATGTAAATGATACACTCCCGGAGCAAGTTTACCAAGATTTAACTCAGTTTCCGTATGTGCACCAATGTGTCCTAAATCTCTTTTATATACTATTTGGCCAAGAGTGTTAGAAAGAAAGAGCTTCACATCGTAACCACCTTTTAGGTTCAGGCCTATAGTAAACACACCGTTATTGGGATTTGGATATACTTCTACCTTTTCATCTAAAGTAAATTCCTCAATACCAATTGTGACCATTATAATCTTGGAAATAGTATCGGTAGTACCACATTGCGTGTCTGTAACTGTGAGGGTAACTGTATAGCTGCCTGGGGTAGTATAGGTGTGGGAGGTAATTTGTCCGTTACCAGCACTCCCGTCTCCAAAGTTCCATTGATAAACATCACCAGTAGAGCTTGATGCATCAAAATCAACATCAGCACCATTCAAATTGACAACGGAGTTAAAGTCGGCTTTGGCAGTATCCTTATTCACACCCATGGTAAGGGCAATTCGCTTATTACCACAAACGTTTAAACTCTCCCAATGAAGGGTTAAGGCTATTGAACTTGCGTTGGTTGCAGTAGTCATATTATTGCCAAAATAAGCCCCGCCAACACCAGCAATGTAATTAAAATCGTTGGTAGTTTTGTACACAGAATCTATTGTGGCTCCCGGAATACTCTGTGCTTCATATTTTCCAGCTTTACTGGCGAGATAAATAGAAATTGTATCACCTGCATTAAATTTCACAGGTGTATTAAAATCAAACCTATAAGGTGTTAAGCTTGATGAACTGGCTTGCTCTAAAGAGTCTATTAAGGTCCAGCTGGATCGGGTAGTTTCATGCCCCTTATAATCACCAATCTTATAGAAAGCCTTTAGAGATTTTGAGCCTGAAAGATGCGAAACCCATGTATATCCGGAGAATATAAAATCATTCTTCACATAAATCTTAAACATACTGCCATACAATGATCCTGCTGTTCCGGTTTGAACCACTAAGGAACCCGACTGCGCGCGGTCCAGATACAAAGTTTGGTTAGGTTGTGCTTTTACTGTATCTCCAGTGGCCATCGGTATTGTATCCTGCATATTGGCGTACCAGTTATGTGTAATGCCAGTTTGTGGAATGGCAACAAATCTTCCAGTGGTATCATTAGGGCAAAGTGAATCTACAGGTATATGCAATGGTATTGCAGCAATCAGCTCAATATTACTTTCTGCGATAGTATCATTAGTCATTTCCTGGTCACCAGGAAGACCGGTATAGGCTTCAATATTAATTATACCACCAAAGAAGGTATTAATGGTGCCCACCGAAACAATTGCAGAGGTGCCAGGTGCTATAGCGCTGGTGGACACGTTGCTCATCGTGGCAGTGGTGGCTCCGGTAATATTTACATGTATAGGTAAACTGGTGATGGTATTTAACCCATTATTCTTAACTCGTACCTCTACGGCATAGCTTGAATCTCCACATGCCAGGTGAGTGGGAGAGATAATACTTTGCAGCTCCGCATCATTATTGACGAGGGTTGTAAAGGTAATTGGACCCACCCAGTTTGTAGAATCACATAAATCGGTCAAATAAACATCATAGGTAGTATTTGGGATTAATCCAGTTACCCGGGTAGGGCTTGCAAAGCTATAAGCTACACCTGTACCATTTAATCCTGGTATAAAGCCCATAGAACCGTACTCCATTTTAAAAGAATTTCCATTGGATTGTGAATGCCAGCTAAAATCAGCAAATATGGCATGTATACTATCTATACTAAAGTTTGTAGGAGGGACACAACTGGGAAGCTCATCAATACCTACATTATCAATTGCTATATCGCCTCTGATGTTTGCACCTCTTTTACCCACAAAGCTTATGGTGGCAGGTTGGGATTTATAAGAGCTAATATCCACATAAGCTGTTTTCCATGCGGCAGTGTCAGTAGTTTGTTGTTGACCGCTGATACTCCATATTGTATCGGTCTGTGTACCATCGTCCAGCAATACATACAGTTCATTGATGTTGTTTCCATACATATGGTATGAAAAACTTAGAGCAGGCGTGGTCAATCCGGAGAAGCTTGCCATTGGCATTTCCAAAGTTGCCAATGCTCCATTGGATCCCGTAGAGGCCTCAGTAAACACATATTTTCCAAGACCACCCACCCCACTAATAGGGCCGGTATTGGAACTGGTGGTATTTCCAGCGTTTGTTTCCCATCTATAGGCTGATGTACCGCTGGGTGTGCGCTTCCAACAATCATCAATCTCATTGGTGGCACCGCTGGCTCCCACAATCCAACCAGGGCCCTCAAAATCTTCTGTGAAGGGAGCTGTTAAAAGTGAAGGACAAGCCGTGCAGATCGAAACCGGACCGTACCAGGGGCTATTATTTACAGTGCAATTTCCCCTGATATAAAATTCATAACAGGTTTTGGGCTGCAAACCAACTATCGTGTCAATAGTGTCGGTTAAATTTGAAATACTTGTTCCCGTTCCACGGATAAAGCCAGTTGTTCCGTATTCCATTTCAAAAGTATTGCCATCACCGGGTATCCAGCTAAGCACAACGCTGGTGTCATGAACATCGGTAAATATTCCGAAGCTGGGAGGTGTACAAACCGGTTGACCTTCAATATACAGATCATCGATACCCATGAAAACATTATCCGCATTATTGGCATGTCTGATTACCACATACTTGTGATTAACCGTAACAGCATTTAGTAATACTGTAAATTCAGTCCATGAATTACTCGTGGTAGTCACGGTGTCAATGGCTACAAAAGAGCCTGTATCGCCTATGGAGCTCATTGTTCCAATATAAAATCCGGGTGTTCCGGAACTGCCACTATATGTATCAGAACCCTGAAACCTTAACTGCAAAGTATTTGTAGCCAGGTCACTAATTTCAGGGCTTATCAGGAAGTTTTCAGCTTGGGTTGAATTGTAAACCCGGTAATAGTTGCTATTGGTATAGGGTTGCAAAGATGCTGCTGCGCCAGGGCTGTAAGCTTCTGCAGAAGCACTGTTGCTGCCGTAAGCCAAAAAAGTCCAGCAGTGATCTTCCTCACCATTTGACAGGTAATCCCAATCGGTAAAATAATTATTGCTGTATGAACATAATGTCCGGGCTGTAAAGGGTCCTACCCAGGGCGAATATCCCTTGGCAGAATCCGTGCAATCATTTCTGATGTAAAAATCAAAGGTGGTATTGGGTGTAAGGCCTGTAATAGTATCCCCGGAACCCTGAACGAGAGTAGTGGTTCCAGTGCCCTGGCTAAAGCCTGAGGGACCAAACTCAACGGAGAATTTAGTTCCACCCGAAGTGAAGTTAATGCGGACAGAAGTTGTAGAAATACTGTCCAGTGAAACAAAATATGGCTTTGGACAAGGTGGCAGGTCAAATTCATCAGCTCCTATATCAGGGTTGGTTATACTGCGGATATCACCATCAATATCTGTAGTGATACTGCTAATTACTGTAGCACTATCATTCATGGGTACTGAAGTTGCATGCAAATCTGTTGCCGATACAAATACAGGATCAATATTCATTGCTCCTGTACCATACCCCAGGCTGTTGGCCTGATAATTAGAAAAGTTGCTAAAAGACGTAGTCCCCGTGCTCCCATTGGGTATTTCCATACTGAAGTAGCCATTTGGAGAATAATAATTGTTGTGGTCAACAACCATATTTTTATATGAGCCTCCATTTGTTGCATTGTAAATAAATTTACCTGAGCCGGAATTCTCCAGATACATAATATTGTTTCGGATCTCAATACTATCCAGGTCCCTGCTGTTATTGGCATCTAACCAAATGCAATTGGCATCGGTTCCCTGATTTTTAGTTTTGAAGGTGTTGTGGTATACCTTAACATGAGCTTTGTTTTTCAATAACAAACCTGTAGAGGTGCCGGAATTTGAGCCATCATATTGAATAAAATTATTGGTCACCATACATGGCTTGGTCGCATCTCCTGCCGGACCATTAGGCGGAGCCATAGATAAAACTACTAGCCTGGTGTTATTTGCATTAGATGCAACATAGACTTTGTTTTTTGAGAAAATAAGGTTATCCCCGGCATCCCAAAATGAAACGGCTCCATTGCTCGCTGGGTCAGAGGTGGAAATATCATTTTCCTCAACCGTTAGGTTATGATAATTATTAATGACAATGGCTTTTGATCTAAAGTTATTTATAACATTTCCGCTAACCGTAATATTAGTTCCGTAATTTACTTGCTTAGAAGGTGTGGTAGTAGGCCCCGTTTTGCCAATAAACTGAATGGAACGATGACAACCTTCAAAGGTATTGTTGGTAATGGTAAGATATTCACCATTGTTTTGAACTACAGACACTGCGCTCGTGCTTCCGGACCCAATAATTCCATAAATCCCTGCTGCTGCAGGGCCTTCAATATGGCATCCGGTAACGGTATTCGTATCTGCATGATTCATAAAATGAATACCCCATCCATCTGTTCCTGTTACTTCAATTTTTAGATCTTCGATAGTAATGTGGGAGGCTGAATTTAAACTTATAATTGGCCGGTTGCCAGAGGTGGGTGCAGCGGTGAGTAAGGTTTGTACCCCGGAACCTTTAAATGTGATGGTGTTTGTAGTGCTTGCACCGCTAATGGCGGGAATGGAAACCTGCTCAGTATATGTGCCCGGCTGAACATTAAAAGTCACTGGACCCGACACTCCATTGGTACTCAAAGCGGTCACTGCTGCTGTAAAAGTCTGATAGTTGGTGCCGCCTGTGGGCGAGGCCCAATTGATTGTGTACGAACCAGAAAGCTGGCCAAATGCGCTTGAGTTAAGGAGTAAGCACACCACTACAACAAGGTAAAAGGATAGTGTTTTTTTCATTTTAATCTAATTTAAGAATCTGAAGCACTGTTTGGAAGACCAAGCTATATAAGTGGTAGCCTAGAGATAACAGTGGGCTTTGCTGACCAAACTTAACAGTATAAAGTGTTCAAATCCTTGATCTCAGGTGTTTACCCTATGCATATACAGAATCTGCCCTACAGGAGCTCTTATCTATTTGACCAACATCTGTTCACTACAAAATCATCAGTGAAGTGGCGAAAAATGAAAAGGGATGACAGTGGCAAAAGGTGTTTATTGGAACCTTGAAATTAGAATGTTGCCGTTCTCTTAAAGACATACCATACTTTAATTTCCACGTCAGCCCGATACAAACAATCAGGTAGATGGCGTAAATGAGTAGGGTAAACACCTTAATAGTAGATTGCACTATGCTTATTTGTCTACTTTTATTCAGTTAAAAGTCCCAACTTCTATGATTATTGTCACACACCGATTACAGTGGGCCACAGTTTTATTTTGCTTTCTGCTTTTATATACAGAATTCACCTTTGCTCAGGAGAAATCTTCACTTAGTATTTCTGAAATACACACATTGATAGAACGCCATATTAATTACTCACGAGACAGTTCAATGACACTTTTGAACCTGGCTAAGGAAAAGATTCAGAAACTTGATGATGAAGACATGGTCGAGCAAAACATGGCCGAAAACAACCTCAGAAGAGCAGATTACTGGACCTACTATAACATCGATTCAAGTAAATTTTATTTAGATAAAGCATACGCTTATTACCAATCAAATATAAATCATAAAAAGCTGGCAGATATTTTTGTGCTAAAAGCTCAGTTAATCAGAATTGAGGCTCGAATTGATAAAGATATTATGGACAGAGGGTTAGCCTGCTTTGATAGTGCCTTTATGCATGCTGAACGCCTGGTTGACCCGGCATTTCTGTCTTTCATATATTATGAAAAATCCATTTCTCTTCAATTTACAGAAAGGTGGGAAGAAAGTTTTGAAAATGCACTTCTGGCGATGAAGTATGCTGAAACAGCAAATGACTCTTTAAGTATGGCTACAGCCTACTTCCTGATGGGCAGAACATATCATCATTTTGGGCTTTTCAACTCAGCAGAAAAAAATATTGCAAAGGCAGTTGAATATGGTAAAGGTATGGATCAATGGTACACTATTATTCATATTTATGCAGATGTACTTCTCCAAAATCAGAAAACGGATCTGGCTTTTAACAATTATAAAAAAGCCTTAAAAATATCACTCGATAAAGACGATACGCAAAAAGCCACCACTCTTTATACTCATCTTGGACGTATAGAGCTAGACCGGGGAAATTACTCTTTTGCGGAGAATTATTTCTTACAGCTCTCCTCCATATTAAGATCGAAGGATGAAGCAGGCTATAAAACATTATTGTTTATGGCTCAGATGTATTATTATCTGGGGGATGAGGCCCAGGCCAGAAAAGATCTCAATTTATTTGGAGAAAAGTATGGTAATGGTAAAATTATACCAAGAACCATTGACGTATTTAAGGAAGCTGCCGATCTGCATTCTGCGCTTGGTGAACCCGAACAGGCCACATTATATTACAAAAAGTGGGGGTTCCTGAAAGATAGTTTATACTCTCACACCAGTAAGCAACAGCTTAGTGCTCTGGAGGAAATGTATTTGAATGAAAAAAACAAGAACGAAATAATCATTCATAAAAATGAAGAGCTAAATAAAAGCAGAAGGCAGCAGGCTACTATGGGAGGTTTGCTAATAGTTGTGGTTCTTTTAGGCAGTGGGTTGGTTTATTTTATTAGAATGAAAGGACTAAAGGAAAACCAGTCCCTGAAGTTTGCCCTAAAAGAAAAACAAATGGAGCAGATGATTGATGCGCAGGAAACGGAAAGGCAACGTCTGGCCAGAGAACTCCATGATGGCATTGGGCAATCCCTGGCTGCCCTGAAAATGAAATTACAATTTGACAAAACCCCTCAGGCCTCCGACACCACAGTGCAACGCCTGGATTCCATCTGCAATGAGGTAAGGTCCCTGTCTCATCAGATGATGCCCATTCTACTAAAGGAAAACGGTCTTGAATCTGCTATTAAACAATTGATCGACCAAAACTTTTCAGGTTCATCTATCGATGTGGAGTTTGTATCCTCTGGCTTGTATAACCGATTACCCGATAATATTGAAGTAAATGTTTATCGCATTACCCAAGAGTTAATATCAAATATAATAAAGCATTCCAATGCTTCAAAAGTGGGCATTCAACTGTTAAAACGAGGAAAAAAACTGGTATTGATTGTGGAGGATGATGGGGAAGGCTTTAAGATTACCGATAAAACTAATGGTATAGGCTTAAATAATGTCCATGTAAGATTAGAGGCGCTTGGTGGAACTGTACAAATCCAAGCCGTTAAGGGGGAAGGTGCTTATGTGCATATTACCGTCCCAACCTCTTCAGAAGTAACGAAGCAAATTGCATAAGGAGCATAGATGAATACTATTGTACTTGCAGAAGATCATAATTTGATAATTGAAGGTTATCGTATGTTAATTGATGATATAGATAACCTTGAAATTGTTGCAACCGCGGTGGATGGCCAGCAGGCCATTGATGCACTTGAGAAATACAATCCGGACTATATGATTTTAGACTTACATATGCCCAAAGTAAATGGGCTTGATGTACTCAGATATGTAAAAGAATATTTTCCTGATACATCGGTCATTATTATCAGCATGTTTGGCGACCCGGCCATGCACCGTGAAGTTATGCGCCTGGGAGCCAAGGGTTATTTGCTCAAAAACTCAGACCGCGAGGAGTTTGTACTGGCCATGAATCTGGTTATGAAAGGTAAAAGCTATTATAGCCCGGCCATTTTTGATGAACATACAAAGTTGCCATCAGTTCCGGGTTCTGCACCAGTGGTTCCTATGGTAAGCCTCACGTCACGTGAGGAAGAAATCCTCACATTAATTGCTCAGGGGTTTACTAACAGAGAAATTGCAGATCAGCTGGTTGTAAGTCACAAAACGATTGATACCCACCGTACAAACCTCATGAAAAAAATAAATGTCCACAACGTTACAGGCTTGGTAAAATATGCTATTGCCAATGGTTATGACGTATGAAATAAAATGGCAATAAGCTTTAATCATTAATTAGTATTTGAAATCTATTTTTTTTCAATCGTAAACTACCTGCTACTCACAGGTAATAATTTCCCCTATATGCAATCAAAAACTTTATTATTCACCTTTGTAAGTCTCTTACTTTCTTCGGGGGCATTTTCCCAAAGCCCGGGAGATACCATTACGATCCAAAGCTTTAACTTTCAATCAAGCACACGTGATACAGTGGTGCAATTTCCTGCAAATAGCAATGTAAGCTATGAAAAAGTATATATGCAATACAGTTTACGCTGTAAGAACGCACAGGTTTCTACGGTATCCAATCGCAACCGCGGCTGTGGTGAATGGGACTATTCCTGCAATACTTATCTCCATGACTCCAGCCATGTGGACTCTATTCAAAAATTCCATCCCAGTCATATTATCAGTGGCTTTAGTGGCAATGTTTTAAATTACACAAGCCTTCCCACTTTTGATTTTCATCAAACTCTGCAGCCGAATGTAACAATCAATAATATCACTTCAGACACTGCTTCATTGGTAGGCACAGGTATGCTCAGCCTCTCCACGGTATTACCTACTGACACCCACGCGGCCAAAAGCCAATATATCTTCACCCAGGCTGAACTTTCTGCAGCCGGGGTCACAGCCGGAAATATTGATGCCCTAACACTAAATGTAAACGGTAACCCTGGTCAGGCGCGCCTTTTCAGATTAAAAATGAAGGCTACCACTAAAAGCACACTTGATGCCGCTCAGCCTGACTTGACCGGTTTCACGGAGGTTTATTTCCATAACACCTTTTTTTCCATAGGCGATAACCGCCTGCAGTTTAGCACACCCTTTATTTGGGATGGCACCTCCAATATTATTGTAGAAATGTCCTTTACAAATAAAACCAATGGCAACAACCTGAATTTTTCGGGAACCTCCGGAGGTAGTGGATTACTATCTGAGGGAGATTTTAATTTTGATTTTAATGGTAGTAATTACATCGAGGCGCAATCCTATAAGGGAATTCAGGGCAGTGGACCCCGTACTGTAGAAGCCTGGATAAATACCCTCAATGCCAGTGGGGGTGAAGAAATTGTTTCGTGGGGCACCAATGCAACAGGAGAAAAGTGGCTGGTGCGACTGAATAACCTGGGACGAATAAGAGTAGAAGTTAATGGAGGGAATAGCATAGGAACCACCTCTTTAGATGATGGGAACTGGCACCATATTGCTGTAACTTCAGATGGCACAAATGCTAACAACATAAAGATTTACGTAGATGGCCAACTGGAAACAATATCAGCAAGCCAAAGCCAGATTATTAATACCACCAACGGAACCAATTTGAGGATTAATAAAGGGCATCACAACAAATTTTTTACAGGAAATATTGGCGATATTCATGTGTGGAGTATTGAGCTTAGTGCTCAGGAAATACAAGATTGGATGTACCGTAAGGTAGATGCCACCCACCCAAAATATAACAACCTGGAGGTGTATTATCCTTTGGCGGAAGAAAGTGGTACCCAAGTGTATGACGCCAGTGGGAATGGCCATGATGCTGTTGTTTATAATGGCGCCAACTGGAGCCAGCTTTATGGTAATGACCACTTTAAAAACATGGAGATGCTGAGCAACAGGCCTAACACTACCTTCCATCAGGGTCAGTACAACTTGACAATTACCACTGATACAATCATAGACTCTGTGATGCGTCCGTTGCATATCGTTGATGAGTATGCAGTTTTTTCAAAAGCAGGAACCGCAGAGAATGACAGCCTTGGCATCATCAACACCAATCAATACTGGGAGGCAGGGGCGCAGTATATTTATGATCCTATAGGCAATGTAGCGGGTACGTTATCAGCACCCTCGCAGGGTACAGTAAATATCACGGACCTGAAATACTTCGAGCGTAATCCTTCAAAATTCGAAATTCTGAGTTTTGTAACGCCATATGGTATTGGCATTGACTTTGGGCAGGAAGGTAAAACCTGGACCTTTGACCTTTCGGATTTTACTCCCATCCTCAATGGCAGGAAGCGCATAAGCGTGGAGCGAGGGGGACAGTGGCAGGAAGAAATGGACATCAAATTTTTAATGGTAGTTGGTACGCCACCCAGGGATGTGTTAGATGTCCAGCAGATATGGAAGGTGGAAAAAAAGCCATACAGCTCAATTGACGCAAACGAGAGCTTTGAACCGCGGCACGTGTCCACTGACCCTCAGGGTAATGAGTTTAAAATCCGTACAGCTATTACCGGGCATGGACAACAGGGAGAATTTATTCCACGTACACACTGGGTGAATATAAATGGCGGAACTCCTGAATTCAGCTGGCAGGTATGGAAAGAATGTGCCCTGAACCCGGTATATCCCCAGGGTGGTACCTGGATTTATGATCGTGCAGGATGGTGTCCGGGCATGCCCACCGATGTAAAAGAATGGGATATTACTTCGTACGTTACGCCAGGTCAAACGGTGGAGATTGACTATGGTATAAGTACTGCTTCAGGTACATCAAATTATATTGTTAACCACCAGATGGTAACTTATGGTGCTCCCAACCATGCTCTTGATGCGGCCGTGGTGGACATCATTTCGCCTAACAATTACGTGGAATACGGACGCATGGGGAGAATTTGTGATGAAGTAGAGGTGATAATCCAAAATACAGGCAGTACTACCCTAACAAACTTACAGATTGACTATTGGGTAAATAATGCCTCTACGCCCCAAACTTATCAGTGGAGTGGTAGTCTGGAATTTATGGAACAACAAACCGTACTGCTGCCAGTGAATATGCAGTTATGGGCTGATGTAACCGGCAACAATGATGTAATAAATGTATCCGTAAATGCCCCAAATGGGGGTAGTGATGGGTATGCCTTAAACAATAAGAAGCAAGCATCATTTGAGATACCCGAAGTGATCCCCGATGAGTTTTTTATAGATTTTCGCACTAATAATACGGCTTCACAAAACAGCTTTAAAATCACGGACGAATCGGGTGCTGTAATACTTTCGAGATCGAATTTCAGCAACAATCTCATACATAGGGATACAGTGCGCTTGCCTGTTGGCTGTTATACTTTTGAGTTAACCGATGCCGGAGACAATGGCATTTCTTTCTGGGCCAACAATGAAGGGAACGGGGCACTCTTCTTTCGTGATTTGAATGGGATATCGGTTAAGAATTTTCAACCTGATTTTGGCAAGTCCATTGTATTTCCTTTTACGGTAATGTCGCCACTGGCCACGGAGGAGAATACTATTCATGCGGATATAAATCTCTATCCTAATCCCACAAAGGATCAGTTTAGTATTACCACGGCTAATATTGAGGAAACTCAAATATCAGTTTTCAATAATCTGGGTCAGAAGGTAGATATCACCGGGTATAATGACGGGCAAAAGCTCATATACAATATCAGCCATTGGAGCAGGGGCGTGTATTTTATTCACATAAAGAAGGATGCTCAAACTCACATTAAAAAGCTGATTGTATTGTAATACAAATCGAAAAGTTATAACAGACTGCCATGCTTTGGCGGTCTGTTTTTTTTTGTGGTGTGAATTATTTAGGGAATAACCTCTTTAGAGTTACATCAATCCCGGTGTAATAATAGTTTCAAGAAGGACAATAGGAGTTTCAAGACCACGTATGTATAACCCTCACCACTTAAATCGCGTACGGAGGAATAATATATATGGTGGCCACTTTTAATCCTTTCATAATTGTGCTTTTAAAAAAAATAACAAAAGGGTTGAAAATTGTTCAGGAGAACGGCTTACCTTCTTTTAATTCCGATTGACGAAAACACCCCTTTATAGCTAATGATTACAGTAGGGTCTGTCGAACATCCTACTTTAAAACAATCATCTGTGTAAGTTGATCCTTTTCGGATGTGATTGTAATAAAATACACACCACTTTCATAGTGGCTCAGATCCATGGAGAATACATTGTCTTTAAGTGAATGACTTAAGATATTTCTGCCCATTACATCCATCAGCTTCAGTTCAACTTCTTCATTGTCCGCCTTTTCAATATGCACCAAATCCTGAACAGGGTTTGGGTATATCTCAATATTGGCAAGCGGAGTGGCCAACTCTTCTTCCACAGATACATTGGAACATGGACCGGCCAAAGAAGCCAGGGTTCCCACACTAAGCTTTGCAAGTTCTTTGAAATAGGGAAGGTTAAATAGGTTTATTCTGTCGTTTGGAGTGTGGTAAGCCGGATTTCCGTCACCACCAAAAAACGATTCTCCAAACACAATGGCTCCATAATTTTGATTCCAAAAGGATGAATGGTCGCTGGCGGGGGTGCCCGGATTAATAATATTGGGCACTAAAGAAAGTTGATGTGTACTGACCATACTTAACATGCTGTCTTTAAGCAGCACTGAAGAAGGGAAGTTATTGATGTGGATATCAAATTTACGATCGTCATTACTGTCGTAGCCGAGCATCTCCAGGTTTATTACACCCAAAATACTTTGATTGCTGTTGCTGGCCTCCTGGGCATAAAATTTACTGCCCTTCAAACCAATTTCCTCCTCATCCCACAGGGCGTAAATTATGGTATAGTCAAAACAGTGCCCTGACAATATCCGGGCCGCTTCAATAATGGCTGCCACACCACTGGCGTCATCATCTGCACAATAGCTGGTTACCGCATCATAATGCGCACAAATTATGTAGGATGAATCGGGGTATAAAGACCCTGTTTGAGTAGCTATTATATTTCGCCCGCCCAAACTGTAATTCTGCTCCACCACATTGAGGTTGTAATTGGAAAGCCGTTGATTGATATAGGCTGCGGCCAGGTCATTACCGGAGGCACTAACGCGATGTACAATACGCGTTTTAGTACCGCTTAGGTAAATGGAATCTTCACCACTTAAATCGCGTACGGTGCGCACAAGCGAGTCCAGGTTGGTTTGAGAAATGTAAGACGAAATGTTTTGTCCTATTGTATTGATGACAAGAGCGCATTGCAGTAATACCAGTAGATATGTTTTCATAGCGGATTGTGTTAGTTTATAAAGGCGAATATCCCTTATAAACCACCGGGCCGAATCACTGAAAACCTTGAAATTGCTGTGTCACTGGAAGTGGGGAGTGGTAAATTTATCTTCTTTAGTAATTATAGACTTTCACAACATAACCTCACTTCCCACCTTCAAACCCTCCCCTAAAAAGTGGCTGCTCCAGTTGCTGTAATTGAAAAGTCCCTTGCGCCCGGGTGCTTCAGCATCACTACTATTTTGCTTAAACTGCGTGAAGGCATGTGTAATTTCTGTGGTGGAGTTGCTGTTTATCAGAGAACCGAAGAGTTTTAGCAAGAGATTGTCCATAGGTTCGGCATTTTGGCTTTTCCGTAGCTTCCTCTTCATGGCACTCAGGTGAGTTTCTACAGTTTCCATATTGCCCTTCTCATAGTGGAGAATTATAAACAGCCAGCTGGCATCCATAAAAAGTCGTTCCCTTTCCAGCAGCAGGGCTTCACTAAAAAACACCCTGAGGGTTTTAATGGCCTGTGAGTGCGCATCCGTAAAGCGGTAGCAAATGGCCCTAGAGTAGAGTAGAGGCCCAATATAATACCACCGTATATCCTGCTTCCACAGGTAGGCGGAGGTCTCAATCTCCAGCAGGCTTTTTTGCAATTCTTCTTTTTGGTGGGTCAGTAAGCTATGCCGCAATAGCAGAGTATAGTAGAGCACCGTGGCTTTTAGCAGTAAGTGCTCGGTCCGTGCAAAAGAAGCAGGCAGCTTAGCGGGCTCTATTTTTTGCAGACATTCATAGGCCGCCTCGGCATTACCCATTTTGTGGTACATCCCAATAAGGGTTTCAATACAGCTTTCGTACTTGCTGAAGTAGCCCTTGTCTGTGGCCAGGTCAAAATTGGTTTCCAGTATTTCCAGTTCACTTTTAAGTTCTTCAACCGCTTTGAGGGGCGAACCGCTGGCTTCAAGATAAAGAGCAGAAGCCCGGTGGTACTCGCAAATAAGGCCGGGCGGCAGCCCGGATTCAAACTCTTTTTTCCAAGAGTAATATTCTTCCAGCTCCGGTAAAGGACCCTGTTCCACTTTAAAACGCATGCTGCGCGCTTTATTTACCATGGAGAGATCGTGAATCACCCGTGCCTCTTCCGTCAGCACATCGGTAATAGTCCGCTTTAGCTCGCCATTGTATTTTGGCGAAAGAAGAATGCGGTATTCCCAAATCAATATTTCCAGTTGCATGCGCGGAGATTGCACCTGTATGCTAAGCTTTCGGGCTTTTCGCAACAGCTTGCCACATTGCCTGTACAGTGCCTTGTCAAACAAAATATCCACCTGCCGCAGCAAGGTGAGTATAGCCAGCTTTTTTCCCTTTTTAGTGTGAAACTGCTCCAACATATTCAGCAAAAACTCATACAGATAATTGCGGGTAACCGCCAGTGAAGATTCCATACCCAGTTGTTCCCAATCATGGGAGAGCTTTTTTGGGTCGTATTCCTTTTGAGCATCCAGCAGAGAAAAGAGCTTCAGGTACTGCTTTTCACCCTGATGAAAAGAGGCCTTCATATGCAAGTATCTCTTTTCCGATCCGCTTAGGGATTTTATGAGAACATATAGATCGCTGGGTGATTTAGAAGACATTGGAATCCTAAAATTATAGTTTATAATTTACTCTAATTCAATTAGATAATGGTTTATATGGTAATTCAGAAACCCCTAAAATAGAAAAATATGTCTTGAGAAATACGAGTTTGCCCTTGAATTTTGAGGAAAACTATAACACATGAAAACCAGTACTTTTGCCTTTCTCACTTCATTCTTCATTTGCACTTTTCAGCTATCCGCGCAATCGGTAGTTTTTGAAAAATCATTTCCGGGCCCCGGTGTGGAGGTAGGCCGAACTGTGACAGAAGCACCTGATAGCTCGCTGATAATCATAAGTTCCACTACCACTAACACTCAGGGGTTAGCAGATATTGTAATTACCAAAATGACACCCTCCGGCCAGGAAATATGGTCGGTAATGAATGGTGGCTTTAATAATGATATTGCCAATTCGGGAATAGTATTGGACGATGGAAGCACTGTGGCGGTGGGGTTTACAGGCAGCTTTACCAGTTCTCCCAGCCGCGATTTGTATTTGATTAAAGTAGATGCTCAGGGAAATATTATCTGGACGCGCTCGCATGGAGGAACTTCCCATGACGAGGGAATGGATATAAAGCAAACCGCTGATGGTGGATTTATAGTGGTGGGATTTACCGAAAGCTATGGAGCGGGAGGTGAAGACTTCTGGCTGTTAAAGCTCGATAGCCTGGGTAATAAATTGTGGGATACCACTTTTGGCGGAACGGGTCAGGATAATGCAAGGGGAGTGGGGATTGCCGCTGATGGCGGCTATATCCTGGCCGGGGCGGGTTCCGGACCAAGCGGAGGAGATCAGGATTTATGGTTCGTTAAAACAGACTCCAACGGAACGGAAGAGTGGAACCAGAGTTTTGGGTCACCCTCCAACCTGGATTGGGCCTGGGATGTAGCTGTAGCTGCGGATGGATATGTAGCTGTGGGGACCTATAATTACGCCCAGGGTACATCCGCTCAGTTTACGGGTAAAACCTTTTTCCTTAAGGTGGATTTGCAGGGCAATTTGCTTTGGGATGAATCTATAATTACGCCAATGGGCTCGCAGCTAATCAGTGTACACCCTGGTGAAGGTGGAAACTGGTTTTTAAGCGGTATCCAATGGAATACAGGTCTTCAAAGTGATTTCTGGATTCTAAAAGCAGATGATAAAGGGCAAATGATTTGGGAAGCTAAGTTGGGTACCGCAACGCAGGCCAATATGGCGGTGGATGTTATTCAAACCATAAATGGTGATGTGGTGGCCACCGGCTTTTCAGGACTGGCACCCAACACTTCTGAAAACCTGCACATTGTGCGGCTTTCAGATAACTCCATAGGTATTGAAGAAGAGTTTGCCGTAAGTAAAAATCAGTCAATGTCTGTGAGTCCCAATCCAACAGACGGAATGCTAAATGTACACTTGCCGGCAGAGGACATTACAGGAAGCATTGCGGTTTACAATGCAATGGGCAAAGAGCTCTTCCACAAACCACTATATGAAGAAAATAGTATTGAACTTGATTTATCCGGGCTCCCTTCAGGGATGTATTTTCTAAATCTTAGATCAGGGGAGATATATGAAGTTAGCAGAGTGGTTGTGCGTTAATAATTTGACTGACACCTCTTTATCGCTTAACCCTATACACCATCCAAAGCACTGTAACACTGGTAATAGCTGCAAAAAAACACCATACGGAGATCAGGTACTCCCGGTAAAAAAGGGCGGTAATGGTAAACGATAATAACACCATGGCCCCCAACACCCACATCTTTTTTATAGCCGACACAAAAGGGGAGAAGGCAATGGGTATAAAATACAACATACCGGCTACCCAGGGGTAGGTAAACTCATAATCTGTGGTGTAGCGGATATGATAGCCTTCTATTTCTGCCGTTACCGCATGAAAGTATAAATTATAGGCCAATGTAGCCGATATAATACCCCCCATAAGCAAAAACAGGTTTAACCATTTTTTACGGGCTTTATTGGTTTCCAGTAAGCGTATGGAGAGCGGGACGTATACCGGCCATATAATCCAGGCAAAGAAGAGAAAGTTGTACGTAGCAATTTCTATCCAGCCGCCATAAATGGTCTGTTGAAGGGCCAACCATAACAGTCCCTCAAAAAATTGTTGTAACCCAAACACCAGGGGAATGGCGGCAAATACTTTTTGGGGAGTAGTTTCCGCTTTGCGGATGGCTACACCACCTACGGTGGTAAGTACGGCACTGGCAACAAAACTGGCTTCAGCTGAAAAACACATAGTAGGATATTATAAGCGGAAGATAATAAAAACACCAACCTTTCAAATTGAAGAAAGCCGGGCTTGCGGTTCAGGCCAGGCTATTATAAACAAGGAGATAGTACCGGACAATGACAGCAGGAGGCAGGGCAGGTTTTAATCCACCCCCCTTTATTACTTTAAATTAAGCTTTGGTTTAATAGCCGGCTACCCATAATAATCCCTTAGCTTAGCCAAGTGATGCAGCCCTGTTTCAAATGGTGCCACGCAGCGCTTTATACAGCGCTTTCTTACAAATTTTCAAAACAACTTATAAATGGAATATAACGATACGCGCAGCCAGGCCCAAGAGCTGGTGCAGAAGTTACGCAAATATCAGAAACCTGTTATTGCCATTATCATAGCCCTGGTGTTGGTGCTTAGCAGCTTTTTTGTAATAGAAACCGAAGAAGTGGGTGTAATAACCCGTTTCGGAAAATACAGCCGCACGCTGGAACCGGGTCTTCACATGAAAATTCCCTTTGCCGAAAAGGTAGATAAAGTACCCGTAGAACGTCAGCAAAAGCAGGAATTTGGCTTTCGCACTACTTCTGCGTCCGTACAATCTTCATACGCCAAGGCCGGGTATAAGGATGAATCACTCATGCTTACCGGAGATCTGAACCTGGCCGATGTGGAATGGGTGGTGCAGTACCGGGTGGAAGACCCCTATAAATTTCTTTTTAAAGTGCGTAATCCCGAAACCACACTGCGCGATGTATCCGAAGCCGCCATGCGGCAAATTGTGGGAGACCGTACCGTAAACGAAGTAATAACCATTGGTCGTGCCGAAATTGCCACCCAGGTACATGAACTGATGCAGGAACTTTGCCGCGAATATGATTTAGGGTTGCGTATAGACCAGGTGGTACTGCAGGATGTAAATCCTCCTGATCCGGTAAAGGGAGCCTTTAATGCGGTAAACGAAGCCCAACAGGAAAAGGAAACGCTTATTAACCAGGCCAAATCAGAATACAACAAGGTAATTCCCCGCGCCAAGGGAGAGGCAGAGGAAACCATTCAGAAAGCCGAAGGATATGCTACGGAACGGGTAAATAATGCCGAGGGAGAGGCCACCCGCTTTAACGATTTATACACCGAGTATTTAAAAGCTCCTGAGGTAACCCGCAAGCGTATATACCTGGAAACCATGGGCTCGGTAATACCCAGGCTGGGCAATAAGATTATTACCGATGAAGATGGAAACAATGTGTTGCCCTTACTACAAATGCAACTCAATAACAATTCTAAAAACTAACAGATCATGAAAAAAGGAACCCAGATTATACTGCTTGTGGTAGCCGGAATGGTTCTGCTACTCTTCTTCCAAAGTTTTTATATGGTAAAGGAATATGAGCAGGTAGTAGTTACCCAGTTCGGGAAACCCGTAGGGAATGCCATTACCACCCCGGGCGTAAAATTTAAGCTGCCCTTTATTCAAAAGGCTAACTTTTTTGACAAGCGCTTTTTGGAGTGGGACGGTGATCCAAACCAGGTGCCCACCCAGTCTAAGAAATACATTTTTGTAGATTCTTATGCCCGCTGGCAAATAACGGACCCCTTACAGTTTTTTAAGAGGTTACAAAACGAGAGAGGTGCCCAATCGCGTCTGGATGATATACTGGACGGGGAAACCCGTGACTTTGTAGCAAATCACAATTTAGAAGAGGCAGTGCGTACCAGCAACCGTGTGCCGCAAACGGATGATAAGATAAGTGAGCTGATTGGTGATTCACTGATAAAGATTGAAGTGGGCCGTAAAAAGATACAGAATATGATACAGCAGTCTGCCAACGCACGGGCCAGTGATTTGGGTATTACCATTCTCGATTTTCGCTTTAAACGCATAAATTACATTGAAACGGTACGTACACAGGTGTATGAGCGGATGAAAAGTGAGCGTTTTCGCATAGCCGATAAATTTCGCTCAGAGGGGCAGGGTGAAGCCTCCCGTATTAACGGTGAAAAAGAACGCGACCTCAAGCGCATACAATCTGAAGCCTTCCGTACGGCTGAAGAAATAAAGGGTAAGGCTGATGCCCGGGCCGCAGCTATTTATGCCGATGCCTACAATAAAAATACCCGGTCAAGGGAGTTGTACAGTTTCTTAAAATCCATGGAAACCTTTGAAACCACCTTTGATAAAGAAACGGCCATTATCCTTTCCACCAATTCAGAACTCTATAAGTATTTAAAGAGCTCCGATTAAATAAGGCTTAAAATGAAGTGGCCTGTACGTATGCCCACCCGCTAAGGCGGCTACAGGCCGCTATAAAACATACGGCAGTATGACTAAAAGTATGAATAGTTTTTACCCTAACTATTCATACTTTTTTTGTTAACTATTAATACTTCTCTTTTAAATGATTAATAGTTCAGGCTCACACTATTCATAGTTTTTTAAGAGATCATCTGTGAACCCTCTATAGCTGAAGTTGCGTTTTATGTGTGAGTAGTATGAACTGAAGGCTTGTGGTTTACTTTTTTTTGTTTAATAATTAATACAATACATCCCCTTAAGGTACTACAAAAAATATGTTAAAATGCTATAAGTTATATACTAAAACCGGCTTTAGCAGGCGTTATATTCAGGTAAATTAATGTGTAACTTAAACTAAGTGTTATGTCAATTCAGTTTCATGTGGTTGAGCGGCCTTACCCCGGTAGCGGGAGTAACGGACCAAAGAAGTTTTACGCCCAGGCTATTAGCAAGGACGTAATGAACATTGACACCCTTACGTATCGCATAGAGCAGATAAGTACGGTTAGTGGTGGAGATATAAGGGCGGTGCTCTATACCCTGGTTGAAGTAGTGTCTGACCTTTTAAAGGATGGCCACATAGTAGAGTTGGGAGATTTGGGCCGCATGCGTATAAGCATTCATTCTGCCGGTATGGAAACGGCTGATGAAGTAAATGCAGGCAGTGTAAAGAAAGGCCGTATTATTTTCAGGCCCGGTAAAATGATGCAGCGCATGATTAAGCTGCTGGAGTTTAAGAAGGAAGCCACTGCACCTCCTGAAGCAGAGGAACCCCCGGCTGAATAAACCGAAGAAACCCCGCCCTGTGGCGGGGTTTTTTATGGTGCTTCAAGCGTATTTCGGCTATTGATTATAACCAAAACGGTTCATGAACAACAAAGGGTTGCTGAGCGGAGTAGAAGTAAGGGTGGGGGTAATACGCCAAAAAGTATAAAATCTGCTTTACCCTGAACTAGCACAGGGGTAAAGTAGTATCCATCAAAAAAGGCATGTAATACTGTACAACCGTTTAAGAGAATTGTAAGGTTCTTCACTAAAAGTATCAGGCGTTTTAAGAATAAAATTGAGGGGGAAGGGTCACCCTCATTTATATTAAAGTTTTAAACATTAAAACCTTACTTACTTTTTAATCCTTTACCATGCACTGTCCATCACCCATTGCCAATAGCAGGGAGGAGAACTTCATGTTATTAGCACTCCCCATACCGATTTTAAAGTTGCAGAGGCCCTTACTGAGGTAAGAAGACTTATGCTCAACTAACAAGATGGATAATCTAATGGATCCATATTTAACCTGCTTTAAAAGAATGTAAAACCCTTAAGTTTTAAAACATGACCTCTGCACATCAAAAAAATAATTTTATAGATCGTATAAAAGACAGGATAGAAGGCTTCTTTAACCGTTTAAGCACTAACAGAAGAGTAAGGGTAGGGCTTTTCTTCCTCTTCAGTGTTTTGGCCGTCTATATGGTTATTGTTCTAATAGAAGGAACCTTAAATATAAACCATTGGTCTATTCACTGGCAGATCATATTCAAAACGATTTGGATGTATGTGGTCATACTCACTTTTTTCGGAGTAGTTTCAGAGGCAATAACCATCCGGGCATTGTTGAACGTATTATTCCTTCCCATAGAATCACTAATTAACACATTGCAAGAAATTTGGCAATGGTTAAATGATCTTTGGGAAATGGTAAAAAAGAAATTTAATGAACTACAGAAAATTATTGTGATAGGGGTTTTCTTATTACTTACAACTATATTCATAATTGCTTTTACCGTAGCCATTTCTACGGGCGCAACCCCGGTGGCTGCTTTTGTAGAAGCGCTGGCCCTTGTTGGTGTTGTAGCTGCGGGCTTATGGATTGCTTATTCAATATACTATGGAGATTTCAAAGAATTCATCAATTCCGTACTTTCAAAATTAAAGGAAATACTGATGTGGCTAAAAGATCTTCCTTCCACCTTGTTGAATGCATTGAAGGCTTATATTCTAAAATGGTTAAAAACATTGTCTGATAGCGATGTAATACAATCACTGATATTATTAATAAGCCTGGCTCTTTTTTGCTATGGGGCATTTTCTTTTATAAGCCTGAGCTTTTTTATAGATTCATGGCCTTTCATTTTAAAATACATCTGGATACTAGGCATATTTACACCGGTTCTCCTTACTGCCACAGTGTTAATTATTACCTGGAATAAACCTATTTTAAGCCTGGAAGTGCTGTTGAGAATACTCTTTTCACCATTCTATTTAGTTATTCTACCCTATGAAAAGTTCATGAAATGGTTAGCTGATTTAATACCTGTATTTGCAAAAGAAGCATCATCGGCTAACTCAAAGGTGGTATAATATTAAGGAAAGCCATAGGCCACACCACTCATCATAGCGTATAGGCATGCTTCCACTACGCTCAGTAGCTACCTATACCGCTATTTAATTACAACACACAATGGCTGAGCGAAGTAGAAGTGCGTTTTATTAATCTCCGCTATACGTTCGGAAAGTTTTTAGTAGCCCCGGGAAAATAAATGCGTGGGGAGAAAAGGCGAAAGCTGATTTTAGAGCCTATTATTTAAAAACAATTATAGCATTGACCATTAAAGCCATTAAACCGGGGCCTAAACCTAAAAGGGAAGATGGAAAGCTGGATAGAAGAAGACGGGTTACACCGGATAAGAAAAAGGATTATCCTCCTTTAAAACCTCATAGGCATAAACCGCACGACTAGCAGTTAGCTTTTTGAATTTACACTGAGCTAAGATGTGCATATAGATCATTTGGTAAGACTCCAATGATCGGGGAGAAAGAGTTTTCTGGCCTTATGTGTGGTAAGGAATTCTGTTACAAAAGGGAATTAATTTCTGTAACTGGGAAATATGAATCAATGAAACGATCTAAAAAGTATAAAGAATTATACCTGATTTCTTGAGATTTACGCCTCAATGCCTTTGTAACATTAGAATGTTAAAAAGATGTGCAAAACTAAACCAAATATTAATATCCACTGGCATACGTATTGAGGAAACAATAGTTGCTATTAGCGAAGTATTGAAGCTGGGATTGACTGAGCACTGTAGAGATTTGACCGTCAATAATGCTCCATAGTTTGAGGCTGCAAATGTAAACGCATTTTCTTATTGTGCAACATTTTTTTCTTCCTCCTATCTTCAGTTTAGCATTTGTTAATGGCCCTATAAGGACTTATTCCTTAATGTATTTATTAATCCCTTAAAACATTAAAAATGGGAAAAAATCAACATGTTGTAAAACATCAGGAAGGATGGGCCGTGAAAGGCGCAGGTAATGACAAAGCCACCAAGGTTACATCAACTCAGAAGGAAGCTATTGATGCGGCCAGGGAAATTGCAAAGCACCAAAAATCAGAAGTCGTCATCCACGGCCGAGATGGTAAAATTAGAGATAAGGATAGTTATGGCAATGATCCCTTTCCTCCTAAAGATAAAAAGCACTAGTTATGGCAATAGATAGAAACAAGCACCTCCAAAAAGTTTTGGATACACATGACATCCAAAAACTACCAGAACTACCAACGTACATTGAGAAAAAGAATAAAGTTAAGAAAGCTCTCTCGGCAAAATTTGCCAATGAGAAGGCTTCCGTGCCTATTGATTCGGGATCGTACGCGAAAGGAACAAGCATCAATACCAAGTTTGACATTGATTGCTGTATTCCTTTTAGGAAAAAGATCACTGATTCTGACGTAGGCTTTAGTTCTCTCGAAGAAATGTACGATGCTGTACATGATTATCTACGAAACGAGTATGTTGATGAAGATGATGACATTGTCAAAGAGGATGTTCGGAAGCAGAAGGTTTCAATAGGTATGAAATTTAAATTCGAGGATGGTGATGAATTTGAACTAGATGTAGTTCCGGGTAGGGAAAGACCAAACAATGGAAGCTATAATGATGAAAGTACTGACCTAAGTCTTTATATCAAGCCAACCCAAAGAACCAAGAAAGAAGAGGAGGATAACAAAACGAGGATCCGGACAAACGTTAAAAAACATGTTGAACTCTTAAAAGGTGAGTCCCGCAAGCATGAAAGGAAAATAGCGAGATTGCTGAAGGTCTGGAAAACGGAGAGAAAAAATAAAAATGGAGGAAAGCTTATAAAGTCCTTTGTAATGGAGGTTTACACTAGAGATGCGTTTGATGCCTGCGATGACTTACCAAGTGGACTTTGGGAAAAAACTAAAATGGTGATGAACTATATTATTGAGAGGATAGAATCTACCAAGTTAGAAGACCCGGCCAATTCGAGTAATATAATATCGGACTCCATGAGTACCACAGCCAAAACTGACACGAGAAGGGCAATGGAGAAAACTATATCCGATATTGACGAGGATAGTGATAAAATAAAGGATCACTTTCCAATTAATGACGAATACGATGTGGAGGAGGAAGATACGTCTTCATCCAAATCTGCATCCTACCTGTCTACAAACAAGTTCGGCTAGGCATTGGAAGAATCATTACCTGAAAAAATCTCCAGATTACTGGGAATGGATGAGGATGTGAGAATCACATCTGCTTTTGCCATGGAGGACTATTGGTGCAAGGGAAAAATTCAAGTTAGCTATCTAACTGCTACACTTGATTTTGAAACCTGGATACCTCATAACTATCCTCTAACCCTCCCCAATACTGATAATATTTCCATTGTCTTTAAAAACGCTGATCTGATTGGCTTTGACCATATTAACATAGATGGGTCAGTTTGCTTTCACCCAGAAAAAGATTCTGAATTTGAACGTAAGTTCTTAGCAGAAATTAAAGGGCTAAAGGATTGGATTAAAAAGTTTTACATCCTCAATAGTGAATCAGAAAGGTATGATTACTTAATCCATCCGGTAAACCCAAATCATAGGGTGCAGTTGTTTTTCTCAGATGTAGACAGAGCCTTTCAGAAGCATGAGTACGGAGGATTTTTTTATTCTCCTTTTGACAAGAGCATAGCCCATACGAGGTTTAAGCAAAATCAAAGATTAGACAGCTACTTCAGAATAGGCTTTGGGGAAAATCAAGAGGATCAATGGTCAAAGTCGTTCCATGCAATCCTTAGTGAAAAATATCTCAGGAAGGGTATTTGGTACTTTATTGAAGATGAACCTCTAATCCCTAGTGAAAGAAAGCGGAAACCAGTTAAATCCTGGAAGGACATACAAAGATATTTTTCCCAAGAGTTTATCCAGTATTTATATGATGGCCTTAAAAGGAACTTCAACAAAAATTTCTTTACCGATGACCTTTTGTTTCTGACAATCGGCTATAGAATTCCTTCTGATGAAGGTTATGAAGTGCACTGGGATTTAGTTTTAATTAGCAAGGACTCAATCCCTATTGAAACAGAACGAGTTCCGAAGGATGAGCAAGTAAGGGGAAAGAAATATCGTGGTGCTGCTAAGGAGATAGAAATCAACTGGGGCTTAACCACCAACCTGAGCTATAATCGCTTTTTTGGGAGAGGTCATTTTTGTGATAACCTTATAAACTCAAGCGTTTTTTTGATTGGCTGTGGTGCGTTGGGCTCGGCTGTAGCGGAGACCTTGGTGCGTGGCGGGCTAAAAAAACTATTTATTGAGGACTTCGATAACGTTGCTAGTGGTAACATTTGCAGGGCCAAGTTTAATTTAAGTGATGTAGGTAAGCAGAAAGTCACTGTGTTAGCTGAAAAACTAAATCAGATTTCTCCTCATGTTGAGATTGTACCTGTTGACGTGAAGCTAAATCTATTTAAAAATTCCACGATTGAAAGTGACTTAGAAAAATCTGTGGATCTAATAATCGACTGTAGTACTGACCCTGAAGTGACCTTTATACTTGACTCACTTGAAAAGCGGCCAAAGGTTTTTAGTCTGGCCCTGACCAATAAGGCAAAATCACTAATAAGTATTACCGGTCAGGATTTGACTGTAAATGCACATAATTTATTCTCCCACTTTGAGAATGAACCACCATCATATTATGAAGGTGCTGGTTGTGGTTATGCTACTTTTGAAGCAAGCTTCAATGATATAGGTGCATTGGTGCACCCTGTTTTAAAAAGAATAAATAGGCAACTGCAGGAAAACACATACTCCCAAACCCTAGTAGCAAAAGATCTTTCTGGTACCAAAGGAATAGAGCTAATCACTTACACACAACTATTTCAACCAGACTTAAAATCCTACCTGTATATAGCTGATTCTGTATTAACTGAAATTGAAAAAGCAGTTAAAGATCACTACCCAAAAGAGTTTGGAGGTGTATTTATAGGGAACTCAACTTCCAGTAAATCTCTATTGATAGAAGATATTTTGATACCGGATGCCTATGAAAATGGGAGGACTGTCTTTGTCCGTCACCCAGGCTCACTGAATGATAGGCTAAAACTAATTTATCAAGAATCTGATGGTAGAATTGATTATGTAGGGGAGTGGCATTCTCACCCTGATGCAGTGGCTGTCCCAAGTTCAACGGATAAAAAAGCGATGGATACTATCTCTAAAAACAAAGATATTAATACTACCAACCCTATAATGGCAATAATGGAGGTTAGAAAAGACCAGACAAGCATAGGATTCTATATTTATAAGGAGGGTAAACTATTTAAGTATGAGTAAAGAAATAAGCATACGGAAGCTCTTTTCCGGACTTCAAAATCAAATCGAGGCCAGATTCAGTACTAACCGTGAATTTCTTCACCATCCAACTTCTAAGGGTGATTCTCTTGAGAATGTTTGGATCGATTGGTTGAGGGAATATTTGCCCAGTCGATATTGTGTGGATAAGGCGTTTGTAATTGATTCGAAGGGACACCTAAGTCATCAACTCGATTTAGTAATATATGACCAGCACTATACACCCTTTGTCTTTAAACAAGATGGCTCTATTTTCATTCCCGCTGAAGGAGTTTATGCGGTATTTGAAGTGAAGCCAGATTTTAAAGGAAGTGTGGAGGTTAACAAGGAAAATATCAGTTACATTGAATATGCTGGGAGGAAAATTGAAAGTGTAAGGAAGTTACATAGGACATCTACTAATCTTATTGATCTTGGAGAAAAAAAGCCGCCACGGCCCCTTACTAAAATTATTGGAGGGATACTTGCCGTTGAAGGGTTTAGTAAGGAATCTACTTTAAGGAAGAAACTTGATAAACTCAAACCCCTTCAGGCTTTGGACATGGGCTGTGCTGTAAAAACTGGAAGTTTTTATGTTGATTATAAGGGACGTGAAGAACCTGAATTTAAAATTGTTCGAACAATGGTTTGGGAATGGTTTGAGAAAAACCAATTGGATGAAATCCAAAATCTTTTCGAAGAAAGAATATATGGCTATTACGAGAAGCGTAAAATCAAAGAAGTCGAATTCAGCCAGGCAGAAAATTCTTTAGTTACGTTTTTTCTACAATTATCCCGCTATCTGCAACAATCAATCGGCAGTATTGCTGCCATTGACCTTGGGGCATATGCAAAGGCAATAAAATTTGAAATTGACGAAGAATTATGAGTAAAGCTATCCAGTACGCCAAAAACGGAGCTATCATATTCGGTATTAGCAATGCTTTGCTAAACGCTTTGAATCAGCTTGAAGAAATAAAAGGCAATCCTAATTTGAAGTTTGATTGGTCAAGGCTCTTGCAAGCAGGGGGCAAAGGAGCATTGGTAGGTGGAGTAGGGGGAGCCGCTATAGGCGCTATAGTGGATTGGGAGAATAGCAGAGAAGAGCCCCTTAATACAAATGTCCTAATGAACAGGATTATCGCAGATTTAAAGTTATCTAATGAAGATCCTGTTTACCAAGTGCTTTCGGCCAAGGCTACAGTTATTGTAAAGCTCATTCAATCGCGTTTTAAAAGTCAATTGGGTGGGAAGCTGATCAAAATAGGATCAACAGAGGAAAACACAGCACTTCAGGAGGATTTCGATATTGATATCACAATACCATTCAGGCCCAACAGCTTTGCTTCAACCTCAAGTATGTTTGAAGAACTGTTTTCATTTTTAGATAGAGAATATGATGACAAGGACTTGATTAAAATAAGAAAGCAGAAGAAATCGATCGGAATTTTATATCAAGTAGGAGGTTATGATTGCAAGATTGATCTGGTTCCATATAAGCAGAGTAAGACAAAGGATAAAACGGTAGGTTATCTTTTTGTAAATCGCAATTCATTGTTTAGAGAAGACAGCTACACTAAAACAAATATTTCCGCGCTCAAAAGCATCAACCTGACACCGACTCAACAGAAGATAGTAGTAGCTTTTAAAGCTTGGAAAAGGAAATTTGATCTGCCACTTAGTTCGCATCTACTAAAGCTTCTTGTAGTAGAGGCTTATAAAAAACATTCTAACCCCATACCAAGAGCTTTCACTGATAAAGTTCTTATGGTAGCAAGGTATATAGAGGATAATATCGAAGAGAGAAGAATCGTAAGTCTCGAGAATACAAATAATGTTTTAACCCAAATGCCTGATAGTGAAAAGAGGCAAATTCGAAGAGCCTGTACTAGACTTCGGGAAGATTACGATTATCAGCCAAATTCTATACTGGAGTATTTTGAGTAACATAGATCATCTATAATTGCTAACTACAAAATGCTTTGAAAACCTAGCTAACTAGAAAATAAAAGTATTCACTTGAGTAATCCAACCAGTTTACTTTTACTTCAATGGTCACGCAGTTGAAAGGATTATTCCTTAGTAAGAACAAGCAGTTCCCGCATATCCACATCTAAGATTTCCGCAATCCGTTTTAAATCCTTTAAATGAGGTTGGGATTTATTGTTACACATCGAAGTAACGGCCGGGCAAAAGAAAAGAAGAAACATGGCCACAAAGCACAGTAAGGAGCCATAAGCCCATACAAAAAAGAAAAAGCCTGCCCGGTGTACGAACCGGCTTTGAATTTTAAACCCCGGATATTTCCCCCGATAAGAGACTTAGTGTAAACTCATATAAGGATTCGCCTCTTGGTTGTCTTTTCCGGCCAGGGCCAAACCCGTCCAGGCACTGGAAGCTACATGCAGGTAGTTGAAGTATTGCCAGCCCAATCCTTCACCAGTACCAGCTACTTCAGCGGGGGTAGCCACCACGCCATAGCCAATGGCATTAGGCGCATCTTTAATTTGTTTCTCCAGGCTGTCCATATAGGCCAGTGCCTTTTTTTCAAAGCTTGTACTTTTATCCCGGGCAAACCAAAGAGCCATAGCGGCTCCGGCTGTGGCTTCATTCTGAATTTCAGAGCCCGCCAGGGCAAACTTAGTACCCACAAAACCTTTACTAGTGGTTTCCATTTCGCCCATAAACATAAGGCTGTTCTTATCCGTTTCAGGGTTTACGCGCGCCAGGCTTACCCAACTTTGACAGTCGGTAGGAATAACGCTCCTGTTCAGGTCCTGAGATTTTCCTGTGCCGGTGATGTAGTAAATATGATCAATCAAACAGGCTTTTACCAGTGTTCGGGCACTTTCGCGGGCCGCTTCCCATACCGGTTTCCCGGTAAGGGCAAAAAGATTATCAAAAAACGACACACAATCCGTATTGTGCTCTACAGAGCGCCACTCGTATGGGTTACCCCAGTGATCTTCTCCACCGGTAAATCCCTTCCAGGGGTCTTCTTTAGTACAGTGGGTTAAAATCCACTGGCCAATAATTTCAGCTGCGTGTAAATAGCGATGGGTTTTGGTGGCATAATAAAGGCGGGTAAGAGCTATACCGGCCCATGACATATTACCAATATCGCGCCTGCCACCATCCGGCACATACACAGAAGTAGCATAGTTTTTAGAAGGGTCAATCAACCGGTTGGCATAGCTGGCCGCTACTATGCGGCCAGCTCCCTTGGGGTCGTGGTTCATCGCCTGCACCAGTCCGTCACCCAGATTGCAGGCCCGCTGCAAATTACCCCTTACAATGAAGTAAATGCAGGCCATGGAAGTGTCATAGGTGTCTGCCCGGTAAAAAACGTTATTATGATCACCCGGAAAACCTGCAGCAGGGGGGCGGTAGGTTTGTACATAGCGGGGTCCGGAGGGGATAAACTGATCCATTTGTTGTTCCAGAAAGAGGTCTATCCGCTCTAAGGAGCCGGCAGTATGGTGTTGACTTTGGCTGGGTGCTACCGGAAAGACCAGCTGATTGGGCAGGCGGGGTATTTCACCTTTTAACTCACGGTTCCGGCCATCCCAGTCTACCAGGTTCATAAAGCCCTGGGTGGCGGTAAGCAAGGCCCTGTTCCATTGGTCGGTCCATTCTTCTTCAATTTTTTTTGAATAAACCCTTAATTCCGCGTACACCTCAGCCTTGGTTTCCTGATATTCCATAGTGCCCCCGTCTACCGGAATAGGAGGGGTAACCTTAAAAACAATAATTTCCCCTTCCCCGTATTGCCATTGGCTTTTGGCATACTTATCCTTTACGGATATGTTCACCTGCTTTTTATCTGGTTGAAAAGCTTCGCCAAAGGTCTTTTCCACCTTACTATCCCATTCATGTAGCACACCCTTACCTTCTCCAATCATGTTCATGCGCCAAACCATAGAGCGGTTATACATAGATTCGGCCGTTTGTGAATAAAGGATAGCCATATTGTTTAGTGCCGACTGGTGTTTGTAGCTATCCGGTTCCAGGCCTTTAAGTTCCATAATGGCGGCAATGTGCGCTGCGGCCAATACTTTAAGGAATTTGGCAGCCTGCATTAAATGCAGAGGCGGTATGTTGTTGATGCCTGCAATAAGGTCATTGGCGGCATTGGTAAGCACGGCCAAATGCATTTTCTTCTCGTCCACATTGTTGATATAAGCCAGCTGCCTAAAAAGGTTTCCGAAGGCCTGCAACTTGCGCATCATGCTACTGCCAATAATTTCACTCAACATTTGCTGAACCGCATCATCTACCTTTTTGTCCACCATTTTAGTGACTTTGTCTTCGATCTTATCCCATACCGCCTGTTCCTCATCTACCTCTGGCTGGGGGAAAAACACATTGGAAATAACAAAGTCCAGAACTTCGCCTGTACCAAAAGGGGCCTGTTCAGTGGCCAGTTGGATGGTTTTAAAGAGGAGTTCATCAGTGTTGAGATTATCAAAATCAACTTTCATAAGGTTTGGTTTAGAGTTATCTGTTTTGTTTCATGAAATGTATCGATTAAAGGTAGGGATATAGCCGGCAGTCAACAAGGCGATACTTTTAAAAATCTCTGGAAGTACCCTTATGCGGTACACGGAAAATTTAATAAAAAAGGCCCCCGTAACGATCTTACGGAGGCCTTTATACCGAAAAATAACAGCTTTATTGTACTATGATTTTTTGGCGATATATGCCCGTGTTGGTTTTTAGTTGGAGCATATAAATACCTGCAGCCATACCCTGAAGCTTAATATGTGTTTCGCTACTCTCTAACACCAGTGCTCCCTTACTGTTGTAAAGGCTTACGGCCTCTACAGATCCCTGAGTTGCTTCAATATTCAGGAAATCCACAGCGGGCTGGGGATACACCGCAAAATCCGAAGCAGAATAGTTTCGCGCAGAAAGGGGAATTGTAAGATCCAATACCTTTACCGCACCCGGGTTAATACTATTGTTTGGAATTCCATATTTAGATAGACCTACTGCTATGGTTTTACCATCCGCAGAAAGGCTGGCAGCCGAACCGCAAAAGTCCTGAGCTTTTTCGCCATCAATATCAGCGCCTACCTGTATCCAGTTTGAAACAAAAAAGGAGTATACGCGAACGTGACCCGCACTGGTGCCATTGCCATCGTTGGAAATAGCGCCAATGGCTACAATATCTCCGTTGGCAGAGAGGCTGGTGGACCATCCTGAAAAATCAGCAGCAGCTTCACCGTTGAGATCACCTCCCTTTTGGGTCCATGCTCCGTTATTGTATTCAAACAGCCGTATTTGTCCGGCTCCGGAAAGGGCACTACGGCCGGCTATCATTACTACAGAACCGTCATCCGAAAGCTCTACACTTTCCCCGGCCCAGTCACCTGCATTTTGACCGTAAATATCCCCTCCAAGCTGTGACCACGTACCATTGGTATACTCAAATACACGGGTTAAACCCGCAAAAGAACCCATATCACCATTGGCAGGAGAGCCCACGGCCACTATGCTGCCATCAGCAGAAATAGCCACACTTTCTCCAGTATTGTTATTACGACCCTTTCCCTGTATATCACTTCCCATCTGTATCCAATCACCATTGTTGAATTCGTACACTCTGGCGTATCCTGAATTGGATGCATTTCCATCGTTATAGGGCGCTCCAACCACAAGGTGAAGACCATCGTCTGAAAGAGCCATACCGGTGCCAAAGGCATCGTTGGCTGCCACACCGTTAAGCGTACTTCCTTTTTGCACCCAATTGTTGTTGCTGTATTCAAATACCCGCACTTGTCCGGTATTATTGCCGCCTACATCACTCAGATGGGTGGCTACCGCCAGAGTCTTGCCATCGCCCGAAAGGCTCAGGGAAGAACCAAAAGCGTCATCGGCTACCAAGCCGTCAATATCCTGACCTATGGGTGTCCAGATGCCCCCTGTATTTTCATATATACGCACCATACCGGCATTGGTTCCACTCTTATCATTTCTGGGAGATCCAATGGCAAGAATACTTCCGTTATTAGAGAGTGAACAACTGTGACCGGTACGGTCCTCATCATTCTCACCCATAATAGTCTGGCCGATCTGGTTCTGGGCCACTGTAAGCACAGGCAATGCCATGCATAATAGTAATTTCTTCATCTTTAATTTATTTGTTAATGTGAATAGACGGTGGAAATTAGCCGCTACGCCCGGATTCCATTTCTGTAGTTATTTACCGTAAAAAACCATCTATTACTTTTCAGTGCACTATTTTGTTTTAGAGCGAATGAGCGAGTAAAGCCTAACAGCCGATGATTTTGTAGAGAATGGACTGCTCATTATATATAGTCTGCGTTAGCAACCAGCTTCTTTTTATTCGGAAAAGTTGCGGTTGCAGATACCTGAACTTTGATGGAGTGGTGGTAACCGGAAAAGCCGAAACCTTCCTGCGGCATATCCATCCAGTTGAAATTCATTTCAACTATAAATGAGTTTTGTTTCGGATTTCAGAACATCATTTAAAGACCGTACAAACTTTATAGATACTAAGCCGCAAATTCCTTTTACATAAAATTAGCCGTTATGATATCAGAGTTCTCCGAACTGATTTTATGTGAAATGCCAGCATACAGAATTTGCTGTTTGTTTTCCTATAATGTACTGCATTATGTAAACATAGCTTTGGATTCAGGCGTAGTACAGCGGAGCCTGAGAGCGCTGGTACTTCGACAAGCTCAGCACAGGCCCGCCAAAAGGCTGAAACGACATTTCCTTTTGTCAAACGGATTAAAAGGGGAGGAGCGAGGAAGGCGGTTTTAGGAGCGGAGCGAACTTTAACGGCCTGATGGGATATTTTCTAAAACTATCTTGAAAATTAGAATACAGTAAAAAAGTAAATGCAAGTCTAAGACCTGCATTTACTTTCAAAGCAATTATTATTTTTTGGTAAGCAACCCATACACACACGGTATCACCACCAAATTCAGCACAGTGGCAGAAAGCAAACCTCCCAAAATGACTACGGCCATCGGGCTTTGAATTTCGCTGCCTGCTTCGCCACCTTTTAGAGCCAGTGGAATCAAGGCCAAGCCTGTGGTGAAGGCGGTCATCAAAATTGGGTTTAGTCTATCCAAGGCTCCTTGTTGCAAAAGGTCTTTGCCTTTTACGCCTTCTTTGCGCAGGTCTTCATAGCGGGAAACCAGTAGGATTCCGTTGCGGGTAGCGATACCGAAAAGGCTGATAAAGCCAATGGTGGCCGCAATGCTAATAATGCCGGAGGTGAAATACACAATCAAAATACCACCCATTAAGGCCAGTGGTAAATTGAGGAGCACCACAAAAGCCAGCTTCCAATCTCTGAATTCAAAATAAAGCAGGAGCAAGATTATAAAGATGGCAATGGCGGCTGTGATGAGCAAAAGCCTCGATGCCTTCGATTCACTTTCAAACTGCCCGCCATACTCAATGCGGTAGCTTTCGGGCAGGGAAACGGAGCTGGCGATGGTTTCCTGAATTTCCTCTACGGCACCCCGCAAATCGCGGCCTTGTACGTTGGCTGCCACCACAATTTTGCGCTGTACATCTTCACGACTAATTGAATTTGGGCTGCTCACCGATTGTACCGTAGCCAATTGGTTTAAGGATGTTTGTCCGCCATTGGGCAGGCTTACCAAGGCATTTCTGATTTTCTCAATCTGGTCGCGCTCATTTTTTTGATAGCGCACCACCAAATCAAAATACTGCTGCCCCTCGTAAATCTCGCCAGCCTCTTCACCCGCAAATGCAATGTCCACTTGCTCCATCAGGTTGCCCACCGTCATTCCATGAGCAGAAAGAATTTGCCGCTTGGGTTTTATCCTGATTTGCGGAACTTCAATTTGCTGTGCCACGGCTACGTCTGCAAGCCCTTCAATGGGTTTTATGCTTTGCTCAATGCTTTTTCCAACTTCATAAAGACGCTGTAAATCGGGCCCAAAAATTTTGATGGCAATATTGGCCCGCGTACCGGAAAGCATATGGTCAATGCGGTGGGCGATGGGCTGACCGAGCGTGATATTTACCCCCGGAACGATGCTCAGCTTTTTACGGACTTCTTCAAAAAATTCTTCTTTCGATTTTCCGTCAAGCGTAAAAGGCACATCAATTTCTGCGGCATTTACGCCTTGGGCGTGTTCGTCCAATTCGGCACGACCGGTTCTTCTGGTAACCACATCCACCTCTGGCATTTCCAGCAATTGCCGTTCTACCAGCTTTCCGGTCTTGTTACTTTCTTCAAGAGACATTCCCGGTGGCCCAACTACGCTTATCACCAAAGAACCTTCGTTAAATTCCGGCAAAAAACTGCGGCCAAGTTGTGTAAACAAAAGCAGGCTCAGTGCAAATGCAATCACCGTTACTCCAATAATCGTTTTTGGAATCCGCAACGCGCGGTCTAAAATACCTGAGTATTGCTTTTGAAGCCAGCGTTCCACCTTAGTGCCTTCGGATTGCTTTTTCAAAAGTTTCTCACTCTTCAATAAATAAGAACACAGCACTGGGGTAACTGTAACCGCCACAATAAGCGAGGTAAGCACCGAAGTGATAAAGGCTATGCCGAGGGGCTGCAAAAGCCGCCCTTCCATTCCTCCCAAAAAGAAAAGTGGGATAAAGGAAACAATGATGATGAGCGTGGCCACAATGATGGAGCTCCTGATTTCCACAGAAGCATCACGCACTACGGTCAATACGGGAAGCCGCTCATTTAGCGGTTTTCGGATGTTTTCGCGCAGCCGCTTGTACACATTTTCTACATCAATAATGGCATCGTCCACCAGGGCACCTATGGCAATGGCCATCCCGCCAAGGCTCATTGTGTTAATGGTGTAGCCCAGCAGTTTTAATACGATGATGGAAACCAGCAAAGAAATGGGAATGGCGAGTAATGAAATCAGCGTGGTGCGCCAGTTCATCAAAAAGATGAAAAGGACAACGACCACAAAGAAAGCGCCTTCCAAAAGCGTTTGATTGAGGTTGCTGATTGAAGCATCAATGAAATCCGCCTGACGAAAAATGTGGTTTTTAATCTCCACACCTTCGGGCAGGGTTGTGCCGAGTTCGGCCACGGCTTCGTCCAGTCGCTCGGTCAGTTCCAGGGTGTTTACATCCGGTTGCTTGCTAATGGTGAGAATAACGGCCGGGGAAGCATTGAGGGAACCGTCACCAATTTTATCGGCAGTACCAATCTGCACCGTGGCCACGTCCTTTACTTTTATGCTTTGTCCGTTTACCTGTTTCACCACGGCCTCTTGCAGTTCCTCAACGCGGTAAGCACGGCCACTTCCTTTTACGATGTATTGGTTTCCGTGCTGATTGAAAAAACCGCCCGGCACATCCTTATTGGCCTCCTGTACTTTTTCCACCAATTCCGGCAGGCTAACGCCAAAATGTTTCAGTTTTTCAGGATGGGCCAATACCTGGTATTGCTTGTAATCGCCACCAATCACCACCACGTTGGCAATGCCGCCAATCGCTTTCAACCGTGGCCGTATCACCCAGTCAGACAGGGTGCGAAGTTCCATAGGGCTGAGGCTATCAGAAGTAACCCCCAAAAGCATCACCTCGCCCATAATGGAGGAGATAGGCGCCATAGTAGGTGAGCCGATTCCGCTGGGCAGGTTTTCGCGCACCATCGGTATGCGCTCGCTAACAATTTGGCGGGCACGGTAAATATCCGTTCCCCACTCAAACTCCACCCAAACAATGGAGATTCCCGCAGCCGATGACGAACGTATCCTACGCACATTGGGCGAGCCGTTCATAGCTGTTTCCAACTGGTAGGTCACCAGTTTTTCTACTTCCTCCGATTCCAGACCGTGTGCTTCGGTAAGTATGGTTACCGTGGGTGCGGTCAGGTCAGGAAACACATCCACATTCATCGTGCGCGCCATATAAAGCCCTGCGGCACTTAGTGCTACCGCAGCCAACAACACCATTAGGCGGTTGTGGAGCGATATTGATAATATTTTGTTTAACATATCGCTTCGCTTTTAATGGTCGTGTCCGTGAGCAGGCGTAGTGCCTGACATTGAAGCCATCTTGACCTGATACGCACCTTTGGTCACCACCACTTCGCCAGGGCGTAATCCTTTTGTAACAGCTACCAATTTTCCGTTCTGTTTGCCCACCTGCACTTGCCTGCGTTCAAAACTCTCCCCAGAAAGTTGCACGATTACCGAATAGCTGCCGTAGTCTTCCAGCAGGGCTGAGACAGGAACCACAGCATTTTCACCAGCTTGCCCGTAGGTTACTTCCACTTCGGTAAAACTGCCTTCCGGCATTTCTATAGCCTCGTTTACCCGCGCATAAATGCTGAGCATTGGTTTTTCTTTTCCTACCGTTTTCCCTACCGAAAGTAAGGAGCCACCCGTCTCATTAATATTTGACCATTGGCCTGAAGATGTTTGGTACCAGATGTTTTGAATGGGTTCCAAGGCTGAGGCATAATTTGCACTAACCTGAATTTCGAGCAGATACGACTTTTGATTGGCGATGCCCAATAGGACATCGCCTTGCTGCACATAATTCCCATTTTGGATATTGAGATTTTTTACGAACCCGTCAAACGGTGCACGGATAATTTTGCCGCCCGCACCATAATTGGCTGTCAGGCTTTGATATTGGGCTTTGGCTACCTCAAACTTTTCTTTTACCTGTTCAAACTCTGCCTTGGGAACGATTTGGGATTCGTACAATTCCTTCTTGCGCTCGTATTCGGCCTTGGCCTGTTCAAAGTTGGAGCGTGCCTTCGCAATTTCCGTTTGCAAATTGTTGGTGGTAAGCCCTTCGCTGCTAATGGTCATTAGTAACTCGCCCTGCTTTACAGCAGCTCCGGCTGTTAGGTCTTCTTTGTTAAAACTCACCACACCAGTGGCATTGGCCGAAATGGACTTAAAACTCCCTGGTGCATACTGCCAACTCCCCGAAGTATTAATTACTTCAAATACTTCTCCTTCGGTTACAGGAGCTGTCTCAAATTCCATTTTCCAGGCCTGCTCTTTTAAGAAGCTAATCGAGCCATCGTCTCCTTCCTCAGCGCCTATTGCTTCAATAGCTTTTTCGGCACTTTCAAAAACCTGCACATTGGGTATGGTAATTCTATCCTCAATGTCAGGGGCTTTTAAGTCAAAAACCAAATCGTACACTCCGGCCGATTGCGGTTGCAGGGCGGGGGTGAAAATTCCGGGTGAGGAAGGGGCGTCCACAGATTGGCGTATGCCCTTACCGTCTTTTATAAGACTAACAGTAACGCTGCCAGAACGTACAGGCTGATGCTTTTCAAGCATCGTGAAATGGGCGGCAAATCGGCTTGTTTTCCCCACCACTAAAGCAGGAAATTCCACAAACAACTCGGTTTTGTCCGTCCAGATGGTATGAACAATCGCGGGTATTTCGCTGCCGTGGTCAGGGTGCCCGCCTTCGGCTTCGTGAGCGTGTCCTTCCTCTCCGTGTTGCTGGCAAGAGGCCAAAGCCAACGTCAGCACTAAAATTATATATCGCATCTCAGTTTTCTTTTTAGTGATTGTGATGGTCGTGGCCGTTCTCATCTCCGTGGCTGTGATGCCCGTTGTCAGTTGAATTTTCAGTGGAATCTTCCTCCACTTCAAAAACCTCCTGCTCGTGCGGTTGGTGTGTCGCCTCACCGTGCAAATGACCGTTAGAGCCGTGGTCGTGGCCGTGTTCATCTTGTGCGGTTTGATTGCATCCAAAGCTTATCATTCCGGCAATGGCTATAAGTGTTGCTATCTTTTTCATCTTGTGTTTTTTTAAAATTTTAAAGTTGATGTTTGAGTAATTTGGCCCGTAGCTGGTGCATTTCTTTTTCAATGCTCAGCATTTTATCAATGGCCGTTCGGTAAAACTGAGTTTCGCGGTAATAATCCAGAAAGGAGATTTCCCCCAATTCATAGGATTTTAGCAAAAGTGGCTCACTGTTCAAGCCTTCCAGTGATTGTTGATATTCCCTGAATTTTTTGAGAAGTAACTCGTACCGCTGAAAGTCGATTCTGAATTCATTTTCCAGCTTTGAGCTAACTGTTTCGGCCTGTATTTCCTGATACTCCAGTTCTGCTTTGGCTGATTTTACCTTGTTTCGGCTTCCCCATAAGGGAATACTTAGGCCGGCATAAAGACCGGAATAATTGTTACCGGCCACGCCCTGATAATTGTAGCCAGCAGTAAGGTCGGGCAATACCTTGTTCTTTTCCAGTTTTACATTCTGGCGCGCTACTTCCTGTTGCTTTTGCTGAACCAACAATTCGGCATCGCTGTAAAGCCTCTGCTGCCAAAGACTGTCCACAGATGGTAACCTCAGAGAAGTTGTGTAGCCGTTTGCACTGTAGGAGAGGGGAGTGCCCCCATTCATTACTTGCAGTTCCTTCTCAACGGTCTGCCTTTCCGTTTCAATTTCCTCTACTGCAAATTGGCTTTGAAGCCAGGCCACTTTGGCCTTGTTAAGTTCCAATATTCCAATCTGGCCTTTGTCAAAAAGCGTCTGCGTTTGCTTTAAAATATTGTCGCCTTGCGCCAAACGCTTTTCGGAAAGCTCCTGCTGCTTTTGTAGATAAATCAATTCCAGCAATAAAAACTTAGCTCTTAAAAGCACCTCCTGCCGAAGTTTGGCGAATTGTACTTTCAACTGTTCTTCCCGTTCTGTATTCAACTGGTTTCGAGCCACGTACACGCTGGGAAACTCCACCGTTTGTGAAATCTGGAACTCTGTGTAGTCGGGGCCAGTATGCTCACCAAATGGCAGGTAAAAAGCCGATGCTTGTGGGTCGTCAACATTGTTTGCAGCTTTATTGGCCAGCACCTGCTTTTGGAGGAAGGCAGAATAAGCCTTCAGTTGCGGGTTATTGGTTTCAATGCTTTGCATAATGTTATCCGCAGCAGAGCTTTGAGCCATAGCACCCAAGTGAAATGTTAATGCGCAAAGCGCACTAATTACATATTTAGTCATAAAAATAACTTTAGGTTATGAAATGAAAATTCCACCGCCTACTGGTGGATAGAAAAATTGCAGAGCATTGCCCTGGCCTGTTTAACCTAAAGTGGGAGGCCCTCTAAGGGAGTGTGATATTAAAAAATGCCTCCAGGGAGGGGATTCATTTTGGGATAAGGCTTGATTAAAACCCTCAGTGTCGATCGGAGAAACTATTGCCTTTGGTACATCTAAAGCAATGTCACTCTTGACAATTTTGTTGACTTGCTTTGTGTTGGTTCTAAAGAATTGAATCTCGTCAATCTGTACAAGATGAGAGTGACCACCCAACAAGAGATTTAATAATCCCTTTTCATCATCATTTTCGTTTTGATGATGATGGCCTTGTCCATCATGATGGTGATGATCATCTTCAATTTGAGCTATACTGTCATGGTGCTGGTGGTGCACATGCGGCAAAACCTGATGCATCAGCATCACGCTGAAAAGACTCAGAAAAAAAAGGGAAACTATTTTTTTGGATTGTTGCACTAAGTGCAAAGGAAAGAATTTTTATACAAGTATTGCTGAAGCGTGTGAGGAGATATAGGTAGTTTAATAATGTTTACGGTCTGGTCGTCTAAAAATAAAAATATGCTACGGATCGGAGCGTGAGGCGCAAAGCCCTTAACATAATATCTGTCGATATAAGGTTTTGCAGCCGTTATATCTGATATTATATTAAATACTGCGTATTTCGGGCTTTGCTAATAGTTTTCCTATAATGTACTAGCATTATGTTAATATAGCTTGGGTTCAGTCCCGAAACTTCGGGACTGGAGCGTGGGCTGACAAAGAAGGCTGTAACGTGTTATTCTATTGCAAAACAGATGTTCCTGGTTTCCGGAACTTACATTCAGAACAATTTTTTTAAAGATTAGAGTGCGGGGGCTTTTAAACGAAATCAAAAGAGTAGGGGACTCACTAGCTGAAAACGGATGTAAAGGCGGTTATAGAAGCGGAGCGACTTTAACGGCCGACCCAGGCCAATCTCTAATATTCTAAACCAATTCTTTAAAAAAGCGTTATCAGGTCATTGAGTTACTTGAAACTTGTTAATATCTTATGAAACGGATGTTTTTGAGAACCCGCGAGAATGTCTAAATTTAACCTACATGTTCTATGAAGTAGAATTCGTACATTTGCACCCCCGTTTTTTTTGAAAACAATGAAATGACTGAAGAAAAAAAAATGAAAGGTTTAAAAGCTTATGCACAAGCTTTAGATTATTTAGCCAAGAATAAAAGTACAGATACTTTTCCCAATAAAGATCATCAACACGCGGCAATTGCCATTTCTAAAATTCTAAAATATTCTAAGAATAGTTTTGTTATATTTGATGATGATTTGAAAGGTGATATTACTAATCACACTGAAGTTGTTTCTTTTAGAGACGATTTGATTGAATACATAAGTCGAGGTGGAAATGTTAGAATTGTTGTTAGTGATAAGGATCCTTCAGATGACAAAGACTTAAAAATGTTTTTAGAGATTTTATCCGAGTTATATCCGGAACAAGTTAAGATTAAATTAGCCTCACCTAGTTTTAAGAAAAAAATGAAATCTTTATATGACGAAAAAATAAATTTTGCTGTAGGAGATAAAAATAAATATAGGCTGGAGCGATTTGGTAATTATCCTACCAGTGAAAAGGATCGTAAAGCAAATGGATCTTTCAATGATCAAGAAAGTATTGCGCAACATTTATTAGAGAATTTCAATTTAGAATTTAATTCCTGCGAGAATTATTTCAAGTAAATCTTCATTATTATAAATATTGAATTTAAGCTATTTCACATCCTATTTTGAAATTCTTGTTGGCTTAAATCTTGGGTATGCCGCTTTCGATTATTTTAGAAAAGAGCTTGCAAATAGAATATTTAAGAGTCATAAAGTATCAGATGTCCTTTTGAGTTTATATAGCAGGTTGGAATCTCAAATTTCTGAAGCCAAAGAAAATCAGGAGCTATATAATCAATTAATCCACATAAAGGAAACGGTTGATATTCAAGCGGACATCTTGGACAACAGAGAAGAGAAAGGAAGATCTTTTTTTGAAATACTCAAACCAATATCATTAGTTTTAGCATTATTTAGCATATCTTTTTTAGTATTAGCTGGTTTTCAAGATCAGGTCATCCCATTGGAAAAAAAAACTTTCTTTTCAGACTATATATTTAGATTAAGCTGTTTTATCGCAATTTTTTGTTTTAGTATTTTTTACAGATCCTTTTCAAGGAGGGCGTTAGAGTATATCGTAAAAACCACACCGGTTGAGATTATTATTGTATTTATTATTTTCTCAACAATTTCCTGCGATTTCATATTTAATTTTATTTTTCCTTCTATTATTTGGCAGGCTATCGGGCTTTTATTGTTTCCAATATTTGTATCCGCAATAATCAGTATTTTTGACGTTATCAGAGTTAAGAAATATGCAGAAAGGAACTGGACACTATTAGCTAAAAACTCGTTAGCGTTTATTTGGAAAAATCGCCTAACGGTATTGCTATATCTGGGTTTGATTATGGTAGCTTATTTACCTGTAGTTATTTGGTTTATTGAACCTACCAATAATTTCATCCAGTACTTAATTATATTAACTACGCCACTACTTTTATTTGCATTTCTTAGTATAAGAGTATGGGTTCATAAAAGAAAATTTAGTAAAAAGTATGGAAGCCTTTCAAGAGATCACGTCAGTGCCTTAAATATTCTGCTATCTAAACGATAACAATTTTTCAACCTGTTTCCTCGTCAATCCCCGTAGTCTCAACAACCACATCAATCTCAACACCCTTTACTAAAAGTCCTTTTGCAATCTCTTTTTTAGCAGCCGTCATTTCCCGCTTCTGTTTTTTCTCCATTTCTTTCATTTCAAAAAGAAGCATATCTCTTTTTTGAAAAGTAAGATCGTACCGGCCTTCCATTTGGATTTCCTTTAGTAAACCTTCATCCGCAAAGCTCATATAGCTTTCTTCGGAAATGATCAGATGATCAACCACCGGTATGCACGAATTTACCGATAGCCCACATTTGCTCGGTCAAATGAAAGTCTTCTGAAGAATGGCGCAGATCTCCGGTGGGGTGGTTGTGAACCAGAATTAACTTAACGGCTCTTTTCTGTAAAGCAAAGCTGAAAATGTCCATTGGTTCCGCAATGGTTTTATTGACCGATCCCAAGCTGATTAGATCGATCATCAGGATTTGGTTATTGTTGGCGAGGCATACAATCCAAAAGTGTTCTTTGTTACGGTCAATCTTCTTTTCACGCAACAAGATCTGTTGCATTATCTTGTAGAGATCGTCAGAATTGAGGATTTTGATCTTCTGTTCTTCGCTAAGCCGAATAGTCATAATACAAATATCATTCTGTAAAAACATCTCGAATTTTGAGATGTTACAAATTAAATGCTATTTTTGGATTGGAGTAAATTACGCTAAATGAACCGTATCAAGGAAGTTTTAGAAGAAAAGGGGATTAAACAAACCTGGTTGGCTGAAAAACTAGGCAAGAGTTATAATATGGTAAACTCTTACGTGCAGAACCGGAGCCAACCCAGTTTGGAAATCCTGAACCAAATTGCCAATCTTCTGGACGTAGATGTCCGGGAGTTGATTGTTTCAAATAAAAATTAAATTAGGCACATCCGTGATAGATTTAAATGACTATTTAAAACTTGATTTTCGTTATTACCTTCTGAAACATATCAAAGAAAAGAACTCTGAAGTATGGCGCGGATATTCATTAACAGAGCTAAAGAAGTTGGTAGGAGGACGTATTCAGATTGAAAATGAATATAAAAAGAAGCTCGAAAGTGTAGAAGCTGGCAAAATCACTTATCAAGACCTTTACAACGAAGTCGAAAGTTATTTAGTCAAATGTATAGATGGAAATGCTATACCCGTACATTTCGAGCGTGATGTAAAAACTAAAAAGTATAGAATTTTAAGATTCGAGGAGTATGGTGAAATTTGGGCCACTTTTGATTTTCTTAAACAACTCACTGAAGAGAAAAAAACTGCCAAATCCACTCAACAAAACTTATTGTTCTTTATAAGCCACTCTAGCCGCGATAAGGATCTGATTACAGCTTTTGTGGATCGTATACTACTGCTTGGTTTAAGGCTTAATGGTAAGGATATTTTTTGTACCTCTATTGATGATATGACCATTAAAAGTGGGGAAGATTTTAAGCAAATCATTAAGTCTAAGCTCCAATCTGCTCAAATAGTTATTCAAGTAATAACTGAAAATTACAAAAAAAGTGAAGTATGCCTGAATGAAATGGGGGCAGCTTGGGCACTTGGCTTAAAGGTAATCCCATTTATAGTTGAGCCGATAAGGTATGACAATGTAGGCTTTATTCATGATACGGCTCAGCTATTGCGCATTAATAGCAAAAGGGATTTGCTCAAATTCAAAGACGATCATGCAGAAATATTTCAAGCTTCCTCATTTCATAGTAGCAACTATAACCGCCAAATTGACGAATTTATTAAAGAGTTTCCATCAAGACCATATCCTGTTATACAAAAATCAAAGGCAAAAAATGCTCCTACACAACAAGACTTTAACAATTACTTCGGACGTTTTCTTGAAGAAGATGTTGATCTCAATAATCTGTTGCTGAAGGCGCAGCCTAATCTTTCGGACTGTAAGACTGTTTTTAAAAATAACATTTATAAAGATATATATCAACTTTACAGCATCATATATAAAGGTTTAATTGGAAGTAATACGGATCAGAGCAACATAGAAACCAAAGAAACTTTTATTGTAAAATCTTCTACTTACGGGGATCTTGAAAAGAGGCAACATGAATTGCCAGGAGGAATGGACAAGGTTTTTGATTTGAGGGTACTTAAACCTGGAATGACTTATTACTCCGTAAGTTTTATAGAACTTCACGAAGAGTTTGGAGTATCATTTAAGGTGTGGTGCTTCATCAATGGTAGATGGGTTTGGTTTCCAAAAATGTGGAGAATAATTGACCGGATCATTGCTTTAAAGAATAATAAAGGAATGGCTAAACTAATTAATGTACTAAAACGACTCGGTATTCAAAGCGATCTCAAAAAGGATAGAGTAGAAGCTGAATTTGTAATCTCTTACATTATTAATGAGCTGATTAATGAATCGAAATCAAACGACTAAAAGCACTAAACTAATCTTGGCTCGAGAATATTATGTCAAATAAAAAGGTTTAATCGGAGCTTACCCGGCCTCATTTTAATTCTGTACAAAAACAAGATCGTTGTTGCTTGATTCATGAGCGAACAGCGAAGCGAAGCGACTCTGGTTGCGGGAGAGCACAAGGATCGTAGTTTTTGAGGAAGTAAAATGCAGCCTTGATTTTTTTGGTTCTTTTTGCATCAAGGCAAAAACGAACATTAAAAAGCTTCTACACACTACTGCATAATCTAAAAACAAATGTGCCGCAGTGTGGCGAGGCTTATTTGTTTGGGAACACGGATTTGCGCGTTGGCAAAAATGGGAACTTACGGTAACAGAGAAAAGGCCAGGTCAGCCGCTTTGGCAAATGCGGCTATTTAATCATAATGACTAATTATAGGACAAAACTTGAAAACGGATGTTGTTAGGATAATTCGCCAGAGACGCAAAGTTCTATTTTGGTGGAGCCCGAAGGCCCGATAACTATCGGGCCGGAGACATAGTATTAATTATAGTTGAAAAACAAGAGCGTGCTTTAATTCGGATTTCAAAATACGATTGGAGCACAAACAAACTTCTGGATACTAAGCCGCAAAGCCCTTAACATAATATCTGTCGATATAAGGCTTTACAGCCGTTATATCTGATATTATATTAAATACTGCGTATTGCGGGCTTTGCTTGTAGTTTTCCTATAATGTACTGCATTATGTAAATATAGCTTTGGGTCCAGGCGGAGTGAAGCGTAGCCTGAAAGCGTGGGCTTGCCAGAAAGGCTGTTTCGGGTTTCCCTTCTGCAAACGAAATCTCATTTATCCGAGGAGTGAATTAAGCTTTCATTTTTTTATTGCTTTGAGCGTGGGCATCCCTGAACGGATTAAAAGGGAGAGGTAGGAAGGCGGTTTTAGGAGCGCAGCGAACTTTAACGGCCTGACGGATTGAAAAAAGTTTAATTTTGCTGCCATGAAAATTCTTTCCATCATATTTTCATTCTATATTCTTGTGCTGAATATGCAGCCATTATTGGATAGGATTGATGTAGGCTGTGAAGACATCTGTATTTCAACTATTCAGAATGGCGATGCAAAAGAGCAGCAACCTACAGAGAATCACGAAGGTGGCTGTGATGACCTATGTAACCCTTTTCTTTCCTGCTCTACGTGTTTGGGGTGTACCGTTCCAATTTCCATATCATTTTCGAAGCCTTTTACAAATCGTGAAATAAAGCTGACCCTCTACCAGAATTTCAATTCATTTCAATATTCTGGTTCCATCTGGCAGCCGCCCAAGATTGGATAATGTTTGACCCGGCCTAAGTGCCAGAATCGGTGTGTAGCATCGCTTATCTATTTTTTAAACATTATCAATCTTGAAACAATGAAAACAAAATTCATTGTGCTGCTATTGGCAGCATTTAACATAAGTTCTGTATTCGCTCAGAACACTTTCAAAGCAATTTTAACTGACAGTGAAACTAAGGAACTATTAGTTGGAGCATCTGCGGTTTTAAAGGGAACCACAAAAGGGGGCACCACTAATTTGAACGGGGTTTTGACAATTGAAAACATCCCTGATGGCAAGCAAATTATTGTCTTTAGCTACATTGGCTACGAAACCAAAACTGACACCTTCACTTTTCCTCTGAAAACCAATGAACCTGCTGAAATTGAGATGGAATCAGAATCTGGTGAGTTGGAAGAAGTTGTAATTTCCTCTACAAGAAGCACCCGAACCATTCAGGAAATTCCAACCCGAATGGAATTTATTGGCTTAGAGGAATTAGGAGAAAAAGCTAATATGAAGGCCGGAGACATTAGAATGCTCCTAAGCGAAAGTACAGGCATCCAAACCCAAGTCACGTCCGCAACATCTGGGAATGCTTCTATCCGAATTCAAGGACTTGACGGACGTTACACGCAAATTCTCAAGGATGGCTTTCCCTTGTTTTCAGGAGCTGCCAGTGGACTCGGGTTGCTGCAAACTCCGCCACTGGACCTTAAGCAGGTGGAAGTTATCAAAGGTTCTGCATCTACCCTCTACGGAGGTGGAGCAATTGCGGGCTTAATAAACCTGATTTCCAAAACACCTTCAGAGGAAAGGAATTTACTTTTTCACCTGGATGTAAATTCAGGTTTAGGTTTCGACTTGAATGGTTTTTACTCCAAGCGTTTCGATATGGTAGGTACTACCATTTTTGCCTCACACAACAGAAGCTGGGCATACGACCCTGCGGGGATAGGTCTGTCTGCCATACCGCAATATGAGCGCTATGTGCTAAACCCAAGGCTGTTCCTTTATTTCAACGAAAAAACAAAACTGAACTTCGGAGTAAACGCTACGGTGGAAGACCGCTTAGGTGGAGACATTCAATTTATTGAAGGAGAAGGGGACAGCATTCACAGCTATTTTGAGGAAAATAATACACAGCGTTATTCCACTCAATTTAACCTCGACCATAGGACGAAAAACGGGTTGTTCAATTTTAAAAACAGCGTAAGTTATTTTAACCGAAGTATTTCTATTCCTGACTATAATTTTGAAGGCACACAGACCGCCACATTCTCAGAAGCAAGCTACGCCAGTGGCAATGATAAGTTTGAATGGGTGACAGGATTGAATCTTTGGACCGACCATTTTGAGGAAGAGCAACTGGACACTTTCCAACTTCGCAACTATAATTTGAACACCTTTGGAGCATTTGCACAATCATCCTGGAAAGCAACTGAGTGGCTCAACCTGGAAACGGGCTTGAGGACTGATTATGTTTTAGACTACGGGCTGGTATTGCTTCCAAGAGTTTCTGCTCTCTTCAAAATCTCCAAAAAATTATCTTCCCGCATAGGAGGAGGGTTTGGCTATAAAGCACCAACCATTTTTACAGAAGAAAGTGAGCGCATACAGTTCCAAAATGTGTTGCCCATTGACGAAAAGATAAATGAGTTAGAGCGTAGCATTGGCGGCAATTTCGACCTAAATTATAAAACCTTTATTGGCGAAGAAGTAAGTTTCAGTATCAACCAGCTTTTCTTTTACACCTACCTGGACAGACCTTTGCTGCTTGAATTACAGCCAAGTGGACTGTACCAATTCGACAACATTCAAGGCTACATAGATACACGAGGAACCGAAACCAATATCAAAATTGGTTATGACGATTTCAAGCTGTTTTTAGGTTATACCTATACCGATGCAAGGCTTAATCAAAACGGTGTAGTGCTCGATGCGCCTTTAACACCAAAGCACCGCATCAACTCAGTGCTATTTTACGAAGTAGAAGAAAAATGGAAAATAGGGTTAGAAGCATATTATTACAGTCCTCAAAAGCTGAGCGATGGAACTACAGGGCAGGAGTATGTCATTGCAGGGTTCATGGCCGAAAAACTCTGGGAGAATTTTTCAATCTACCTGAATTTTGAAAACTTCCTTGATGCCAGGCAAACCCGCTTTGATACTATTAATACCGGCACTATCACCAACCCTGTTTTCCGGGACATCTATGCTCCGCTTGATGGTTTTCTGATTAACGGAGGAATTAAGCTCAAACTCTAAATGCGGTGAAAAAGACTGTTTTTAAAATACAGAAAATGGACTGCCCCAGTGAAGAGGAAATGCTTAGGATGAAGCTGGAACCAATGGATGTGGTCAAACAACTTTCTTTCGACTTACCGGGTCGTTTGCTCACTGTTTATCACGAAGATGGCGCAGAGGAAATCAGCAAGGCCATAAATGCACTGAAGCTGAACAGCACCTTGGAAAGCACTGAAGAGGCAGAAATGCCTCTGGCCACTGACGATTCCCAACAACGCAAAGTTCTGTGGTGGGTGCTCGGTATCAATTTCGGATTCTTTGTAATAGAAATGACTACCGGAGTAATTTCCCGCTCAATGGGCCTGGTGGCCGATTCGCTGGATATGTTGGCGGATTCTATCGTTTACAGTTTGAGCCTATTTGCCGTGGGCGCTGCCATTTCCAAAAAGAAAAAGGTCGCAAAAATCAGCGGCTATTTTCAACTGGGTTTGGCACTGTTGGGGTTTTCAGAAGTAGTAAGAAGGTTTTTTATTGAAAGCGAAACGCCATTGTTTCAATGGATGATTATCATATCAATACTGGCGTTAATTGGAAATCTCATTTCGCTCTGGCTGATTAACAAGGCCAAAACTAACGAAGCTCATATGCAGGCCAGCGCCATATTTACGTCCAACGATATTATTGTAAATGGGGGCGTAATACTGGCGGGAGCGCTGGTATATTTCCTGAACAGCAAATGGCCCGATTTGGTTATAGGGGCAATCGTATTCGCTTTTGTAATGCGCGGGGCGGTTCGGATTTTGAAATTAGCTAAATGATATTTTGTGGAATGCTCTTGTTGAGACCGGCCTCATTTATGAAAGGCCGGTTTTCAAAGTAAAGCCTTAGTGAGACCGGGAAGCTCCGAAGAATTGAGGAGATCACCCGGCCGAACTTGGCTTTACAAAGAAATTAGGCCTTGAAGAAATGGAGCCTTGAACTTTTGCTTCGTTTTGGTTCAAGCCAAAATGAAGAGGAAAGAAAATAAAAAAGTATTTCTGATTTCGGAGGTTACAGTTGTAGTTGAAAACGAATCCCAAAAAGTTTCTGCACAAACGAAATTCTGTAAGAGCAAATGTGCCGCAGTGCAGCGAGGCTTATTTGCTCGTGAAAACAAAAACCGCGCGTTGGCAAAAAAATGAAACTTAATGGCTTTCGAAGACGGAGCCAAGTCAGCCGCTTTGGCAAATGCGGCTATTTCTACATAATGGCTAATTATAGGAAAAACCCGAAGACGAAATTTAGTTCTTAAGCTTTCGAAGACGCGAACTCTATTTGGGCGCAGCCCGGAGGCCCGATAGCAGATCGGGCCGGAGACATAATATCATTATAGGAAAACTATGGCATGTATGCCAGGAGCACGTAAATACGGTACGGAGCGCAATTATCCTTATTTGACAAAACTTGTAAGTTTTTCCTATAATTTCGCGTTATGTTACTTTGCTTTGGTTAAAGATGCGTGCTCCCCCGTAGCGCAGCGGAGTGGGGGGTAAGCAGCTTTAAATAAGGGCAGGGTAATGTAACCCGTTTCTTTTTTTAAAGGGAGGCCAAGGGAGGCCGACCAAGAGGGGGGCAAAAAAATTATTCTGGTAGCTGGCTCAAAGCTTCTTTATATCCCACTTATATAATCCGGTTACCTTCTTGATAAAGTCAATATCCATTCCTTCATCTTTGAGACTCTTGGCAATTTCCAGCTTACTTTCCTTAATAAGACGTTCCGTTTCCATCTTCTGCTTCCAGGTTTTCATTTCGGCCTTTTCTTTGTCAACCACTTCAAAAGCACCAGACCTTTTCAGTTCGTCCATAATGCCCTCGTCCGCAAGGCTGGTGTAGCCTGTTTCGGTGATTACTAAATGGTCAACCACTTCTATTTTAATAATCTCACCTACTTTCATCATGTGGTCGGTCATGGTTTTGTCTTCTTTGGAAAGTTCTAGGTTGCCACTCGGGTGATTGTGTACTAAAATGGCTTTTACGGCCAGTTTGTAAATGGCCATTCGGAAAACATCAGGCGGGTTGGCATGCACTCGGTTCACCGCACCTAGCCCGATGAGTTCTATGAAAAGGATTTTCAATGACGTGTCTAGCCCAATGATCCAGAAGTGTTCCTGGTTGCGTTGAATTTTATTCTCGCGCAACAATATCTGTTGCATCACGCTGTACACGTCTTCCGACTTTAGCAGCTTAATTTTCTGATCTTTATTGAGGCGGACGTTCATAGGTCAAATCTAAGGATTTCTTTGTTGATAAAAATATCTCATATTGTGAGATGAACCAAAAAAGAAATTATTTTTAACTTTTTGAAACCAGATTCAAATGAACCGAATCAAGGAGGTATTAGACGAGCGGGGTATCAAACAGACATGGTTAGCCGAAAAACTTGGCAAAAGCTATAATATGGTAAACTCCTATGTACAAAACCGGAGACAGCCAAGTTTGGAAACTCTGTTTGAGATTGCTAAGATTTTGGAGGTGGAAGTTAAATCATTGATAAAGGAAGATTAATGACGAAAGAGGCTGAAATAGAAAAAGAGCTGATTGAGAGACTAATTGATTTAAAATATACTCATCGTGAGGATATTCGCGATAAGCACGCTCTTGAGCTAAACTTTCGACAAAAGTTTGAGGCTCTAAACAAAGTGAACCTGACTGATTCTGAGTACCAACGTCTGCGTGAAGAAATTATTGAAGCGGATGTATTTGACAGTTCTAAGCGTTTACGATCAAGAAATACATTTCAGCGTGAAGATGGAACACCACTTCAATACACTTTAGTAAACATAAAAGAATGGTGCAAGAATGATTTTGAAGTAATCAATCAGTTACGCATAAATACTGATAACAGCCACCATCGCTATGATGCAATACTTCTGATAAACGGAATTCCTGTAGTGCAAATAGAACTGAAAACACTTCAGGTAAACCCCAGAAAAGCCATGCAACAAATTGTGGATTACAAGACCGATCCAGGCAATGGCTACACCAATTCCTTGCTGAGTTTTATGCAGCTTTTTATTGTGAGTAATAGAGCAACAACGTATTACTTTGCCAATAACAATCATCAGCATTTTAGCTTCAATGCAGATGAGCAATTCTTGCCAATCTACCAACTGGCGGCTGAGAATAACAAGAAAATCAATCACTTGAATGACTTCACGGATAAGTTTTTATCTAAGTGTACTCTCGGTCAAATGATCAGCCGATACATGGTGTTGGTAGCCAGTGAACAAAAGATTTTGATCATGCGACCTTATCAAATCTATGCCGTCAAGGCCATAGTCGATTGCATACATCAGAATAGGGGTAATGGTTATATCTGGCATACCACAGGAAGTGGTAAAACCCTTACATCTTTCAAAGCTTCAACTTTATTAAAGGATAATCCGGACATTGAAAAATGTCTCTTCGTAGTGGATAGAAAAGATTTGGATAGGCAGACACGTGAAGAGTTCAACAAGTTTCAGGAAGGAAGTGTAGAAGAAAATACAAATACCGCCAAACTGGTGGAGCGAATGCTCTCTACCGATTATGCCGACAAGGTAATTGTAACAACGATTCAGAAGTTGGGGCTTGCGCTCGACCCAACCAACAAAAAGAACTACAAAGGAAAGTTAGAACCACTTAGCGATAAACGGGTGGTTTTCATTTTTGATGAATGTCACCGGTCTCAATTTGGGGAAAACCACAAAGCGATCAAGGAGTTCTTTCCCAATGCCCAGTTATTTGGATTTACTGGTACACCTATATTCGAGCAAAACGCCACATACAAAACCATTGATGGTCAACAAGCTTCCTACAAAACAACCGAAGACGTTTTTCAAAAGGAGTTACATTCCTATACTATCACTAATGCCATTGATGACCGAAATGTATTGAAGTTCCATATCGACTATTTCAAACCCGATGGGATAGTCAGCGTTGGAAGTGATTTACACAAATTGGCTGTTGCAAATGCCATTCTGAATAAGCATGAATCAGCTACGCATCACAGGCGATTCAATGCCCTCCTGGCCACTTCTTCCATAAATGATGCTATTCAGTATTATGAGATATTTGGAGAGTTACAGGCAGAGCAAATCGAAGAGAATGAACAATATAAGCCGCTAAATATCGCTTGTGTGTTCTCGCCACCGGCTGAGGGAAATAAAGACATCCAGCAGATTCAGGAAGATTTGCCACAGGAAAAGGCAGATAATTCTGTAGAACCCAACAAGAAGAAGGAAGCATTAACCAGGATCATAGCTGATTACAATCAACAGTACAATACAAATCATTCTATTGGTGAATTTGATGGATACTATCAAGACGTACAGCAGCGCATCAAAAATCAGAAGTACTCTAATGCAGACTATGCCCACAGAAACAAAATTGATATTGTAATAGTGGTGGATATGCTACTCACAGGATTTGATTCAAAATACCTGAACACGCTTTATGTAGATAAAAGTCTGAAATATCACGGCTTAATTCAGGCATTTTCCCGTACCAATCGAATTTTGAATGATACCAAGCCTTACGGAAATATCCTGGATTTCAGGCAACAAGAAGAATCGGTAAACGAAGCCATTGCATTGTTCTCCGGGGCTAAGGTTGATAACCCTAAAGAGATATGGTTGGTAGATGCGGCTCCTAAAGTAATTGACAAATACACAGAGGCTGTAGACAACCTGAATAAGTTCATGGATGCTCAAGGCTTGGATTGTACTCCTTCGGAGGTGAATAATCTGAAAGGAGATGAAGCCCGTGGAGAGTTCATCAACAAGTTCAAAGAAATACAGCGGTTCAAAACGCAGCTTGATCAATATACCGACCTCGAGCAAGAGCAAATTGATACCATTCAAGAGCTCATACCGGAAGATGATCTGCGCTCTTTCCGAAGCGTTTATTTGGAAACAGCGAAGCGACTAAAATCACAGCAAGAAAAGAGAGATAACATTTCGGAAGATATTCAGCAATTGGACTTTGAGTTTGTCTTGTTTTCCTCGGCTGTGATCGATTATGATTATATCATGGGGTTAATCTCTCAATACACACAAGCCAAGCCTTCCAGGCAAACAATGACACGTGCTCAGTTGATCAACCTTTTGAGTTCTAGTGCTAACCTGATTGAGGAGCGAGATGACATCATTGATTACATCAACACCTTAGAAGTAGGAGATGGATTAACTGAAAAACAAATACGGGAGGGGTATCAGCATTTTAAAGAGGAAAAGTCGAACAAAGAAATACTTGTGCTAGCTGAAAAATACGGACTGGAAGCCGTAAGTCTCAAAGCTTTTGTAGATCAAATTATTAGTCGGATGATCTTTGATGGTGAGGAATTGAATGAATTGCTTGCACCATTAGAATTAGGCTGGAAAGAAAGAACCAAAAAAGAATTAGCATTAGTTGATGACCTTTTGCCTTTATTGAACCGGTTGGCCGAAGGCCGTGAAATAATAGGATTAGCGGCTTATGAGTAACGAAAAACAAAATATGGTTCCAGGGGTGCGTTTTCCCGAGTTCGAAAAAGATGCAGAATGGTCGTTAGAAGGCTTTTCTGAAATATATTCACTCAAAGTAACTAATTCACTTTCCAGAGATAAACTAACTTATGAAGTTGGTGAGGTTAAAAACATTCATTACGGAGATATCCATACTAAGTTTTCTACTCTATTTGATATAACAAAGGAATCCGTACCATATATAAACACGGATGTTTCAATTGAGAAGATTGATAATGAGAATTATTGTAAAGAGAGGGATATGATTTTTGCTGATGCCTCTGAGGATGTAGACGATGTAGGTAAAAGCATTGAAATTGTTAATCTAAATAGTGAGAAGCTGCTTTCAGGTTTACATACGCTTCTAGCAAGGCAAATTGATCATAAATTAGCTTCTGGTTTTGCAGGCTATTTATTTAAGTCTGATGGACTTAGGAATCAGATAAAAAGAGAATCACAAGGGGCCAAGGTCTTGGGCATCTCAGGTACCAGATTATCATCAATTAGAGTTTATTATCCTAAAGATAAGAATGAACAACAAAAAATAGCCGATTGCCTCTCATCATTAGATGACCTAATATTCGCAGAAAAAGAAAAGCTTGGTGCGCTGGAAGATCATAGAAAAGGCTTATTGCAAGAGCTTTTTCCTGTTGAAGGAGAAACAATTCCACAATTGCGCTTTCCAGAGTTTGAGGATGACGGAGAATGGCAAGAAACTACTCTTACACAAATCGCTGATTATGAAAACGGAAAGGCACATGAACAAGAAATATCAGATTCAGGAGGCTATATAGTAGTAAATTCAAAGTTTATCTCATCAGAAGGAAAAGTAGTTAAACACACAAACTCTGCCAATTGCCTGGCCATGGAAGGAGATATTCTTATGGTATTGAGTGACGTTCCCAATGGTAAAGCTATAGCAAAGTGTTTCTATGTTGATCAAGAAGATACTTATACGGTAAATCAACGCATATGCAAACTCACAGCAACTGGCGTGAATGATAGATTCTTATTCTACATTCTCAATAGAAATGCGTACTTCTTACGGTTTGACGATGGAGTTAAGCAAACCAATCTTAGAAAAGATGATGTGCTGAATTGTCCATTATTGATTCCGAAAAACCTAAGGGAGCAAGAAAAGATAGTTGACTGTCTTGCTGATGCAGATAACCTCATAGAAGCTCAATCCAAAAAAATAACTGCTTTAGAAAGGCATAAGAAAGGGTTGATGCAGCAACTTTTTCCATCGATTAATGAATCTGAAGTATGAGTGATGATTTTCAAAATAGTGTGAAAGCTGTAGCAACCAAGGTTGCTGATCTCGAGAAGAACATCAATCTGATTTATGCTTTCAATGGAACGGGAAAGACCCGACTATCAGTAGGTTATAAGGACGTGACCAAAGAGAGAAATAACGGAAATCACTCCGGTGTTTACTACAATGCGTATAGCGAAGACCTTTTCAATTGGGACAATGACGAAGAAAATGATGGTGTAGACGTGAGGCTTACTATTCAAAAAAGCAGCCTGAATCAGTTTCATTCACTAATAGATGAAAAGGCCCTTGAAGAAAAGCTTACACCCTATAAGCCGAAGTTTGATTATCGTTTTAAATATTTCGATGAACTTAAAGAAGGCATAGAATCCATAACATTTTTTCTCAAGGAGGGAGACAAGGAAGTAGAGGAAGAAGAAGAAGAAGAGAAAAAAGATGAACCTGCCCAAAATGAAAATCCAGCAATCAAGATTTCGAGAGGAGAAGAACAAATATTTAAGTGGTGCTTTTTCCTGGCTCTTTTTGATGTAGAAGGCTGGACGGGTGAAGGCAACCAGGCAACACATTTTTTCATTGATGACCCTGTATCAAGTCTTGATGATCACAACATCTTCGTTACTATCTCATCTTTGATGGACTTAATTGATAAGCACTTTAAAAGCCGAAAAATAATCATCACAACGCACCATATTGGTTTCTTTTCCATTTTGGCAGACTGGTTAACCAGGGGGGATAAAGCTTCAAAATACGAGAAGCAGATTAACATTTATAAACTGAAGAATAATGAAGGCGTAGTTGAGTTAGTAGGGCCCAGAAAGGAGGTCTTCCTGTATCATTTGGAACTGCTCCGGGCGTTAAAAGAAGCAATTGACGCTAACAAGATATATGTCTATCACTTCGCTTTACTACGTCAAATTTTAGAGAACATCAGTTCATTTTTAGGTGTACGAAATTTTTCGCACGTTTTGACGGAAATTGGCATAACCGATCCCGACAAAAAGTCTCAGTTGGTAAATACCATGGCACACAAATCCGTTTTCCGCTATGAGCTTAGGGAGCCTGTTCCTGATAATAAGAAAGATATCATTGATATTTTTAACGCAATACAGAATAAATACAACTTCATTTTACATGCATAGTAGATATGGCAGCAAGTAAACAACATGAATTAGGCAAAATACTTTGGGGCATAGCTGACCAACTAAGAGGTGCGATGAACGCGGATGATTTCCGTGATTATATGCTTTCATTTCTCTTTTTACGCTACATATCAGATAATTATGAGCAGTCAGTGAAAAAGGAGTTAGGTTCCGATTATCCTAATTTGGAAGAGGATGACAAGCGCACGCCATTATCCGTGTGGTACAAAGAAAACCCATCCGATATTGACGCTTTTGAAAAGCAGATGCGCAGAAAAGTGCACTATGTTATTAAGCCAGATTATTTGTGGGATAGTATCTCTGAGCTTGCACGGATTCAGGGTGGAGAGTTGCTCCACACGCTTCAAAAAGGGTTTAAATACATTGAAAATGAATCATTTGAAAGCACATTCAAGGGCCTGTTCTCAGAAATAAACCTTGATTCTGAGAAGCTTGGTAAGAACTACGAAGCACGAAACAAAAAGCTCTGTACCATAATCACCAAAATTGCAGAAGGCATTTCTGGATTCTCAACAGATAGTGATTCTTTGGGAGATGCTTATGAGTACTTGATCGGTCAATTTGCAGCAGGTTCAGGTAAGAAAGCCGGTGAGTTTTATACGCCACAAGAAATATCTACCATCTTGTCAAAGATTGTTGCCTTGGATAGTCAGAACCCCAAATCAGGTGTCAAGAAGAAACTCGATAAAGTATTTGATTTTGCTTGTGGGTCAGGCTCATTGCTGCTGAATGTAAAACATCAGATTGAAAAGGAGGGAGGCGTTGTTAATAGAATATACGGACAGGAAAAAAATATTACTACCTACAACCTAGCGCGAATGAACATGCTTTTGCATGGGGTGAAGGATTCTGAATTTGACATCTTTCATGGTGATTCCTTAACCAATGATTGGGACATACTCAATGAAATGAATCCCGCAAAGAAAATGGAATTTGACGCTGTAGTGGCTAATCCTCCTTTTAGCTTACGGTGGGATCCATCAGAGGTCATGGGCGAAGACTTTCGCTTTAAAAATCATGGATTAGCGCCAAAATCCGCTGCTGATTTTGCTTTCTTACTGCACGGCTTTCACTATTTGAGTGAAGAAGGAACAATGGCTATCATTCTTCCGCATGGTGTGTTGTTCAGAAGTGGTGCAGAGCAAAGAATTAGAACTAAACTACTGAAAGACGGTCATATAGATACCGTAATTGGATTACCATCCAATCTCTTTTTCTCAACAGGAATTCCCGTCTGCATATTGGTTTTAAAAAAATGTAAAAACGAAGATGACGTATTATTCATTAATGCTAGTGAAAACTACAAGCCTGGCAAACGTCAAAACAGTTTAGAAGAAAAGCATATCAACAAGATAGTTGAAACCTATCAAAAGCGACCCGAAGAATCAATTGAGCGTTATGCAAGACGGGTTACAATGGAAGAGATTGAGAAAAATGATTTCAATCTGAATATTTCCAGGTATGTAAGCACTGCCAAGCCAGAAGAGAAAATTGATCTTCAGGAGGTTAATATCCAATTGATTGAAATTGAAAAAAAGGCTTCTAAAGCTCGTGAAAAGCACAATCAATTTTTAGAGGAGCTTGGTTTGCCCCCGATCTGAGTTCCAGATATAGTTCATTTACGGTAGGGGAGTTGAGCAAAAAGGGAACCTACGGCCCCCATGTTTTAAGAACTGCCGCCCACCACAAAGCATGCTTGCAATACTTATGCATGGCCAGCTTACGCGCAGCATAGCGATTGGATGCCATAACCTCAAAAGACTTTAAAGACTTTGGAAACTTCATGCCCGGAAACTCCAGAACAACGAGAAAATCATACATAATAGAAAGATTTAAGTGAAGCCCCGGCAACCAGCGCCAGGGCATGCGAGTCCCACATGGGAGAAGTGAGGCAAATGCAAGGGCAAAGCGGTTTGCGTAGCAATCGGCTTTGATTTATTTTCCCTTGTCATTTCCCGAGCTTCCGACCATACCTTTGGCATTCTTTCTGGCGCGGATAACGACAACTGATAATATTATGTAAAACAGAAGCTGTTTCGGAGCGTTGCGCGTTGGCCCGAAGAAAATGCGGGCCAGCGTTGGGGTGAATTTGTGGCTGCATCAAAGAGCCATCGTCCTGGGCTTTGATGTTGACGCGATAGCGGCAAGGCCATTAGGCCAAGCCACAAAGAGCGCGTAGGCAGCATATTTTCTTCTTGATCTTTTGTTTCTTTTGTATCAAGACAAAAGAATAAAAAAGCCTTTTGCGAGCACCACTGAAAACTTACACAGCCTGGCGAGCCGGATCACACCATACACAGTAACTATCCGAATTTTCAATAATAGACAAAAGCTGAATTCCTAAACGCTGAGATTTACGTATTTCAGTTTTACCCGTACATTTTATCGTAGGAACGAATTTTAAGAATAATTTTTTGCGCGTTGGCCGAAAAAAGAAAGGGGTTTCATGTGCGGTTGGCTGAGCCTGGGGGTGCGGCTGGATTGGCGGGAAAAGAGCTCTTTGTGAGAGCTTTTGAAAAAAGTGCAAAGAGCCTTTGGAAGCCAATGAAGGGCAAAGGCCGCGCGGCAATTTAACATAGCGACTAATTATATGGACAAACGTCAAACGAGAAGTTTCTAGCCAGACGAGAACTAAAAAGATTTCCTTGAGAAAACGAAATTTTGAGGCCCAGCTTTGCTGGTTTACATAATACTAAATTATATGGACCAACTTGTGAACGTATATCTAATTGATAATCAAATCTCTATGACAAGTTTGTCATATAATGTACTGCATTATGTAAACATAGCTTTGGGTTCAGGCGCAGTGCAGCGGAGCCTGAAAGCGTGGGCTTGCCAGAAAGGCTGTACGTGAATTTCCTTCTGCAAACCAATTCTCCTCTTTCCGAGGAGTGAATTAAGTTTCCATTTTTTTTATGGGTTTGGGCGCGGGCATCCCTTAACGAATCAAAAGGGGAGAGGTAGGAAGGCGGTTTTAGGAGCGAAGCGAACTTTAACGGCCTTACGAATTTGTAGATAATTTTATCTCTTGGTTTCTATAGGTTTAATAAAAAAATTTAAATTTGCCATCGTTTTGAAAATGTTGTCTTACATATTAGCGGTATATTTTCTGGGCTTGTCCTTTGTCATGTGTACAGATGGGCTAGCAAATTCCGGTATTGATAGTGCTCAGCATATAGAGATGTCTGCAGGTTCCCATTCTGGCCACGATCACAATTCAAACACAAACGACCTTTGCAGCCCTGTATGTTCGTGCCACTGCTGTCATGTTCATGTTACTTTTCCCGAAGCGACACAGGCAACCTCACCAATACCTGTCATTTCCGTTATCCCTTCTTACAAGAAAAACTTCTCAAGTATCGATCTATTCGATATGTTTATTCCCCCTAGGGCATAACACCCTTGCTTTCTAAGGGCTAAATATGTCTAAGCGGGATTGGCTCTCGCTTAATTCACCTTTTTCAGAAAGCTTTCTATTTAGTTTACGTGGTGCTTGTTTCCGAGCACATCTTATTCATGTTTAAAAATTCTGGCTTGTATGAAAAGGAGCCGAAAAAAGAGAAAAGGCAAAATCACTTTGCTATTAATGATAAAGTGGTTTTTCATCACGCTGGCTTGCATAATACTGATTATGGCTATCGTTGCTAGAGCGGTGCACTACTTTTCTACTCACTTCAAATAATCTAAAAGTCTTATGATTAACAAAATAATTTTATTCTCAATAAAGAACAAGCTCATCATAGGATTGATGATGTTAGCTTGGGTTGGTGTTGGAATTTATTCCATGAAAGAAGTACCAATAGATGCCGTACCTGACATCACTAATAATCAGGTACAAGTAATTACCACCTCTCCAAATCTCGGAACCGAAGATATAGAGCAATTTGTAACCTATCCTGTAGAGGTCGCTATGGCTAATCTACCCGGCATTACAGAAATTCGTTCCATTTCACGTTTCGGATTATCCGTGGTAACTCTTGTGTTTGAAGACGATATGGGGACTTATTTGCCCAGACAACTGGTTTCGGAGAAATTAGCTGATGTAAAAGCTTCTATTCCTCAAAAATTTGGAGAACCTTTTATGGGACCCATAACCACAGGATTGGGCGAGATTTACCAATATACCTTGGCGGTAGATTCCAGCTATAAAGATAAATACACTGATACTGATTTAAGAACCTATCAGGATTGGATTGTAAAAAGACAAATGGCTATGCTTCCGGGCGTTGTGGAAGTAAATAGTTTCGGTGGTAGGGTAAAGCAGTATGAAATAGCGGTTGACCCTGATAGATTGAAAAGTATGGGAATTACCATAGCGGAAATATTTAAAGCCCTTGAGATTAATAATGAAAATACTGGAGGAGCTTATATTGTAAAAGACCACAAGGCCAATTTTATTAGAGGAGAAGGATTAGCCAGATCATTAACAGATTTGGAAAACATTGTTGTTACTACGGAAAATGATATTCCTATTTTAATAAAGGATGTAGCTACTGTGAGGTTTGGTCACGCTGTACGTTTTGGTTCTTTTACTAAAAATGGAGAAGGAGATGCTGTTGGTGGAATGATATTAATGCTAAGAGGCGAAAACTCTAATGATGTAATAGCAAGAGTAAAAGACCGTGTGGTGGAAATTGAAAAATCATTACCTAAAGGCATAAGCATTCAACCCTTTATTGATAGAGCTTCTTTAATTGAAAGAACAACCAGCACAGTTTCTTCCAATCTCTTGGAAGGAGGTTTGATAGTCATATTTGTATTGGTATTGTTTTTAGGAAATTTCAGAGGTGGTTTAATAGTCGCATCTACCATACCACTCTCGCTTTTATTTGCCTACATCATGATGAATATTTTTGGTGTTTGGTCAAACCTAATGAGTTTAGGAGCAATAGATTTTGGAATTATAGTAGATGGTGCGGTGATTATTGTAGAAAGTGTCGCCTTCTACATATCACAAAGGGTTAGAAATACGGTTAACGGACGACTTTCGCAACAAGACTTGGACGAAATATCCAATACATCATCCAGTAAAATGATGAATGCCGCTTTTTTTGGGCAGCTTATTATTTTAATCGTATTTATTCCTATTCTAACGCTACAAGGAGTAGAAGGTAAAATGTTTACACCAATGGCAATGACATTCAGTTTTGCTGTAATAGGTGCAATGATCCTTTGCCTAACGTACGTCCCTATGGTTTCAGCTCTGTTTATGAGTAAAAAACCATCTCAAAAAGTAATGTGGGGAGACAAGGCTATCATCTGGATGGCAGACAAATACGAGCCTCTGCTTCAAAAAGCTTTAAAAAGAAAGACGCTTATTCTTTCTATCTCTGTTGCTTTTCTCCTACTGGCTATATTCACTTTTTCACGAATGGGCGGAGAATTTATTCCAAAACTGGATGAAGGAGATATTGCCATGCAAGCCCTATTAAAACCTGGTAGTTCATTAGAAGAAACCGAAAAAGTATCTTCTTTAATTGAAAAAACCATACTGGATAATTTTCCTGAAGTAACCGAAATGGTTTCTCGTATTGGTGTGGCAGAGTTACCAACCGACCCTATGCCAATGGATATTGCCGATATGTTCATTATCCTGAAACCTCAGTCTGAATGGACTTCGGCTGAAACCAAAGAAGAACTCATTGATAAAATCAAAGATAAATTAGCCTTTATTCCGGGAGTGAATTATGAATTTTCGCAACCCTTAGAACTTCGATTTAACGAATTAATGACTGGTGTAAGGCAAGATGTTGCCATTAAACTTTTTGGTGAAGACTTGGACGCTTTAGCGAGCTACGCACAAAAAATGTCAGAAATTATAGGAACTGTGGAAGGAGTAGCTGATATAAAAGTAGAAGCAACCAAAGGCTTACCCCAAATGACAGTTAAGTATGAACGTGAGAAACTTGCACAATACGGTTTAAACGTTCAGGAACTTAATACGATTGTAAGAACCGCGTTTAGTGGCGAAGTAGCAGGTGTTATTTTTGAAGGTGAAAAACGATTTGATTTAGTTGTTCGACTAAAAGATGAGCATAAAACTAGCATCAATGACCTCAAAAATATTTATGTAGAACTACCTAATGGACAGCAGTTACCTTTAAAAGAGGTGGCTAGTATAAGCTATCAAGGTGGTCCTATGCAAATTTCAAGAGAAGGAACCAATCGTAGAACTTATGTAGGGATAAACGTAAGGGGACGAGATGTAGAATCTGTGGTAAATGAAATACAAGAGAAGTTAGATACTCAACTGGACTTGCCACCAGGCTATTATATTAAATATGGCGGATCATTTGAAAACTTGCAAAGAGCAAAATCACGACTAATGATTGTTGTACCAATTGCCCTGGCCTTAATTTTCGTACTCCTATTCTTTGCCTTAAAATCATTTAGCCAAACCATTATGATTTATGTGGCAATACCGCTTTCTGCCATAGGTGGTATATTCTCTCTTTGGTTAAGAGATATGCCTTTCAGTATTTCTGCCGGAGTTGGATTTATCGTTTTGTTTGGAGTTGCGGTATTAAATGGTCTCGTCCTCATAAGCAGTATGAACGAACTTAAAGAAGAAGGTATGAGTTTGAAGGAGCGGATCATCAAAGGAACCAAAGAGCGAATACGTCCAATCTTTCTAACAGCTTCTACTGACATATTGGGCTTTCTACCAATGGCTATTTCTACTTCTTCTGGAGCAGAAGTGCAACGTCCTTTGGCAACTGTTGTAATTGGTGGTATGCTTACGGCATCTATCCTAACATTAATTATTATCCCAATTTTATACAGTATAGTAGAGGCAAGAGCGGAACGCAAAAAGCTTAAAAGTGATTCCAATGAAGGCTTCAATATGGGCGGAGCTAGTATCGCTACCCTTTTAATAATTCCTTTGATTGGAGCATTTACCTTATTTGGTCAAACCGCTCAGGCTCAAGTTGGTGATGTCAAACAGCTCACTTTGGATGAGGCGATTAGCTTTGGATTGAGCAATAACGGAAATGTAAAGGCTGCTGAAACAGAGGTTGAACGATTAGGAGTCTTAAAAGGAACGAGCTTTGATTTAGGTAAAACTGATGTGGGTGTCCAATATGGGCAATACAACAGCTTTGAAAATGATTTTGCGTTTTCGATTGACCAAAAATTTCAGTTCCCTACAGTCTATTCAAGTAAAAGTGGATTGGCAAAAGCCAATATAAAATCAGGGGAACTTGAAAAAGCGATTACCGAGAACGAGTTAATTAAGGAAATAAAATTAACCTGGTATCAACTCGCGTATTTGATGGATAGAAACAAATTGCTTCGCTATCAGGATAGTATGTATATCAAGTTTTTAAAAGCAGCTGAATTAAGGTATCAAACTGAAGCAGGAACCTTGTTAGAAAAGGTAACTGCTGAATCTAAAGTAACTGCCGTAAAAGCAGTTATAGCTCAAAATGAAGCGGATATAAAAAGCTACAAAAGTAGATTACAAGCTCTTTTAAATAGTCCCAGCCCTGTTGATATTATTGATGATTTTAATCCCAAAAAGGAATTAAACCTCACATTAGATACTGCGATAATAGCCAGCAATCCCTACTTGGGATATTTAAACAACCTAATTGCGGTTAGAGAAAAAGAAAAGGCTGTGAATAAAGCACAGTTTTTACCTGATTTTTCTATTGGTTATTTTAATCAATCTTTAATTGGTTATTACAATGTTAACGGCACAGAGCAATTCTATGGCAGTAGTCAGCGGTTTACAGGTGTACAAGCCACCATTTCAATTCCGCTATGGGCAAAACCTGATATAGCCCGTGTTAAAGCAGCTAAACTAAACCAACTTAAAGCTGAAACAGAGGCGACCTATTATCAAACAACATTGCTGGGTGAATATGAAAGAGTTGTTCAGGATTATTTGAAATTTAAATACACACTTGATACCTACGAAGCCAATGCCCTACCCCAAGCAGAATTAATCCTATCAAATTCAACTAAAAGCTTTGAGGGTGGAGCCATTGACTATGTAGAATACATCCAGGGGTTGACTAATGGCTTGGAAATAAAAAACAGTTACCTGAATATTCTTAATCAGTATAATCAATCCATCATCGCTATTGAATATTTAGCAGGAAAATAATCTTTCATTCAAAAAAATTAAACAGTTTAAAAATAGTATAACATGAAAAAGAACATAAAATCCATTCTTGGAATAATAGCAATGGTAGCCCTGTTGTCTGCTTGTAGCAATACATCACCCAAAGAAAAAGATGAACATGGAGAAGAAGAAGGACATGGAGGGCATGAAGAGAGAGAAGAAGGAATCGTTTCATTAACTGAGCTGCAAATGGATGCCATTGGCTTAAAAATCGTTCAAATTGAAAAGAAAACGCTAAACATTGCCGTGTCTGCTTCCGGCTCATTAGAAATGGCTCCTCAGGATAAGGCAGATGTTAGTCATGTAATAGGAGGTATCGTAAAATCAGTAAATGTTTTTGAAGGAGACAAGGTTCGCAAAGGGCAAGTATTGGCTACGCTTGAAAACCCTGATTTCATTCAAATCCAGCAGGATTACATCAATACCGTAAACAGTTTGGAATATCTTGAAAAAGAGTACGAAAGACAGAAAAAACTATATGAGGAAAAAGTAGGCTCTGGTAAAGATTTCCAAAAAACAAGTGCTGATTATTTGAACAGCAAATCAAATGCAGAAGCACTTAAAGCAAAGTTGAATATGATAGGCATCAACAGTGCGGAAGTAGCCAAAGGAAGAATTTTCCCCCTAGTAAATCTTACTGCTCCTATTAATGGCATAGTAAGTTTAGTAGAAACCAACATAGGCTCTTACATAGAACCGCTTACCAAAGTATTTGAAATCGTTGATAGCGACAAAACACATGCTGATCTTATGGTTTTTGAAAAAGACATTGATAAAATCAAGATAGGGCAGAAAATATACTTTACCACTACAGGAGTATCAGGTAAAGAACTGGAAGCAAAGGTTTTTGCCATCAGCCCTGCCTTTGAAGAAAACCCTAAAGCCATTCATGTACATGCTGACATTATAACTAAAGACTCCAAACTTTTACCTGGTATGTATATCCAAGGTAAAATAATTGCCAATGATGTTGAAGCGGATGTGCTTCCTGAACATGCGATAGTTACTGAGGAAGGCAAAACCTACATTTTTGTTAAAAAAGAAGGTAAAGAACATGATCATGGCCACGAAAAAGAAGAACAAAGTAGTGATGAACATGCACACGATAGCGACAAAGACGAACACCATGAAGGGCATGAAGAAGGCAAGTGGGGTTTTGAAATGGTAGAAGTGATAACTGGTGCTACCAGCAATGGATATACGGAAGTTAAACTTTTGAAACCCTTACCAAAAGATGCACAAATAGCAGGCAACGGAGCGTATTACATTTTAGCAGAAATGGGCAAAGGAGAAACAGAGCATAGTCATTAATTGGTAAGTTAAAAGAGATGAAAGAAATAAAAGCATATATCAAGCCCAAGCGGGCACAGGTGGTCATCGAAGCGCTGAGCGAAATCGGTTTTAAAAGTATGACCATCTCTCAGGCCGAAGGTACAGGAGCCCATAAAGCCAAAGGGGCCGCCCCTTCCCTGGATTTTCATATTACGGATAGCCCAGTAGTAAAACTGGAGCTGGTATGCCAGAATGAGGAAGTGGAAAAGGCCGTACAGTTGATCATCGGCAAAGCAAAAACACCAGAGCCGGGCGATGGGATTATTTATGTAACGGAAATAGTGGATGCATACCGGGTTAAGTCCGGTAAGTCGATCAGGGAATAGAGCCAAAGCAAAGAGGGAAAGTTTATACGGCCAATTGAAAATAGAAACGTTACGTGGAAGTTGGTTATGCCAGAAGCAAATTGTAAAAAACACACTTAATTTAGTATAAATCAAAAAGTGAATATAATGATACAGCTACTGAACACAAGAATCGACAACTTGATTGCAGCTAAAATCAGCGGCAAAATCACCAAGGGAGATGTTGAAAAAATCCATTTGCTCATTCATAACATTATTAAAAAAGGCCAGAAGGTTCATTTTTACTTTGAGATAGAAGACTTCCAGGGCTACGAGATGGAAGGTTTATGGGAAGACCTAAAGACAGATGCCGCACATTTATCAGATTATGGCAAAATGGCATTTGTAGGAGATAAAAAATGGCAGGAATGGGCGGCCAAAGCCACAGATTTGTTTACGGGTTCAGAAGTCAGATATTTTGACCTTCAGGATAAGGAAGAGGCGAAGGAATGGATCGGTCAATAGAAAATAGCAACTCCGGATTAGCATATATCAGAGAGACTGCCCGTAAGTTTCTGGACAGGGAGACCACCGGAGGATTACTGCTGATTGGCGCAACCA